>NZ_JBQQCB010000018.1:0-151137 GCF_052246675.1 Nonomuraea sp. KM90 | reverse complement strand
GGGACCCGGTCATGCCCCCGTCCCCCGGGCCCGCCGACCTGCGCATCGTCCAGTCCGTCACCCCGGACCCGGTGGTCATCGGCGCCGAGGCCGTCCACACGCTGACCGTCACGAACACCGGCGGCCAGGACGCCGGCGACGTCACCGTCACCGACCTGCTCGACCGGAACCTCACCCCCGGTCACCTCCCCGCCGGCTGCTCCCGCACCGACCGCACCGTCACCTGCGGCGGGCCCGGACTGACGGTCCCGGCCGGGCAGAGCGTCACCTACGAGGTCCCGGTCACCACCGACCCCGCGCTGCCGGAGGGCACGCCCCTCACCAGCCGCGTCCAGGTCACGGGCGGCGACGAGACCCGGTTCGTCACGCAGACCCGGACCATGGCCGACGTCGAGATCCTCAAGAGCGGCCCGTCCGCCGCGATGGCCGGCGACACCATCACCTACACCGTGACGGTGACCAACCACGGCCCCTCGCAGGCGAGGGACGTCCTCGTACGGGACCACACCGCGAGCCGCATCGCCGACCGGCCGGCCGAGTGCACCGGGGACGGGCCGGCTCTGATCTGCCCCATCGGCGCGCTGGCCCCGGACGAGAGCCGGACGTTCACGTTCGCCGTCACCCCGGACGCCGCGGGCACGTTCGAGAGCTGCGCCACCGTCCACACCGGCAGCCAGGAGGAGGACACCTCCGGCAACCGCTCCTGCGCCGGCACGGAGGTCGAGCCCGCCCCCGCTCCCGCCCCCGCCGAGCCGGCGACCCCCAGGGCGGAGGAGCGCAAGGACGGGCACGTCAGGCGCGAGGGCCCGGCGGAGAAGCCGGCGAGGGACCAGCCCCGGGCCGCCCCCGCCCCGGCCGCCGGCCAGGACGTGCCGCCCCCGGCGCACCACACCGGCCGGTCCCTGCCCCTGACCGGCGTGTCGGTCTGGATGCTCGGTCTCGGCGTGGCCGTCCTGCTCGCGATCGGCCTGCTCGTACGCTACTTCTCCCGCCGCGACGACACCGGCCGCACCCCCTGAGCTCACCTCGGCAGGTCCCGGGTCCACGACCCGAGCACCAGCAGCGTCTTCGTGCCCGTGACGTCCCCTGCCCGGCGCAGCCGGTCGATGACCTGCTGGAGGTGCCCCAGGTCGCGCACGCGTACCTGGATCAGCGCGTCCGGGTCGCCGGCGATCGTGAACACCGCCTGCACCTCCGGCACGTCCGTGGCGGTGCGGATGATCTCGCTGACCGGCGTCGTGCCCGGATAGCGCAGCTCGGTGAACGCCTCGATGCCCCACCCCAGCTTGGCGTAGTCGATCTGCACCGAGAAGCCGGTGATCACGCCGATCTCCTTGAGCCGGTCGACCCGCCGCTTGACCGCCGCCACCGACAGCCCGACGAGCTCGGCCATCTCCGAGAACGTCCTGCGCCCGTCCTCGCGCAGCAGCCGCAGCACATGGTGATCGATCTCGTCCACGTCAGGCACCGGGAACGCCTCCTTCAGGCGCAAATAACCTCAGCCACGAAGCCCATGAACTCATATTGTTTGCGTCTTAGGCCCGCTTTCTCATCTAATACTTGCGCACATCATGCCCTCATTGCTGTGCTGGGATCCACCGGACACATCAAGCGGGCACGTACCACAAGCCAGGAGGTTCGAGCGTGAGCGAGACTCCCGCCCCCGTGTCACTCGACGACAAGTACACGGCGCTCGACGGCAGGGTGCTCATCTCGGGCATCCAGGCCCTGGTCCGCCTGACGCTGGAACAGCGCCGGCTGGACGAGGAGCGCGGTCTGGACACCCGGGCGTTCGTCACCGGCTACCAGGGCTCGCCGCTGGGCGGCGTGGACCTGGAGATGGGGCGCGCGGCGCGGTTCCTGGAGCCGGCGGGCGTGGTGTTCAAGCCCGGGCTCAACGAGGAGCTGGCGGCCACGGCGGTGGCCGGGACGCAGCTGCTGGAGCAGGTGCCGGGCCGGCGCCACGACGGCGTGACGGGCTTCTGGTACGGCAAGAACCCCGGCCTCGACCGGGCCGCCGACGCCATCCGGCACGCGAACGTGGCGGGCACGGCCCCGCTCGGCGGCGCGGTGGCCTGGATCGGCGACGACCCCGGCTGCAAGTCCTCCACCCTGCCCAGCTCGTGCGAGCCGATGTGCCAGAGCCTGTCCATGCCGCTGCTCGCGCCCGGCTCGGTCGCGGAGATCGTCGAGTTCGGGCTGCACGCGGTGGCCATGTCGCGCGCCACCGGCCTCTGGGTGGGCCTGAAGATCGTCGCGGACATCGCCGACGCGTCCGCCACGGTGGACCTCGCCCCGCTGCGCGAGCACATCCCCGCCCCCGCGACGGCCTCCAGGGGCCCGGCCCCCATCCTGCTCGGCCCGGCCGCCCTCGACGCCGAGCACGACATGCTCACCCGCCGCCTCGACCTGGCCCGCGCGTACGCCCGGGCCCACGGCCTGAACCGGGTCATGTCCGGAGCCGGCAACACCACCCTGGGCGTCATCGCCTCCGGCGCCACCTACGCGATCGTCGAGCGGGCCCTGGCGGACCTCGGGCTGGACGAGGCGGCCATGGACGAGCACGGGCTGCGGCTGATCAGGCTCGCGATGCCGTTCCCGCTCGCGTACGACGAGCTGGCCGCCATGACGTCCGACCTCGACCGGGTGCTGGTGGTCGAGGACAAGGTGCCGTTCCTGGAGGGGCATCTCAAGCAGGCGCTGTACGGAGGCGAGCGGGCCCCGGCCGTCGTGGGCAGGGAGCTGCTGACCGCCCGGGGCACGCTGGGCGCCGAGGACGTGGCCGGGGCGATCGCGAAGTGCCTGGGCATCGCCCCGCCCCGCCGGGAGCGCGGGCGCGGCCTGCTGCCGGTGGTGGCGGCGCGCACCCCCTACTTCTGCTCCGGCTGCCCGCACAACACCTCCACCCGGACGTCGGACGACACGCTGGTCGGCGTGGGCATCGGCTGCCACGCGATGATCGCGCTGGACGGGCACGGGCGCGGCACCCAGGTCGGCATCACGCAGATGGGCGGCGAGGGTGCCCAGTGGATCGGGCTGTCGCCGTTCACCGAGGACCGGCACTTCGTACAGAACCTCGGGGACGGCACCTTCCACCACTCCGGCTCCCTGGCGATCAGGGCCGCCGTGGCCGCCGGGGTGTCGATGACGTACAAGCTGCTCTACAACGACGCCGTCGCCATGACCGGCGGGCAGCGCGCGGAGGGGCGGCTCGACGTGCCGGCGCTCACGCAGGAGCTGGCCGTCGAGGGCGTGCGCGGGATCGTGGTGACGACGCCGGAGCCGGAGACGTACCGGGGGGTCGGGCTGGCGCCGATCGCGTCCGTACGGCACCGCGACGACCTGCCCGAGGTCGAGAAGGAGCTGGCCGCGCTGGGCGGCGTGACCGTGCTGATCCACGACGACCGGTGCGCGGCCGAGGAGCGGCGGCTGCGCAAGCGTGGCAAGCTGCCCACGCCCACCCAGAAGGTCGTGATCAACGAGCGCGTCTGCGAGGGCTGCGGCGACTGCGGCGACGTCTCCACGTGCCTGTCCGTGCAGCCGGTCGAGACCGAGTACGGCCGCAAGACCCGCATCCACCAGGCCTCCTGCAACACCGACCTGAGCTGCCTCAAGGGCGACTGCCCCTCGTTCCTGCTGGTCGAGCCGGGCACCACCAGGAAGCCCCGGAAGGCGCCCGACCTGCCCGTACGCTCGCCGGAGCCTATCCCGGAGGCCAGGGACGAGGTGCTGATCAGGATGCCCGGCATCGGCGGCACCGGCGTGGTCACCGTCTCGCAGATCCTGCAGATGGCCGCCCACCTCGACGGGCTGCACGCGGCCGGGCTGGAGCAGACCGGGCTGGCGCAGAAGGGCGGGCCCGTGGTCAGCGACGTGCGAATCTCGAAGCGGCCGCCGGCCGGGTCCGTACGCGCCTCTCGGGGCGGGGCCGACGTGCTCATCGGGTTCGACGTGCTGGGCGCGGCGGCCGACGCCACCCTGGCCGTGGCCGCGCGCGAGCGCACCGTCGCCGTGCTGAACACCTCCGTGGTGCCCACCGCCGCCATGGTGACCGGCCGCGTGCCGGTGCCGGGGCACGCCGCCGCGGTGGCCCGGGTGGAGTCGGCCACCAGGGAGCAGGTCTGCGTGGACGCCCACGCGCTGTCGGAGGCGCTGTTCGGCGACCACATGCCGGCCAACCTGCTGCTGCTCGGGGCCGCGTACCAGCAGGGCTGCCTGCCCGTCAGCGCCGCCTCGATCGAGCGGGCCATCGAGCTCAACCGGGCCTCCGTCGAGCAGAACCTGGCCGCCTTCCGCTGGGGCCGCGCCGTCGTGTCCCACCCGGAGGCCGTGCGCGCGGCCGTCCTGCCCGGCGCCGAGCCGGAGCCCGAGGGCCTGGACGACGTGGTGGCCAGGCGGGTGGCCGACCTGACCGGCTACCAGAACGCCACCTACGCCCGTACGTACGCCGAGGACGTGCGCCAGGTGACGGCCCTGGCCGTGGAGCGGGCGGGCGAGGAGGCGGGCGCCGCGATCGCCCTCGCCTACGCCCGCGGCCTGCACAAGCTGATGGCCTACAAGGACGAGTACGAGGTCGCCCGCCTCCACCTCGACCCCGCCGAGCGGGAGCGGCGCGAGCGCGAGTTCGGCGCGGACGCGGTCGTTTCGGTGCTGCTGCACCCGCCGGTGCTGCGCGCGATGGGCATGAAGCGCAAGATCAAGGTACGCCGCTCGGCCGGCGTGCTCTTCCGCGGGCTGCGCGCGGCGCGGGTGCTGCGCGGGACGGCGTTCGACGTGTTCGGCCGCGCCGAGGTGCGCCGGGTGGAGCGCGAGCTGGTCACCGAGTACCGCGAGCTGGTGCGTACCGCCCTGACCCGCCTCACCCCCGCCACCGCGGCGGCCGTGACGGAGATCGCGGGCCTGCCGGACCTGGTCCGGGGGTACGAGGACATCAAGCTCGCCCGCGTCGCCGAGTTCCGGGCCCGCGCGAGCGAGGCCCTGGAAGCCCTTGCCCCGTGACCTACTACCAGGAGTGATTGTGACCGTCGACCGCCTGCTCCCCGGCCAGGACGCCAGGGACCTCATCGAGCTCACCCGGGAGATCGCCGACAAGGAGCTGGCACGCCGGGTGGACGAGCATGAGCGCGCCGAGACGTACCCGGAGGGGCTGTTCGCCACGCTGGGCGCGGCGGGGCTGCTCGGGCTGCCGTACCCGGAGGAACTCGGGGGCGGCGGGCAGCCGTACGAGGTGTACCTTCAGGTGATCGAGGAGCTGGCGATGCGCTGGGCGGCCGTCGCGGTGGCGACCAGCGTGCACACGCTCGCCTGTTACCCGGTGGCCACCTTCGGCACCCCGGAGCAGCGTGACCGGTGGCTGCCCGACATGCTGGCCGGCCACCTGATCGGCGGCTACAGCCTGTCGGAGCCGCAGGCCGGGTCCGACGCGGGCGCGCTGACGTGCCGGGCCGAGCGGGTCGAGACCGGCTACCGGATCACCGGCAACAAGGCGTGGATCACCCACGGCGGCATCGCCGACTTCTACGCCCTGTTCGCGCGCACGGGCGAGGGCTCGCGCGGCATCTCCTGCTTCCTCGCGCCGGGCTCGGCCGACGGGCTCACGTTCGGCCGGCCGGAGGAGAAGATGGGCCTGCACGCGGTGCCGACGACCAGCGCGCACTGGGACGGGGCGGTCCTGGAGGCCGACCGGCTCATCGGCGAGGAGGGCCAGGGCCTGCAGATCGCCTTCAGCGCCCTCGACTCGGGCCGCCTCGGCATCGCCGCCTGCGCCACCGGCCTGGCCCAGGCCGCCCTGGACGAGGCCGTGGCCTACGCCAAGGAGCGGCAGACGTTCGGCAAGAAGATCATCGACCACCAGGGGCTCGGCTTCCTGCTGGCGGACATGGCGGCGGCGGTGGACAGCGCCCGGGCGACGTACCTGGACGCGGCCCGGCGCCGGGACGCGGGGCTGCCGTACAGCCGGCAGGCGAGCGTGGCCAAGCTGGTCGCCACGGACGCGGCGATGAAGGTGACCACGGACGCGGTGCAGGTGCTGGGCGGGTACGGGTACACGCGGGAGTTCCGGGTGGAGCGGTACATGCGCGAGGCCAAGATCATGCAGATCTTCGAGGGCACGAACCAGATTCAGCGGCTGGTGATCAGCCGCCATCTGGCCAAATAGCCTCCGACCTGTGAAAACCCCGCCTGCCGGTGCTCGGCGGCGGGGTTCGCCGTCTTGTGCCCGGGGCCCGGCCGCGGGCACGGTGACCGTCCGTGAGGTCGTACGCCGCGAGAATCTCCACGATCCGCCCGCCGTCACTCACGCACCCGCCGGCAAGATCGCGACGTGGGCATTGAGGAGAACACCCGTATGTCAAGATCACGACCTGCCGAACGTGCCCCCCGATGTCGGCCAATCTCTCCGTTAACTAGGTGCTGTTGCTGAGTGACTGTGGGCGCGTAAAGATCCCCCCGCAAGGAGGTCGCCATGATCCGCGCACTCAACAAGCTGGGAGACCGCTTCCTCGACAAGCTCCTGCCCTCGGCCGACGCCTCGGCCGCGTGCTGGACCGAATGGTGCTGCCAGGGCAAGTTCTGCCGAACCTGCTGCTACCACGACCACAACGGCACGGTCAGCTGCGGCAGCTTCGACTACTGCTGACGCGTCCTTCCGATCCCCAGTGACAGCCATGCAGTACGTCGTGCCGGCCTGCCGGGTGGCGATAGCAGTCGTCTTCCTGGTGGCGGTGCTCGGAAAGGTGCGCGGCAAGTCCGCGTTCGCGAGTTTCCGCGTGTCCGTGCGCGGCCTGGTCCCTCTGGGGTCGCGGGCCTCCACGGCGCTGAGCGGCGCGGTCGTCCTCGCGGAAGGATGCGTCGTCGTACTGCTGGCGATCCCCGGGACAGTGCGGGCCGGCCTGGTGCTGGCCGGCACCGTCCTGGCGGGTTTCTGCGCCGGCATCGTCAGGGCGATGCGTTCGGGCTCCACGACGCCGTGCAGGTGCTTCGGCGTCACCGGAACGCCGCTCGGCGGGCGCCACCTCGTCCGCAACGCCGGGCTGCTCGCGCTCGTCGCGGCCGGGCTGCTCGCGCTCGTCGCCGGCGGGCCGGTGCCGGGCAGCACCTCTCCGCATCCCGCGGGCGTCTCCCTGAGCGTGCTGGTCGGGGCCGTGCTCGCCGTCATCGTGATCTTCTTCGACGACCTCGCCGACCTGTTCGCCGCCCAGCCGCGCCGCCCCTGAGGAGCTCGTATGCCGTATCTCGTCGCCGCCGTCATCGTCGTCGGACTGCTGTGCCTGGTGGATCTGGTGCTGACCCTGGCGGTGATCCGCCGCCTGCGCGAGCACACGCTGCGGCTGGCGGAGCTGGGGCCGACGCGTGCTCCGCTGGTGCAGCCGGGAACGACGCTCGGCGATTTCAGCGCGACCGCTGTCGGCGGGGAGACCGTGTCGCGCGCGTTCTTCTCGGGGCCCTCCGTGGTGGCGGTGTTCTCCACCGAGTGCGCGTCCTGCCACGAGCGGCTGCCGGAGTTCACGTCCTACCTGGCCGACACCCGCCCCGAACGCGTGCTGGCCGTGGTCACCGGCGACTCCGACGAGGCCCGGCGGTTCACCCGCGAGCTGACCTCGGTCACCGTCGTGCTCGAGCCGATGGGCGGGCCGGTGAGCCGGGCGTTGCAGGTCTCCCAGTTCCCCAGCTTCTACCTGGTCGACGGTGACGCGGTGGTCGTGGCCGCCGACACCGCCCCGGGCCGGCTGCCGGCGGCCACCCGCCGATGACCTCTCCTGCCGGGCACGGCGGCACCGCCCGGCGGCGGCGGTTTCGCGCGGCCGCGGCGCTGGCCTGGCGGGCGCACCCGGCCGCCGTGCTGGCATCCGGGACCACGGTGCTGCTCATGGGCCTGGTCCCGGTGGTCACCGCGTGGCTGATCAAGCTCGTTCTCGACGGCCTGGCGGCCGGGGCGGGCCCCGCCGAGCTGCTCCCGCAGGGCGTGGCTCTCGCCGTGACCGGCCTGGCGGGTGCGGCCCTGCCCCCGGTCGCGGAGTACGCCCAGGAGCAGTTGCGCCGCGCGCTCCAGGTGCTGATCCAGGACCGCCTGTTCCAGGCCGTCAACGCCCACCCGGGGCTGAGCCGGTTCGAGAACCCGGTCTTCCACGACCAGGTACGCCTGGCGCAGGAGGCCGGCCAGAACGCGCCGCAGCGGATCGTCCGCTCCTGCCTGGGGATCGCCCAGGGAGCCGTGACCCTCGCCGGATTCACCGCGGCGCTGGCGGCCTTGGCTCCGGGGATGATCCTCGTCGTGGCGCTCTCCGCCATCCCCTCGGTCCGCGCCCAGCTCGACCTGTCCCGGCGTCGCGCCGGGATGATGTGGGGCGTCAGTGCGGGGACCCGGCGGCAGATCTTCTTCGCCAACCTGCTCACCAGCCCCGACGCGGCCAAGGAGATCCGGCTGTTCGGCCTCGGCGACTTCCTGCGCGCCAGGATGCTGGGCGAGCTGCGCGCGGTCAACGCCGCCGAGCAGGGGCTGGCTCGCAGGACGCTGCGTACCCAGGGGTCGCTGTCGCTGATCGGGGCGGCCGTCGCCGCGCTCGGCCTGCTCTGGGCGATCACCGGGGCCGCGTCGGGCGCGCTGAGCGTCGGCGACGTCGCCGTGTTCGTCGCGGCCGTCGCCGGGGTGCAGTCCGCGCTCACGTCGGTCGTCGCGCAGTCGGCCGATGCGCACAACGCGTTGCTGATGTTCGGGCACTACCTCGACGTCGTGGCCGACGCGCCCGACCTGCCCGTCCCCCGGCATCCGCGCCCCGTCCCCTCGCTGCGCGAGGGCATCGAGGTGCGCGACGTGTGGTTCCGGTACGACGACGCGCACCCGTGGGTGCTGCGCGGGGTCGACCTGTTCATCCCCCGGGGCGGCTCCCTCGCCCTGGTCGGGCTGAACGGTGTCGGCAAGAGCACCCTGGTCAAGCTGATCTGCAGGCTGTACGACCCGGTACGCGGGTCCATCCGCTGGGACGGCGTCGACCTGCGGGAGATGGATCCCGCCGAGCTGCGCGGCCGCATCGGCGCGGTGTTCCAGGACTACATGTCCTACGACCTGAGCGCGGCCGAGAACATCGGGCTCGGCGACGTCGCGGCGGTCGACGACCGGGACCGGGTCGAGGCCGCCGCCAGGCTGGCCGGCGTCCACGAGACGATCGACGGGCTGCCGCGGGGCTACGACACGCTGCTGAGCCGGATCTTCTTCGGCGACCGGGACGACCCCCAGGCCGGGGTGGTGCTGTCCGGCGGGCAGTGGCAGCGCCTCGCCCTGGCCCGCGCCCTGATGCGCGAGGGCCGGGACCTGCTCGTGCTCGACGAGCCGAGCTCCGGCCTGGACGCGCAGGCCGAGCACGCCATCCATCAGAGCCTGCGCCGCCACCGGGCGGGGCGGACCAGCCTGCTGATCTCGCACCGGCTGGGCGCGGTGCGGGAAGCGGACGTGATCGTCGTCCTCGCCGAGGGGCGGATCGCCGAGCGTGGCTCCCACACCGAGCTGATGGCGCTGGGAGGGCAGTACGCGAAGCTGTTCACCCTGCAGGCTCGGGGCTACGAGCCGACGGGCTCCCGGAGCTCGCCGGCCGTCCCGGACCTTCAGGATTCGCCCGAAGGGGCGAGCCCGCGGACGACGACGCCGAGCACGCGGTCGACGGGCACGTAACCCCACGCCCTCGAATCCTCGCTGACCGGCCCGTCACCGAGGACGACCAGCCGGCCCGCCGGCACCGTGTCACCCGGCGACGCCCCTACGCGAGCCATGACCTGGGCGGGAACCGGGTCACCCGGCACGGCCACCGCGCGCTTGATGAACCACCTGGCCGCGCCCGGCTGCGGCAGCGGCCCGGTACGCCACCGTCCCCCGGGCAGCACCGTCTGCAGCACCACGACCTGGCCGCGCCCGACACCCGCCCCTGCGGTCCTGCGGACGAGCACCCGGTCGCCCGTGCGGTAGGTCGGCAGCATGCTCGCCCCGCTGATCCGGACGATGACGAAGCGACGCCGGGCGACGACCAGCCCGGCGGCCAAAGCCACGATCGGGGCCAGCAGGATCATGACGCGCCGCACAGGGACCCTCCCAAGTCGATCATCACCAGTGGACTGCCGACACTAGCGCCCACTGTCGCTACGGTGTACACCCGCAGCGCATCGGTGGCGGGGATGAACGCGGTCCACACACGAGCACACGCGTCAGTCGTGGCCTTCGAACCGTGAGCGAGCAGCCCGGTGATCAGCGGCCACCCGGCTGCTCGCTGAGCGCGGCGGTGTCCTCCTGGGCGGGAAGGTACGGCGGGAGGTTGAAGCGGGTGCGGATGGTGCGCTGGACGGTGGCCTTGTCGGCGCGGGCGTCGATGGTCATGACGTACTCCTTGCGCCTGAACAGCTCCAGCACCGGGTCGACCTTGCTGTGGTAGTCGCTCAGCCGGCGGGCCAGCGCGTCCGGGGTGTCGTCCTCGCGGCTCACCAGCTCCCCGCCGCACACGTCGCACCGGCCCTCCTGCTCCGGCCGGTGGGCGATGAGGTTGTAGTCCATGCCGCAGCGCGAGCAGAGCCGCCGGGCCAGGACGCGCCGGCGTACCTCCGCGTCGGGCAGGTCCAGGTGGATCACCCCGTCGAGGTCGTAACTCTCCAGGAAGAACTCCGCCTGGCGGCGGTTGCGCGGGAAGCCGTCGATGACGAATCCGTAGTTCCAGTCGTGCAGTTGCAGGCGGTCCCTGACCACGTCCTCCACCAGGTCGTCGCCCACCAGCTCCCCCGCGGCTACCAGGCGCCGGACCTGGGCGCCGAGCTTGGTGTGGTTCTTGACGTGCCAGCGGAAGATGTCGCCGACGCTGATGTGCACCAGGTCGAGGTCGGCGGCGAGCAGGGCGCTCTGCGTGCCCTTGCCGCTCCCCTGTACGCCCATGATCACGTATTTCCGCATGTCCCACTTCCCGGGGGCTGTTTCATGTCCTGAGAATCGTCACCCTCCCATCTGGTGTTCATGCCTGGGAAGATGCGTGTGGTGTGGCGGCACGGAGCCGATGAAACGGGGGCGACAGGCATGCCAAGATCCTTCGGTATGAGATACCCCGCCCCCCTTCGTCCCGGTGACCGGATCGGCGTCACCGCCCCCTCCGCCGGTGTGGACGACGGCCTGCGAGCCCGCCTCGACGTGGCGATCCGTACGGTCGAAGCCCGCGGGTACGAGGTGATCGTCGGCTCGTGCATGGACGGGACGGGGCACGTCAGCGCACCGGCGGCCGACCGCGCGCGCGAGCTGACGGGCCTGCTCACCGACCCCGCCGTCAAGGCCGTCGTGCCCCCGTGGGGCGGGCAGACCGCGATCGACCTGCTGCCCCTGCTCGACTGGGACGCCCTGCGCGCGGCCGAGCCGACCTGGGTCGTGGGGTTCTCGGACATGTCGACGATCATCACGCCCCTGACCCTGCTCACCGGCGTCGCCACCGTGCACGGCAACAACCTGATGGACACCCCCTACCGCGCCCCGGAAGGGCTGCTCACCTGGCTCGACATCGTGACGATGGCCCCGGGCACGACGTTCACCCAGGTCCCGCCGAACCGGCACCGCGCGCAGGGCTGGGACGACTACCGGACGGCACCGGAGGTGAACGAGTTCACGCTCGACACCCCCGGCCGGTGGCGGCGGCTCGACGGTGACGGCGACGTGCTGGCCGAGGGGCGGCTGATCGGGGGCTGCGTCGAGACGTTGTCCGACGTCGCCGGCACGCCGTACGCCGACGTGCCCGCCTTCGCCCGGGCCGCCGCGCCGGACGGGCTCCTGGTGTACGTGGAGGCCGGCGGGCACGACGCGGGCGACGTCTGCCGCCAGCTGCACGGCATGCGCCTGGCCGGCTTCTTCACCGGCGCGAACGCCGTGCTCGTCGGCCGCACCAACGCCCCCGGCACGGCGGGGCTCACCCAGCACGAGGCCGTCCTCGACGCGCTGGGCGGGCTCGGCGTGCCGATCGTCGCCGACGTCGAGTGCGGGCACGTGCCGCCGTACCTGCCGATCGTGAACGGCGCCCGCGGCCGGCTCGTGTGCACCGCGGACCGGAACGAGCTCACCCAGACCCTCGGCTGAGGCGCTGATACGTAGATTTCCCGATGCTTTGCCGGCCCGCTGCGCCTAATGTCGGCCGCACCGAGCGCCTTCCGAGAAGGTGGGTCCATGCGCGCGCTGATCGTGTTCCTGTCCGCCCTCGCCCTGGTCACGACCGTTACCTCCCCCGCCGGCGCCAAACCGGCCGCGGCCACCCCCGACGTGGTCTTCCAGCGGGCCGACTTCTCCTCCGGCACCCCGGAGGGCACGACGTCCGGCAGCGGGCTGTCGTTCGGCTCCGCCGCCGGGACGATCTCCCACACCGACGCCCTGGGCACCAAGACCTGGGAGTACGCCCGCTGGACCGGCCCGGAGCGGGACATCGGCTTCCCGGCCACCGAGCTGATCGCCTCCTGGACCGCGGACGTCCCGCCGGGGAGCTGGCTGCAGGTCGAGGCCCGCGGCCGGAACGCGGAAGGCCTGACCAAGTGGTACTCCCTGGGGCGCTGGTCCTACGCCGAAGGTGACATCCTGCGCACCTCGGTGCCGAACCAGGGTGACGCGGACGCCTCGGTGGCCGTGGACACGCTGGTCGCCGCGGCGGGCAAGCCCATGAGCGGCTACCAGCTCCGCCTGACCCTCTACCGGACGCCGGGCTCGTCGGTGACGCCCCGCGTGCGTACGTCCGGCGTGATGAGCTCCAACGTGCCCGAGCGCAAGACCGTGCCGGTCAGCCCCGGCGGCGGCGCGTGGGGCACGGAGCTGGCGGTGCCGCGCCGCTCCCAGAACGTCCACCAGGGCCACTACCCCGAATGGGACGGCGGCGGCGAGGCGTGGTGCAGCCCCACCTCGACGACCATGGTGCTGGGCTACTGGGACAAGTGGCCGAGCGCGCAGGACACCTCCTGGGTCGATCCCTCCGACCCGAACCCCGAGGTCGACTACGCCGCCCGCTACACCTACGACCACGCCTACCAGGGCGCGGGCAACTGGCCGTTCAACACCGCCTACGCCGGACGGTACGGGCTGGACGGGTTCGTCACGCGGCTGCGGTCGCTGACCGAGCTGGAGCTGCTCGTCAAGGCGGGCGTCCCGGTCATCACCTCGCAGTCGTTCAAGAAGGGCGAGCTGCCCGGCGCCGGGTACGGCACCAACGGTCACCTCATGGCGATCGTCGGCTTCACCTCGACCGGCGACGTGATCGCCAACGACCCGGCCTCCCCCAGCAACTCGGCCGTACGGCACGTCTATCCGCGCGCCGACTTCGAGAACGTGTGGCTGCGCAGCTCCAGCAGCGGCGGCGTGGCGTACGTCATCCACCCGCCGGACCACGCCCTGCCGGCCACGACGCCGGGCCTGCCCGCCAACTGGTGACCCTCCAGGCCGTCGCGCGGAGCTCGGCCATATGCCATCTTCTGCCCCTCGGTACGGTGATCGGTCATCCGTATTGTGGCGCTCCGAAGTTGACCGAGCACTCGACGCCCGGCCAAGAGGTGCGTACCCTAACAACCGGGAAACGGGGGGTATCCCGCGTTCCCGTCGCTGCATGCGCCGGTCGGGGGGTCGCCGTGCACCGCGACCTTCCCCCGATCGACTCCCCACTGCCGTGGAGCGCCGTATGACCGAGGACGAATCTACGACGCTCGAGAAGACCCGGCTCGTGCGACCTCTCCGGCGGAACACTCCACCCCTGCTCCTCGCGTCCGAGGGTGCCCGGGTGCTGGTCGCGGGCACGGGGACGCACCGTCCAGCCTCGCGCCTGCCCGAGGCGCGCGCCGTCCCGGCGACCGTCGCCGACGTCGGCCAGTGCCTGGTCGAGCGGGCGGGCCTGGCACCGGCGAGCCTGACCACGGTGCTCGACCCGGCCACCCCGGCCAACCTGGGCGAGGCCCTGGACCGGGTGGCGCGCGAGGCGACCAGCGTCCTGATGTTCCACTATGTCGGGCATGGGGTGTTCAGCCCCGACAACGAGCTGCACCTGGCCACGCGGGCCACGGTGGACCTGGGGCAGGGGCCGCCCGGCTACCAGGCGCTGCCGTACTCGGTGGTGCGCCAGATCCTGTCCTCGTCGCGGGCCGACCTCGTCGTCGTGGTCCTGGACTGCTGCTTCACCGGGGGCGCCCGGCCGGTGCCGGCGAAGGCCATGGAGCAGACGCTCGACTGGCCCGGGGCGTACGTGCTGGCGTCGTCGAGCAAGGACGAGAACTCCTGGGCGCTGCCCGGGGTCCGGCACACGGCGCTCAGCGGGGGGCTGCTCCGGCTGCTGAACGAGGGCGACCCGGCGGGGCCGGCGACGTTCACTCTGGACCACGTCCACCACCACCTGGCCCGCGCCCTGCCCGTCGCCGGCTTCCCGCGCCCGCGGCGGCAGGCCGGCGAGCTCAAGGAGCTGCCGCCGCTCGCGGTCAACCCCGCGCACGACGTGCCCACCACCAGGTCGGGGCCGCCGATGACCTCGCCCGGCGACCTGAACAGCCCCTACCGTGGGCTGGCCGCCTACGGGACCGAGCACGCCGACCTGTTCTTCGGCCGCGAGGAGCCGACCCGGTCGCTGCTGACGCGCGTCCGCCAGGCGTTCCGGTCCGCCGGGCCGCCGGTGGTCATCGGGAAGCAGGCGTTCGAGGCCGGCGGCCCGCTCATCGTCACCGGCCCGTCGGGCTGCGGGAAGACCTCGCTGCTGCGTGCCGGCCTGATCCCCGCGCTGGGGGACGAGCCCGGCCGCTGCCTCGTGCTGACGCCCGGCGCGCAGCCGACGGCCAGGCTGGCGCGCGAGCTGGCCGCGCTGGGCGGGGGCGACCCCGAGCGGCTGCGCGCGGTCATCGAGTCGGACCCGGGCGCGGCCCGGCGCGGGCTGCCGGCGCGGACGTTGCTGGTGGTGGACCAGTTCGAGGAGCTGTTCACCCACTGCGCCGAGGAGGCGGCCCGGCGGCGCTTCGTCGAGGCGCTCACCGAGCTGTCCCGTTCGGCGGCGGTGGTGATCGCCGTCCGGGGCGACTTCTTCGGCCGCTGCGCGGCCTACCCCGGGCTGCTGGAGACGATGCGGCGGCCCGAGATCGTCGCTCCCATGTCCGGGGCCGAGCTGCTCCGGGTGATCGACGAGCCCGCGATCCGCTCCGGGCTGTCCCTCGAACCCGGGCTCGCCGAGCTCGTCCTGGAGGACCTCCAGGCGCTGGACGACGACCTGCTCCCGAAGCTCTCGCACGCGCTGCTGGCGACCTGGCAGAAGCGTTCCGGCGGGGTGCTCACCATGGCCGGTTACCGCGCGGCCGGCGGCGTCGCGCGGGCGGTGGCGATGAGCGGGGAGGAGACGCTGCGGCGGCTCGGCGCGGAGTTCGAGCCGGTCGCGCGCGGCCTGCTGGTCCGGCTGGTCCACGTGGACGAGCAGGGCGGCGGCATGCGCGGGCGGGTTCCGGTCGCCGAGCTGAGCTCCGGTACGGCGTCCGTCGAGGGGCAGGTGCTGGCGGAGTTCGTCCGCGCGCGGCTGGTCACGGTGGACGGGGACCAGGCGGAGATCGCCCACGAAGCGCTCATCCGCGCCTGGCCCCGGCTCGCGAGCTGGGCCGAGACGAACCGGGCCGGGCTGCTCGTGCGGCGGCGGCTGGCCGAGGACGCGGAGATGTGGCACCGGGACGGGCAGGGCTCCGCGTACCTGTACGCCGACGACCGCCTCGCGACCGCCGAGGCGGCCGTGACCGGCGATCCACCCGCGTCCGGGGTGGCAGTCCAGCCCGCGGGCGGGATCGGGCCGGTCGAGCGGGAGTTCCTCGCCGCGTCCCGCCGGCGGCAGCGGCGCCGCTCCCTGATCGCCCGCGGCGCCATCGCCACCCTCACCCTGCTCCTCCTCGTGGCGGCGGCGGGCGGGGTGGTGGCCCTCCTCCAGAGCAGGCAGGCGAGCACCCTGGCCGGCAACGCGACCGCGCTGCGCGACCAGGCGCTCTCCCGCCAGGTGGCCGCGGCCGCCAACGCCGCCCAGGACACCTCGCTCGGATCCCAGCTCGCCCTGGCCGCCTACCGCGTCTCGGCCACCCCGGAGGCCCGCGGCGCGCTCCTCGGCTCGCTCTCCCGCCCGGTCGGCGCCCGGATGATCGGCCACACCGCGCCGGTCGAGCGGGTGGCCTACCGCCCCGACGGCCGCGTGGCCGTCACCGCCTCGGGCGACTCCACCGCCAGGCTCTGGAACGTCGCCGACCCCCTCCGCCCCACGAGCCTGGGCGTCGTGAAGGGGCACACGGGCGGCGTGGTCGCGGTGGCGTTCAGCCAGGACGGCAAGATCCTGGCGACCGGGTCCGCCGACGGCACGGCCCGGCTGTGGGACGTCTCCAACACCGCCGCCCCACGCGCCCTGGCCACGATCAAGGGCCACAAGGAGCAGGTCGGCTCCGTGTCGTTCAGCCCCAAGGGCGGCATCCTGGCCACCTCGTCCAACGACGGCACGGCGCGCCTGTGGGACATCAAGGACACGGCCAAGCCGAGCGCGCTCTCCATCCTGCGCCAGGAGACCGACCTGACCAGGGCGGTCTTCAGCCCGGACGGCCGCCTGCTCGCGGTCACCGCCACCGGCGGCACGATCACGCTCCTCGACGTGCTGACCCCCGCGAAGCCGACGAGCCTGGCGACGCTGACCTCGTCGGAGGGCGGTGTCCGGAGCGTCGCGTTCGCCCCCGACGGCCGCCACCTCGCCACGTCCTCCGGCACCGGGAAGGTCGAGGTGTGGAACATCACCGCGGCCAAGCTCGCCGGCACCGCGAGCGGGCACTCCGCCGCCGTGGACGACGTCGCGTTCAGCGCCGACGGCAACGTCCTGGCCAGCGCCTCCGCCGATGCCACCGTCGGTCTGTGGAGCGTGGAGGACCCGGCGCAGCCCGAGCTCACCGCCACGCTGGCCGGGTTCCCCGACGCGGTGACGGGGGTGGCGTTCAGCCCGAACAGCCAGAACCTGGCCACCTCCGCGACCGACGGCGTCGCCCGCCTGTGGAACGTCTCCAACGCCGCCCGCGTCGCCCCCCGCGCCCGCCTCGCCCGGCACACCGGCCAGGTCAACGGGCTGGCGATCGCCAAGAGCGGCCGCGTGCTCGCCACCGCCTCCGACGACAGGACCGTCCGGCTCTGGGACATCGCCGACCCGGCGGTGTCCGCCCCGCAGTCCACCCTGACGGGGCACACCGGCCAGGTCATGGGGGCCGCGTTCAGCCCCGACGGCACCCGCCTGGTCACCGCCTCCCTGGACAAGACGGCCAGGATCTGGGACGTCTCCGCGCCCGAGAGCCCGAAGCTCCTGGGCACGCTGACGGGTCACACCGACGGCGTGCGCGCGGCCGCGTACAGCGGGGACGGGAAGATGGTCGCGACGACCGGACTCGACGGCAGGACGCTGCTGTGGAACGTGGCCACGCCCGCCAGCCCCAAGCAGCTCACGGCGCTCGGGGTCGCCGACCGGCGGATGAACGTGGCCGCCTTCCGCCCGGACGGCAAGGTCCTGGCCACCGGTTCCGGCACCTCCTCCGTACGGCTCTGGGACATCTCGAAGCCCGCCGACCCGCAGTCGCTGGAGACCTTCTCCGCCCACTCCGGCGGCGTGCTCGACCTGCGGTTCAGCAAGGACGGCAAGACGCTGGCCACGGCGTCGTCGGACGGCACGGCCCGCCTGTGGGACGTCACCACCCCCGCGAAGCCCAGGCGCCTGTCGGACCTGCCGGCGCAATCCGGCGACGTGACCGGGGTCGCCTTCAGCGCCGACGACCGCACGCTCGCCACGGCCGCCCAGGACGGGACCGTCCGGGTCTGGAACGTGGTCGACCTCGCCGCCCCCACGCTCTGGGCCGTGTTCGCCGACCGGACCGCGGGGGCCGGCGACGTGGAGCTCGGCCCGGACGGCACCGTGCTGGCCGGCACGTCCGGCAGCGCCGTCCAGCTCTGGGCGCTGAACGTGGAACAGGCGAGCGCGAACGTCTGCGAGGCCGCCGGCACCTCGATCACCCGGGCCGAGTGGGCCCGGCACCTCCCCGGCCGCCCGTACGCTCCGCCCTGCACCGCCTCGACCTCGACCCCGACCCCGGGCGGCTAGCGGTAGGTCGTGTCCCGGAAGGTGGCCCGGCACCCCTCGCCGGCCAGGTCCTGCACCCACAGGCCGGCGAAGGCGCCGGTGAAGCCGAAGGAGCGGATCTGGCCGTCGATGATCTCGTCGGCGTACTCGTCGGACAGGATGGTGGCGTCCAGCTCCACGGGCAGGGTCTCGCCGTCGCACGAGAAGCGCAGCACGGGGCCGTCGAACTCGAGCCCGAGCCTGGTCGCCGGCCCGGCCGTGAGGTGCGCAGTGTGGTGCACGGTGCGGGCGCCCCGGTCGCTGCCGGTCAGGACCAGGCCGTCGGTGGTGAGCGCGAGGTGGTACCAGTTGCGGGAGTTGTAGTAGGCGGTGATTCCGGCTGACTGGTGCACGGTGCCCGGCTCGAACGTCACGCTCGTCTCCAGGGTGAACCTCGTGCCGGTGACGCGGCGGGCGACCAGGCTGGGGGCGCGCCGCCCGTACGGGGACTGCCCGCCCGTGATCGTCACCCCGCCGTCGTCGTCGAAGGTCACCCAGTCGGGCGAGGCCGGCCGGCGCAGGGTACTCCAGTCGTCGGCCACCGGCCTCGGGTGCGGCGACAGGGCGGGCGCCGGCCACGGGTGCGGTGGCAGGGCGGGCGCGGGCACCTCGACGGCGGGCACTCCCCCGGCCACCCGGGGCCAACCGTCCACCCACTCGACCCGCTGGATGGCGCTCTCCCGCCCCAGCACGCACCGGCCGCGCGGCGTGTAGGGGCGGGCGGCCAGGTGGGCGAGGTACCACTCGCCGTCCTGGGTCCGCACGAGGCAGCCGTGCCCGGCCTTCTGCAGCTCCAGGCCGGGATCGTGGGCGGCGGTGAGCATCGGCCCGGCCGGGTCGTCCTCGTACGGGCCCTCCAGCGAGCGGGACCTGAGCACGCTCACGCGGTGCTCGTAGCCGGTGCCGCCCTCGGCCACCATCAGGTAGTACCAGCCGCCGACCCGGTAGACGTGCGGCCCCTCCGTGATGCTCCGGTTGTCCAAAATCAGCCGCGGCTCGCCGCCCCCGGCCAGCGGCCGCAGCTCGATCCCGGCGAACCCGCGCCCGGGACGGGAGTCGAAGACCATGTACAGCAGGTGCGTGGTGCCGTCCTCGTCATGGAACAACGAGGCGTCGAACCCGCGCCCCGGCAGCCTGACCGGATCCGACCAGGGCCCTTCGATCGCGGGCGCGGTGGTCAGGTAGTTGGCGACGTCCTTGTACCCGTGCGCGTAGGTGTCCATCACGCTGTAGACCAGGTGGAACAGCCCGTTCGCGTACGTCAGGTCCGGCGCCCAGACACCCCCCGAGTCGGGCACCCCGGACAGGTCCAGCAGCCTCCGCTCGCCCAGAATGCCGCCCAGCGGGCGCCAGTTGACCAGGTCACGCGAGTGGTGGACGCGGACGCCCGGGTACCACTCGAAGGTCGAGGTGGCCAGATAGTAGTCGTCACCGACCCGCAGGATGGACGGGTCAGGGTGGAAACCGGGCAGCACGGGGTTACGGATCATTCAACTCTCCACAGGGACGGGCTTCGGCCTAACAGCGTAGGTGGGCACGCGCTGACCCGAAGGCGCCGGTCCGAAGAGTCGCCGCCTCCACCCGCTTGTTCGCTTCAGGCCGTGGCGAGGCGTCGCTGGGCTGATCGGAGCATCGCGTGGACGACGATCGGGTGCGCCAGGCGTACCGGCCAGAAGTACACCCGGCCGCGCCACCCCTTCAGCCGCACCGTCGTCGTGACCCGCACCAGCCGGGTCGCCGCGTCCACCGCCACCCCGCAGCGGAAGTCGAGATGCCGGTCATCCGCAACGATGAGCGCCTCCTCCCCTTCGACCCGCTCCACCCGGAACGTGTCCCGAGGCGCCCGCCGGATGCCGAGCAGCGGCACGACGGCCTGGCGCACCGCCATGGCGGCGAGGACCCAGCGAGGCATGGCGGCCGGCGAGAAGATGCCCTCCGCCCAGGCGCGCGGGTCCTCGGGCGCGCCGGCCGGGAGCACCCCGATCGTCATGTCGGCGTAGTCGGGCGCGGGAATGTCCTCGAGGGCCGACGACCAGTACACGGGGGTTCTCATGACGCCTCCATACGGTGCCGTATGGAACGTACTGTACGGCAGCGTACGCAAGCGCCGCAGGCGGGGTTCCTCCCGGAGCGCCAAGGCCCTGGGACGGATGGGTGAGGCCGGCCGGCACGTTGCGAAGCTCCTCCGAGGCGCATGCGGGCGTGTCCCGTTCGGAAACCGGCGTCCGATGGTTACCGTGAAGAGGCGTTCCGGATCGTGTGCGACCGGTCCCGCTCCTCCTGCGAAGGCTTTCACAGTGACAGAAGGAGCTGCGTGCATGAACACGGTGACCTCGCGGAACAACCAGGTCCGCGAACTGGTCGACCGGCACCTGGCGTGGTTGCTCGACGAACAGGTGGAGCGGCTCGGCTTCCTGGACGACCCGGACGTCGAGCTGGTGCGCGCGTTCCTGGTGGAGTTCGTCCTGAACGGCGGCAAGAGGTTGCGGCCCACGTTCGTCTCCTGGGGTTTCCGGGCGGCCGGCGGCGAGCGGCCGGCGGAAGTGCTGCCCGCGGCCTGCACCGTGGAGCTCGTGCACGCCGCGGCGCCGCTGGAGACGGGGCCGCGTCTGGGGGCCGCGCTCGACGTGTACACGGTGGAGCGGCCCCTGCATCTCGGTCATGCCGTCGCCGGTGGCTGCCCGCGGACGCGCCGGCTGCTGAGCGCGTACGCGCCGGCGCTGGGGGAGGCGCTCCAGCTCAGGGACGACGTCAACGGCGTGTTCGGGGACCCGGCCAGGACGGGCAAGCCCGCCGGGGCGGACCTGCTGCAGGGCAAGGCGACCTTCCTGCTCGCCGAGGCCCGCCGGCGGACCGGCAGCCCGCTCCTCGACGGCGTCGCCGGGTTGGACCGGCCGCCCGGCAGCCCGCCCGAGGTCAGGCAGGCACTGGCCGAGCTGGCGACCCTGTGCGCCGAAGGAGGGCCTCGATGAGCCCGGTGGTGGTGGTCGGAGCGGGGCTGGGCGGCCTGGCGGCGGCTGTCCGCCTGGCTGCGGCCGGCCGCCAGGTGATCGTGGTGGAGGCCCTCGACGAGCCGGGGGGCTGCTGCGGCACCGCCCGCGTGGGGGCCTACCGCTTCGACACCGGCCCGTCGGTGCTGACCATGCCGGGCGTGCTCGCCGAGGTCTTCGGAGCGGCCGGGGAGGAGCTGCGGCACTGGCTGCCGTTGCGCCGGTTGGATCCGTCGTATCGGATGGTGTTCGACGACGGGTCGCGGCTGGACGTGCCGGCGGACCGCGAGGCGATGGCCGAGCAGGTGCGCACGGTGTGCGGGCCAGCGGAGGCCGCGCGCTACGAGCGGTACCGACGGCTGCTCGACGAGCTGTTCCGGGTGGAGTGGCCGGCGTTCATCGACGCGGACATGACGCGGCTGCGCGGCCTGGCCCGACCGGCGGCGCTGCTGCGGCTGGCCGCGCTGGGCGGCTTCCGCCGCTTGGACCGCCTGGCGGCCCGTCACCTGACCGACCCCCGGCTGATCAGGGCTCACACGTTCCAGGCCATGTACGTGGGGTTGTCGCCGCAACGCGCGCTGGGCATCTACGCCGTCGTCGCCCACATGGACACCGTCGGCGGCGTGTACTTCCCCGAGCGCGGCGGCATGCATGCCATCCCGACCGCCATGGCGGCGCTGCTGGAGAAGCTGGGCGCGAGCATGCGGTACGGCGTGCGCGCTCGCCGGGTGGAGACGGACGGCGGCGGCGTCACCGGCGTCCTGCTGGAGGACGGCGAGCGGCTGCCGGCGCGTCAAGTGGTCGTGGCCTGCGACCGGCTGGCGGCCCGGCGTCTGCTGCCCGCCCTGGCCGAGGACTGGCGGCTGCGTCGCCCCCACCACTCCCCGTCCTGCCTGGTGATGCACGCCGGCCTGGAGCGTCCCCGGTCCGGCCAGGCGCACCACACGCTGCACTTCGGGCGGGCCTGGCGGGAGACGTTCGCCGCGCTGGCGGCGGGCCGGCCGCAGCCGGACCCGAGCCTGCTGGTCACCTGCCCCGAGCCGGACGGCGAGGCCGCGCCGGACGGGCACGCCACGCTCAGCGTTCTGGAACCCACGCCCAACCTCGAACGCGCCGACTGGGACCGGCTGCGCCCGGAGGTGGAGGCGCGGCTGCTCGGCCGGATGGCCGAGCTCGGGTACGGCGATCTCGCGGGTGCGCCCCGGCTGGTGCTGGACCCGCCCGGCTGGGCGGCGCGCGGGCACAGCGCGGGCACGCCGTTCGCGCTGGACCACCGATTCACGCAAACGGCGTGGCTGCGGCCCTCCGCCGTCGCCCGGCGGGTGCCCGGGCTGCACTTCGCCGGTATGTACACCGCGCCCGGAGTCGGGGTGCCGCCGGTGCTGATCTCCGGCCGGCTCGCCGCCGAGCGCATCCTGAAGGAGACCCGTTGACGCTCACCGCCAGCTACGAGAACTGCCGGCGGCTCCACGCCCGCTACGGCCGCTCCTACTACCTGGCCACCCGGCTGCTGCCACAGTGGAAGCGGCGGCACGTGCACGCGCTGTACGGCTTCGCCCGCTACGCCGACGAGATCGTCGACTCCGTCACGATGACCGCCGACCGGGCCGGCGCACTGGACGCGCTGGCCGCCAGGGTGGCGGCGGGACTTGCGGGGGCGCGGGCGGACGACCCGGTGCTGCCCGCGTTCCTGCACACCGTGCAGTCCTTCGGCATCGGCCACGACGACATCGGCGCCTTCCTCGCGTCGATGCGCGCCGACCTGTCGGTGACGCGGTACGCGACCTATGACGACCTGCTCGGCTACATGGCGGGCTCGGCCGCCGCCATCGGCACGATGATGCTGCCGGTGCTGGAGCCGGTGCCCGGCCGCGAGGAGGCGGCCCGCGAGCCCGCCCGCCAGCTCGGCTTGGCCTTCCAGCTCACCAACTTCCTGCGGGACGTCGGCGAGGACTTCGCCCGGGGCCGCGTCTATCTGCCGATGGAGGACCTGGACAAGTTCGGCGTCGAACCGGCCGCGCTGGGCGCTTCCCGCACCGGGCGGGCCGTACGGGAACTGCTCGCGTTCGAGGCCGGGCGCGCCCGTGAGCACTACCGCGCCGCCGCCGACGGCATCCGCCTGCTCGTGCCGTCCTCCCAGCCGTGCCTGCACGCCGCCGTCGACCTGTACGGCGGCATCCTGGACGAGATCGAGCGCCGCGGGTTCGAGGTCCTGGCCGGCCGGGTTCGGGTGCCGCGGCGGCGCAGGGCGGCCGTGTTCGCCCGCCGGCTGCTCGACTCCGCCGGGGCGAGCAGGGCCGAGCGCCGCGTCCGCGTGGAGCTTCCGTGACCGCCGTGCGGCCCGTGGTCCTGGACGCGATGGGCGGCGACCACGGGCCGGCCGAGACGGTCGCCGGCGCGGTGGCGGCGCGGCGGGCGCACGGCGTGCCGGTGGTCCTAGTCGGCGACGAACCGCGCGTGACCGGGGAGCTGCGCCGGCACGGCGCCGCGGGCGAGATCGCGGTGGTGCACGCCGGCGACGCGGTTCCGATGGCCGAGCGCGGCGCGTCCGCCGTGGCGCGCGCGGCCTCCAGCCTCGCGGTGGGCTGCGAGCTGGTCAGCCGGGGGGAGGGAGGAGCGTTCGTGTCGGCGGGCTCCACCGGCGCGGTGGTCGCGTGCGCGTCGCGCGGCATCGGCCGGTCCGGAGGCGTGCTTCGGCCTGCCCTGGCGGTGGCTCTGCCCTCGCTGGCGGGCGGGGCGAGCGTGCTCGTGGACGCGGGCGCGACAGCGGATCCGAGCCCGGCCATGGTGGCCCAGTTCGCCCTGCTGGGCGTGGGGTACGCGCGGGCGGTCCTCGGCCGTGCGGACCCGGTGGTGGGGTTGTTGTCGATCGGCTCCGAGCCGGGAAAGGGGAACCGGCTGACCCGCCGGGCCGCGGAACTGCTCGCCGATCTGCCGCTGCGCTTCCACGGCAACGTCGAGGGCCACGATGTGCTGACCGGCGCGGTGGACGTGATCGTCACGGACGGCTTCACCGGCAACGTGGTACTGAAGAACGTCGAGGGCTGCGTCCGCACGGCGCTGGCCATGGTCGCCGAGGCCGGCATCGCCTCCCCGGACCGGCTCGCCGAGGTGGCCCGCCGCTACGACCCGGAGACCCACGGCGGCGCCGTCCTGCTCGGCCTGCGCGGCAGCGTGGTCGTCGCGCACGGCTCCTCCCCGGCGGCCACGATCGCCCGGGCGTGCTCGGTGGCGTACGCGCTGGCGGGGCAGGACCCGGTGGCCGGCGTCGAGGCCGCGGCGGCGGAGCCGGTGACATGACATCCTCAGCGCAGGGGGTCGGCCCCGTCCCAGGTGCCTTCGCTGGCATAGGGGGTGAAGCGCGCGAAAAGCTCCTCCGCGTACCACTCGTGCGCTCGTACCCGCTCGATGACCCGCTGGTGGGCCTGCCCCTGGTAGGCGAAGGCACGCACCGCCTGGCGGTCGCGCCACAGCGAGAAGGTGGCCTGCCGGGCCAGCGGCCACTCGCCCATGCCGATCGAGGCCAGGCAGCCGTCCTGCCGCCGCAGCAGCTCGTCGACCGCCGGCACCGACCGGTAGAAGGCGACCAGCCGGCCGGGCCGGATCGACGCCCTGGTGAGCACGGCGACAGGTCCCCCGCCGCCCTCGGGACAGGCCGTCGCGGGCCGTTCTCCGCCGCCGCGCCCGGCCGACATGGCGGCGAACGGGTCGCGTCCCGACCAGGCGCCGCGCGAGGCGACCCGGTCCAGCCGCACCTGCCAGCTCTCGCTCGCCTCCGCCCGCCATCGGGCCGCGATCGGCGAGGCGCGCAGGAACGCGTCGAGATCGTCTTCCCGGCGCCAGACCGCGAACAGCGCCCACCGGTGCAGGTCGGCGCCCAGCGACATGGCACGGCCCCGGCCGGTGCCGAGCAGCCGCCAGAACAGCAGTCCGCCGGTGTGCCGCAGGAGCGGCCGGTCGAAGGCCATGTGCTTCATCGCGCCCGCGGTGTCGTACCGGATGAGGTGGAACGAGGCGATGGGTGAGGAGCTCGTGTCGGTCATCGCCGGCTACCTGCTCGGCTCGGTGCCGGTCGCGGTCCTGGTGGCGCGCGTGCACGGCGTCGATCCGCGCGAGATCGGCGACCGCAACCCGGGGTACTGGAACGTCAAGGAGCAGCTCGGCCGGCGGGCCGCGGTGCCGGTGTTCGCCGGCGACATCCTGAAGGGCGCGCTGGCCGCGCTGGCCGGTCTGCTGGTCAGCGGTGCCCATACCACCGGGCTGGGCGTGGTGACGGGGGCCGGCGCGGTGCCGGTGTATCTGGCCGTGGCGGCGGCCATGGCCGGGCACGCGTGGCCGGTCTTCGCCGCGTTCCGGGGCGGCCGCTCCGTTCTGACCTTCGTGGGCGGCATCGCGGTCATCTGCCCGCCGGCGTTCGTGCTGGCGGTGGCCGTGCTGGCGGTGGCCGGGCCGGCGCTGCGCTCGTTCGCGGCGGGAGCGCGACTTGCCGTGTTCGGCGTGCCGGTGCTGCAACTGCTGTTCGCGCCCGCGGAGCAGGTGGCGGCCACCGGAGGGCTGATGTGCCTCATCGGGCTGCGCTTCGGCCAGGCCGCGCTGGCCGCGCGCCGCCGCTGACGTCCGGATACGTCCGCCCGCGCCAGGTCCGTACGGGTCGCAGCGTGGCCTGGGTCAGCCGGAACGCGGACGCGGGATCGAGCAGCGGCGACAACAACAAGCCCGCACCGGGCTCCCGATAGCTGCCGCGCAGCGCGCCCGCCAGCAGCACCCGGACCGCCAGCAGCGCCACGTCCAGGCCGGTGGGCCGGCCGGCGGCCAGGCGGAGCACGGGCAGCGCTCCGGTCAGCCAGATGACGGCCAGGTCGGCCGCCTGCCATCCGGGCCCGGTCACGTCGCGCAGCGGCAGCGAACGGCCCCACTCACGCCACAGCTCGCCCACCGAGTCGTGCATGTCGACCTCCAGCAGACCGCCGGCGTCCAGGAAACCCACCGACCAGCCGCGCCGGGCCAGGCATCGGGCGAGCGCCACGTCGTCGGTCATCCGGTCATGTATCTGCGCGAAGCCATCCACCTCGGTCATCCGGGCCCGGTGGAAGGCCATGCACTGGCCGTTGGCGACGACGCGGTGCGGCGGCGGCGGTCTCGCCGGGCCGACGGGCCCGAACCGGTAGACGAGCGTCGCCAGCATGGAGGCGTGCAGCGCCTGTTCCAGCACCCCGTCACAGACGAACCGAGGGCCCGCGCTCACCAGGTCGTACCGCTCCAGGGCAGCCGCCAGCGCGCCGAACAGGCCGGGCGTGGGCCGGGCGTCCGCGTCGAGCGTCACCACCACCTCGCCCCCGGCGGCGGCCACCCCCTGGCGCAGCGCCCACTGCTTGCCCACCCAGCCACCGGGCAGCGGCTCGGCGGTGACGACCGTGGCCCCCAGCCCGGCCGCCACCTCGGCCGTGCCGTCGCGGGAGCCGTCGTCGACCACGATCACCTCAACGACGGCGGGGTCCGCGAGCACGGCGCGCAGGCACGGCCCGATCCTGGCCGCCTCGTCGCGGGCGGGAACCACCACGGAGATCGTCACGCCGGCGGCCGGGTGGGGCCGGAGCGCGGGCAGCCGCCGCCGGCCGCGGGCGAGCCGGGCGATCACGACGGCGGCCGCGACGGCCTGCGCGGCGGTGAGCGGCCTCATCGCGCCCCGGCCGGGAAGTCCCGCGCCACCAGCCCGGCCACGATGCGCGCGCCCATCGCCACCATGGGCAGGCCGCCGCCCGGGTGCGCGGAGCCGCCGACCAGGTACAGGCCGCGCCGCGGGCCCCGGTTGCCGGGACGCAGGAAGGACGCCAGCCTGCCGCGGTAGGCGCTGCCGTAAATGGCCCCGCCCCAGGCCCCGTAGCGGTCGCGCAGGTCGGCCGGGGTGAAGACGTCGGCGAAGCGCAACCGGCCCGCCAGGTCGTGGCCGCGCTCGGCCAGCCGCTCCAGCACCAGATCCCGGTACGCCTCCACCCCGATCGGCCACCGGCCCGGGTCGCGGGCGGGCACGTTGACGAGCATCGTCCAGTTCTCCGCCCCGCGCGGAGCCTGGGAGGCGTCGTCCACGGCCGAGCAGCCGACGTAGACGGTGGGGTCGCGCGGCGGGCTCCCGCGGTCGAATATGTCGGCGAACTCCCGCTCGTAGTCGGCCGAGAACAGCACCGAATGATGCGGCAGCCCGGGCGTGCGCCCCTCCACCCCGGCCAGGATCAGCAGCGCCGACGACGAGGTCCCGAGCCGGGCGATCCTGCGCAGTCGCCGGCGATCGGGCAGCAGACGTCCGTACAGCGCGGCGGCGTCGGTGTTGGCCACCACGACGTCGGCCCGGACGCGTTCGCCGCTCACCAGCCGCACCCCCGTGATCCGCGAGCCGCCGGCCTCGACGGCGGCGACCGGCTCGGACAGGAACACCTGCACGCCCGCGGCCTTCAGCAGCAGGGCCAGGTCCTCGGCCAGCCGGGCCAGGCCGCCGGGCGCGTACCAGACGCCCTGCCCGTGCTCCAGGGCCGGGACGCAGCCCAGCGCGGCGGGCGCGCGGTAAGGGCTCGATCCCGCGTAGGTGGCGTAGCGGCCGACGTACTGCCGCAGGCGGGGGTCGCGGAAGTAGCGGCGGGCCAGCCCGTCCAGCGTGCGCGCGGGCGACACGGCCAGCAGGTCGGACAACCGGGCCTCGCCCGGCGGCCGGACCAGCGGACCTGCGAAGACCGTCCGGTGCGCCGCGCGCAGGCAGCCCTGTGCCCAGTCGTGGAAGGCGCGCCAGGCCCGGCCCTCCCCCTGGGACAGCCGCTCCACCTCGGCGGCCATCCGCCCGGGGTCCCGCCGAGCGTCCAGCACCGCGCCATCGGCGAACCGGTAGCGGCACAGCAGCCGCGGCTCGACAAGCTCGCGCTCCAGCCCCAGCTCCCGGAACAGCTCCGGCATGGTGAGCATCGAGGGTCCCAGGGAGAAGGTGAACCCCTCACGGCGGTGCTCGGCCAGCTTGCCGCCCAGCCGCGGCAACCGCTCGTACAGCCGTACCTCGTGCCCCTGCCGGGCCAGCAGGAGCGCGCACACCATGCCGCCCACTCCGCCGCCGATCATCGTCACCTCGGCCATGCCCGCCTCCATGCCGGCCTCCAGGCCCGCCTCCAGGCCGGCGCCGCGAACGCCCCCATCGTGACCGCTCCGGCCAGCGCCACCAGTGGGTCGGGCGGGTCGAACACGGCGGCGAAAGCGACCGTCTCCATGACCGCCATGACCGTGTACAGCACGAGCAGTCCCCGTCCCGGCCCGGCGTCACCGCAGATGCGCCCGACGACCAGCATGACCAGCGTCGACACCAGCAGCCAGCCGGCGAAGTTGCTCAGCGGGACGCCGCGGTAGACGCCGTTCTCCGCCCACGTCCACAAGTGGAGGCGGACCATCTGCGGGTCGAGGAACAGGTCCCACGCCGTCAGCGCGCCCGCGCCCACGCACACCCGCGCCCACCCGCCGGCCGGCGCCACGGCGGCCGCCACCGCGTACGCCGCCAGTCCCATGCCGCCCCAAGCCAGCGCCACCACCACCGGAACGCCGCCCACCTGCGGCCACAACACGTCGCTGTAGCGGTAGTCGCCGAACGGGAACGCGGTCAGCACCCCGATCACCTCGGCCGCGTACCCGGTCAGGACCGCCGAGCCGAACGCGGCCACCGCCCTGCGCGGCCCCCACGCGGCGGCGGCGAAGGCGACGGCACACGCCGCCAGCGACACCACGATCAGTGCCGTGAACCGCTCCGGCCGCGCATCCAGCCCGGAGGCCACCTGGGAGCCCGTCATCGCCAGAAGGAACACCACGCCCAGCGCGCGTGCCGGCGCGCGGGCCACGCCTGTCACCCGTCGGCTCGGAGTCCGTTCCACGCCCTGTCTTCCGGAGTGGCCGTGCACATCGATGCACGTGCCCTGCCGGGCGTCAAGTGATCACCACGGCGGTGCGAGCATCAGGACAAGGATCGTCGACCGATGACGTGATGGTCGCGGTGCAGGAACGCATCGACGGCCGGCACGTCGCGGGCCGATCCGTACGCCGCCTTCCCGAACCGGCAGGAGCACGCACCATGAACAACCCCATCGACAAGGTCGCCTGGATCCATCTGGACGACGGCAGGATCCTGAGCACCCGATCACGGGGCAAGGACACGTACTACATCCCCGGCGGCAAACGCGAGCCCGGCGAATCAGACCTCGACACGCTCGTCCGCGAGATCGGCGAGGAGCTCTCCGTCACGATCCTCCCCGCGACCGCCACCCACATCGGCACCTACCACGCCCAGGCGCACGGCCACGCCGACGGCGTCGTCGTCCGGATGACCTGCTACACCGCCGACCACCACGGAACCCCGACACCCAGCAGCGAGATCGAGGAGGTCGTCTGGCTCACGTACGCCGACCGCGACCGGGTGGCCCCCGTCGACCGGATCATCTTCGACGACCTCCACCGGAACGGACAGCTCACCTGATCCGCTCACCCCGGGGGGACCCGGGGGATCGGCTCGGGGCGGGTGCCGGGCGGGCCGCCAGGAGCGGCCTACCCGGCGAGTCGCAGGACACCCCAGTGGCTGGTGTCCAGGTAGCTGCGGCCCGTCGAGTCGTTCCAGGTCACCGCACCCGTACGAGCCGCGCCCGTGGCGTCGTTCACCTGGACGTCGAAGCCCAGCAGGGCGCCCTCCGCCATCTCGATCGTGGGCAGCCTGACGGCCGCCTCCACCACGTACCCGCCGGGCACCACCTTGGCCACGGCCCGCACGTTGTCCCGGATCCCGGCGGCGTCGAACGTCCCGCCCACCGTGACCTTGCCGGAGAAGCTCACCCGGTACTGCCCGTCGTCGTCCGAGTACCCCTTCGTCTTGTCGTTCCCGGGGTCCACGAAGATCTCGACCGAGTCCTGGTCCCAGGGGTTCGCCGACTCCTCGCTCAGCACCGGGTCACTGACCTGGGCCAGGACGTACAGGGTGGAGCCGCTCCACAGCGAGCGCACGCGCGCGGTGGCGCCCGAGGTGCCCTGGATCCAGGTCCCCGTGCGGATCTCCGGGGCGGCCGACCAGGCCCGGTCCACGGTGCCGTCGAGTACGGGCGCGGCGCGGTGGGCGGCCCAGGTGCGTTTGACGGCGGGCACGGCGCTCACCTCGCCCTTCCAGGCGATCTCCATGCCCCGGTCGCGTACGGTCACCTCCACGTCCGTGCCGCCGCCGACCAGCGCCTCCACCCGGTACCCGGTGGCGGTGGGCCGGACGCCCGGCCCCGCCCGCCCGACGGAGCGGGTCCGCCCGTCGACCGTGAACGTCACCCGGTCGTCCCGGTTCACCGTGGGATCGACGACCTCGGCGAGCACGTACAGCCCGGCACCCGCCGAGCGGGCCTGGAAGCCGGCCGACACGTCCCCGACCCGCGCGATCGGCGAGTCCGGCAGCAGGTCCCATTCGAGATCCCGCCTGCCGTCCACCTTGACGGCCCCGGCCGGCGCCGCCAGCTTCCGCACGAGCGGGGCGAGCCTGGACGGGTCCACGACCCCCCAGTAGGCGGGCTTGGCCTGGAGGTCGTCGTCGAAGAGCAGCGGCGCGTTCAGCCGGGGGATCGGCCAGGAGCGCAGCCAGCTCACGTCGTCCGACTTTCCCCACACCGTGACCGAGCTCAGGTGCGCGGCCTGCCGCCGGAAGACGTCGAACAGCTCCTTGTACCGGTGGCCCTGCTGGACGAGCAGCTCGGGCGGAATCGTGTCGTAGGTGGAGACGAAGTCGGTGTAGACGCTCACGTCCAGCTCGGTGACCTGCTGGTCCACGCCGAGCGAGGCGAAGCGCTCGATGGTGGCCTCGACGGAGGAGGCGGGCGGCTGCTCGATGTTGAGGTGGAGCTGGTGGCCGACGCCGTCGATCGGCACGCCCTCGTCCTTGAGCTTCTTGACCAGGTTGTACAGGGCCTCGCGCTTGCGCGGGAACTCGGTGTTGTAGTCGTTGATGAACAGCTTGGCGTCCGGGTCGGCCTCGCGGGCGACGCGGAAGGCGGTGCGGATGAAGTCGAGGCCGGCGATCTCGTACCACTGGGAGCGGCGCAGCCCGTCCGGCTGGTTCTCGTCCACCACCTCGTTGACCACGTCCCAGGCCGCGATCCGGCCCTTGTACCTGGTCACGAGCGTGCGCACGTGCCGCTCCAGGCGTTCGAGCAGCACCTCCTTCGTGGCGTTCGCGAACACCCAGTCGGGCGTCTGGCTGTGCCAGGCGAGCGTGTGGCCGCGGATCGTCATGCCGTGCCCGGTGGCGAAGTCCACCAGGTGGTCGCCGTCGGTGAAGGTGAACTCGCCGTCCCTGGGCTCGGTGGCGTCCCACTTCAGCTCGTTGCCGGGGGTGACGCCGTCGAAGTGCTTGGCGAGCAGCTCGCCGTGCGTGCCGAGCGTCTCGGGCCTGGTGAAGGCCGAGCCCATGGTGAAGGGCACCTCGTCCTTGAGCGAGGGCAGGTCGGTCTCGATCGGCTTGGGCTCGACGTACTTCATGGTGAAGTCGTCCAGGTAGAAGGGGAAGGTGCCACTCTCGGACTCGATGTACAGGCTGAGGAACTCGACGTCGTACGCCGGCGTGTACGTGCCCGAGAGCTGCACCCACTCCCCCGCCGGCACGTCCTTCGGCGCCGCGATGCGCTCGTAACTCGGGGTGCCGCCGGTCCTGCGCTCGATCGACAGGCCCAGCCGGCCCGACGCGGTGTCCGGGCCGAGCCGCACCCAGACCGACAGGGCGTACTTGTCGCCCTTGCCCATCCGGCCCAGCACGTTCAGGGCAGGGCCGTCCCAGGAGGCCGACCGGCCGGTCACCGCGAGGCTCCGCGTGCCCGTGTGGGCGGCGGCCGTCCCCGGCTCCAGGACGGCGGAGGCGCGCGGCGCCCAGTCCTGCGCGGTGCCGTCCTCGAAGTCGCTGGTGATCGGCTCGCGGGTGGGGTCGCCGAGCGGGGTGATGACGATGTCGTCCAGGTGGTACTGGGCGGTGGCCTCGGAGCTCTCCACGTAGAGCTGCAGGTCGGTGGACTCGGCGGTGAACAGGTAGCTGCCCGACAGCCGCACCCAGCCGGCGTCGGTGACGGTGGCCGCGGCGACCCGCTCGTACGTGGTGGCGCCGCCGGTCGGGGTGCGCTGCACGGTCATCGCGATCGTGCTCGCGGGCTGCCCCGCGGCCAGCCGGGCGTGCGCGGTCACCTCGTAGCCGATGCCCCGGGTGAACGGCGCGGGGATGGAGGCGCCGTGCCAGGTGGCGGTGCGCCCGCTCACGGCGAGGCCGCCCGCGCCCGTGCGGGCCGCGTCCGCCGTCGCGGTGACGGAGACGCCGTCCCCGCGCGGCCCCCACCCCTGGGCGGTGCCGTCCTCGAAGTCGTACGTGAGGTCGGCCGCGTGTGCCGGGAGCACCGGCAGCAGGCATAACAGGGCGGCGACCACCAGGGCTCTCAGGGTGCGCACGGGGCTCCTAGGGCATCCGGTCTGAAACTTTCAAGGAAGTGCCGATAAATATCAGGCGGACTGTAGAGCCGGGGCGGTCGCCGGTCAATAGACCCCCACCTGTCCCGCCAGGCCCTGCAACCGCTTGTTGCAGCAAAAGTGCAGTTTCACTGCATGCCATTGACGGAGTGAGCGGTATTGGGCGAACGTTTCATGCAACCGATTGCCGCGCTCTGCGAGGTTACGCATGCGACGTCTGTTACTCCCCCCATTGATCGCCCTGACAGTGCTCGCGACCGTGACCCCGGCGGCGACCCCGGCGGCGACCCCGGCGGCGACCCCGGCGGCGACCCCGGCGGCGGCCACGACCCGCACCACGATCGTGGTCGCGGCGGACGGCTCCGGCGACCACGCAACCGTGCAGGATGCCGTGAACGCCGTGCCCTCAGGCAACACCCGGCCGGTCACCATCCTGGTCCGCAAGGGCACCTACCGGCAGCAGGTGGTCATCCCCGCCGACAAACCGCACATCACGCTGGCCGGCGACACCCGCGACCCGCGCGAGGTGGTGCTCACGTACGACGTCTCCGCGGCCACCCCCAAGCCCGACGGCTCGGGCACCTACGGCACCTCCGGCAGCGCCTCGTACGTGATCAGCGCCCCCGACTTCACCGCCCGCAACCTCACCTTCGAGAACGCCTACGACGAGGCCGCGAACGGCAACAGCCAGGCCGTCGCGGTCAGGACGACGGGCGACCGGCAGGTGTACGACAACGTCAGGTTCCTCGGCAACCAGGACACCCTGTACGCCAACACCGCCTCGGCGACCACCACGGCCCGGCAGTACTTCCACAACTGCTACGTCGAGGGCGACGTCGACTTCATCTTCGGCCGCGCCACCGCCGTGTTCGACCGCTGCGTGATCAAGGCCCTGAACCGGGGCAGCACGGACAACAACGGCTACGTCACCGCCGCCAGCACCGAGCTGGGCAACCCGTACGGCTTCCTGATCCACCGCAGCCACCTGACCAGCGACGCGCCCGCCCGCACCTACCACCTGGGCCGCCCCTGGCCGGCCGGCGGGTCCGCCACGGCGCGCGGCCAGGTGCTGGTCCGCGAGTCCTGGCTGGGCCAGCAGTTCAAGGACGCCCCCTGGACCGACATGTCCGGCCTGAGCTGGCGCGACGCCCGCCTGTCCGAATACCGCAACCACGGCCCGGGCGCCACCGTCGGCGACGACCGCCCGCAGCTCACCACCGAGCAGGCCAGGGCGTTCACACCGGAGAGGTATCTTGCGGGCACGGACGGCTGGAACCCGGTGCGCCGCCCCACCCCCGCCCCCAGAAACGAGCCGGGCCGCGAGGTGCTGCCGCGCGACGACGGCTGGGCGGCGGCCACGACGGGCACCACGGGCGGCTCGGCCGCCCGCCCCGAGGACGTCCACGTCGTGCGGACCCGGGCCGAGCTGCTGGCCGCGCTGGGCGACCCCGCCGACAACACCCCGAGGATCGTCTACGTCAAGGGCGCCGTCGACGCCGACACCGACGCCTCGGGCGCACCGCTGACCTGCGACGACTACGCCGTGAACGGCTACAGCCTGCCCGCCTACCTGGCGGCGTACGACCCGGCCGTCTGGGGCCGGGACACCGTCCCGTCAGGTCCGCTGGAGGAGGCCCGCAAGGCGTCGTACGCCAGGATGGCCGAGCACGTCACGATCACCGTCGGCTCCAACGTCACGCTGATCGGCGTGGGCCGGGACGCCGCGCTGAAGAGCTTCGGCGTGCGCGTCAGCAACGCCGACAACGTCATCGTGCGCAACCTCACCATCACCGACACCTCCGACTGCTTCCCCCAGTGGGACCCGACCGACGGCGCCGAGGGCAACTGGAACGCCTCCTTCGACAACGTCGAGGTCTCCGGCTCCACCCACGTCTGGCTGGACCACAACACGCTCAACGACGGCGCCAACCCGGACTCCGGCCAGCCGCTCCACTTCGGCCGCCCCTTCCAGGTGCACGACGGCCTGCTCGACGTCGTACGCGGCTCGAACTACGTCACCCTCTCCTGGAACCACCTCAGCGGCCACGACAAGGTGACCCTGATCGGCAACACGGACAACCCGGCCAGGTACGGCGAGGAGGACAAGCTCAAGGTCACGCTGCACCACAACCACTTCGAGGCGCTCGGCCAGCGCACGCCCCGGGTGCGCTTCGGCCAGGTGCACGTCTACAACAACTACTACGAGGGCGGCCCCGGGCACGGCTACAGCATCGGCGTGGGCTTCGGCTCCAAGGTCTACGCCGAGGCCAACGCGTTCGACGGCATCGCGGCGGAGAAGGTGCTGACGGTGTTCAACGGCACGGCGATCACCGCGAAGGACAACCTGGTGGACGGCGCGCCGGCCGACGTGGTGGCCGCGTACAACGCCGCCAACGGCACCTCGCTCGGCACCGACGCCGGCTGGACGCCGGCCCTGGTCGGCCGGAGACACCCGCCCCAGGCCCTGCGGTACGTGGTCCCGGCCGGCGCCGGCGCCGGCCGCCTGCGCTGAAAGCCCAGATGCCCGGTCGCCCGCGCCGGGCCCGAGGGCGGCCCTCTCCCTCCGGGGCCGCCCTCACCCTGGGAGTAGCGCGACCACCCTCGGCCCTCGTACCAGCCCCGATCCTGGCCTAGCCTCGAAAGCATGGAGACGGACAACCTGCTCGGGCAGTTCCTGCGAGCCCGCCGCGAGCTGCTCCGGCCGGAGGACGTCGGCCTGCCGGCCGGCGCCCGCCGCCGCGTGGCGGGCCTGCGCCGCGAGGAGGTCGCCCAGCTCGCCGGCGTGAGCACCGACTACTACGTACGGCTGGAGCAGGGCCGCGAGCGGCACCCGTCGGCGCAGGTGGTCGACGCGCTCGCCCGCGTGCTGGAGCTGGAGGAGGACGCGGTCGCGTACCTGCACCGGCTGGCCCGCGCGGCCACCGGCAGGCGGCGCCCGGCCGGTGGCAGGGCGGGCCGCCGCGAGCAGGTCAGCCCCAACCTGCTGCGCATGATGGCGTCCTGGCCGCACACCCCGGCCGTGGTCCTGGGCCGCCGCCTGACCGTGCTGGCGGCCAACACGCTCGGCGAGGCGCTGTTCGCCGGGCACGCCCACAGCGGGGACCTGGTGCGGCTGGTGTTCCTCGACCCGGACGCCCGCGAGTTCTATCCCGACTGGGACCGGGTGGCGGTCAACACCGTCGCCGGGCTGCGCGCGGCGGCCGGCGTCGACCACGACGACCCGCAGCTCATCGAGGTGGTCGGGGAGCTGTCGATCAAGAGCAGGGCCTTCCGCGAGCTGTGGGCGCGGCACGACATCCGCCAGAAGACCCACGAGACCAAGCGGTTCCGCCACCCGCTGGTGGGCGAGCTGACGCTGCACTACGAGTCGCTGACCGTGAACAGCGCGCCGGGCCAGCAGCTCGTCGTCTACCAGGCCGACCCGGGCAGCCCGTCGGAGGAGGCGCTGTCCCTGCTGGGCAGCCTCGTCACCGAGCCCGGCCCGCGCCGCCCGCCGAGCCCCGCCGCACCCGACCCGCGCCGCCCGCCGGGGCCCGCCGCGACCAGGCGGCCACCGCAGGAGTCCTGACCCCCGCGTTCCCGCGGGCCGGCGACCCCGCCGGCGCGCCATCCCGCCATGCCCTGTAACCGCAGGGTAATGACATGACCGTCTGGCTGCCCGACCGGCCGGGCACGCGCAAGACCGCGTCCGAAACCTGGCGCGAGCCCACGCTCGGCGCCGACCATCCCGTAACTGAGGAGACAGCATGAGCAAGGTCGTATTGATCACGGGTGCGAGCAGCGGCATCGGCGAGGCCACCGCGCTGCGGCTGGCCGCGGAGGGGCACCGGGTCGTGCTCGGCGCCCGCCGGGAGGACCGGCTCGCGGCCACCGCGAAGGCGATCGAGGCCGCCGGCGGCCAGGCCGACGTGCGCCGCCTCGACGTGACCGACCGCGCGGACGTCGTCGCCTTCGCCGACGCCGCGGCCGAGCGGCACGGCCGGATCGACGTGATCGTGAACAACGCCGGGGTGATGCCGCTGTCCCGGCTGGACGCGCTGCTCGTCGAGGAGTGGGACCGGATGATCGACGTGAACGTGCGCGGCCTGCTGTACGGGATCGCCGCCGCGCTGCCGCACTTCCAGCGGCAGGGCGAGGGCCACTTCGTGACCGTCGCCTCCATCGGGGCCCACCATGTGGTGCCGACGGGTGCCGTCTACTGCGCCACGAAGTACGCCGCCTGGGCGATCACCGAGGGGCTGCGCCAGGAGCTCGACCCGAGCATCCGCGTCACCACCGTCTCCCCCGGCGTCGTGGAGTCCGAGCTGGCCGAGTCGATCAGCGATGCGGGAGCGCGCGAGGCGATGCGGACGTACCGGGCGGAGTCCATCCCGGCCGACACCATCGCCGGCGCCATCTCGTACGCGATCGGGCAGCCGGCCGGCGTGGACGTCAACGAGCTCGTCATCCGCCCGGCCCGGCAGCGCTGAGCCGCCTCAGCCGAGCGGGCCGCCGTTGTGCAGGCCCTCGCCCTCGGGTTCGAGCGCGTACGCGATGCCCGCGTCGATGTCGCTGTCGAACCCCGTCCGGTACGCCACCTGGTAGGCGTTGTCGCCGAGCACGTCGCGGGCCTGCGCCTCGCACGCCTGCCTGGCGGCCACCCACGCGGGGACGCTGGCCTGCGCCTGGCCGTGGGTGCTCCAGATCCGCTGCGCCAGCCCGAGCAGCCGGGCCGCGCGCTGGGCCCGCCCGGCCGCGCCGGCCGCCAGGGCCAGCAGGTCCACGGTCAGGCCGATGCCGAAGCTGTCGTGCAGCCGCCGCTTGGTCCGCAGGGCCGCCTGCCCGTGGGCGACGGCCGCGTCCAGCCGGCCGCCGGCCAGCTCGGCCTGGCCGCGCAGGAGGTCGCCGTGGGAGCGCATCGACTGCTCGCCGCGCTGGTCGCACAGCGAGCGCAGGTCCTCCAGCACGGCGATGGCGTCGTCGATCCGGTCGCTCACGGTGAGGGCGTGCGCCCGGCACAGCAGCGCCAGCAGGTTGGCGATGGTGAGCGGCTCGTCGCTCCACCGGGTGCGGTAGGCGGTCTCCGACTCGTCCATCGCCTGGAGCAGGTCGCCTCGGATGACCCCGGCAGACGACCTGAGCGCCCGGACGCACATGGCCGCGTAGGCGTCGTCCTCCTCGGCGGCGAGCTCGCACTGCGCGGCCCTGATCTCGGCGCCGTCCGCGTCGCCCTGGGTGGCCGCCAGCAGGCCGTCGGCCCACAGGGCCTGCACGAGCGCCGGGCTGGGCCGGGTGTCCAGGTCGAGGGCCTGCTGCAGGTAGTGGCGGCCCTCCTTGGCGTAGCCGCAGCCGTACCAGAAGAAGGCCAGCGTCCCGGCCAGCTCCAGGGCCGGGAGGCCGTCCTTGGCGGCGAGCGCGACGTCGAGGGCGGCACGCAGGTTGTCGTGCTCGCCGATCATGCGGTCGTACCAGGAGATCTGGCCGGGGCCGAGCCAGCCGGTGGCGCCGCGGGTGGCCAGCGACAGGTAGTGCTCGCGATGGCGCTGCTTGAAGCGCTCCTCCTCACCGAGGGTGCGCAGCCAGCCGGCGCCGTATTCGCGCAGCGTGTCCAGCATCCGGTAGCGCTCTCCCGCGCCGGTCGGCAGCCAGGTCAGGATCGACTCGTCGGCCAGCGCGTCGAGCAGCAGCCCGATGTCGGCCTCCGGCAGCCGCTCGTCGGCGCACACCCGGCGCACGGCCTCGGCGTCGAAGTCGCCCGCGAACACCGACAGGCGCGCCCACAGCAGCCGCTCGGCGGGCTCGCACAGCTCGTGGCTCCATCCGATGGCGGTGCGCAGGGCCTGGTGCCACGGCGGGCCGGTCTCGTGCGCCGCGGCGGGGTCGTCGCCGAGCGCGGCGAACCGGTCGTCGAGCCGGTCGGCCAGGTGCCCGACGGGCAGCTCGCGCAGGCGGGCCGCGGCCAGCTCGATGGCCAGCGGGATGCCCTCCAGCCGCCGGCACAGGCGTACGACGGCCTCCTGGTCCTCGCCGGCGAGGTCGAAGCCGGGCACGGTCTCGGCGGCGCGCACGGCCAGCAGCTCCACCGCGTCGCCACCGGCCAGGGCCGCCGCGCCGCCCAGGGGCGGGACCGGCAGCGGCTCGACGACGAGCACCCGCTCCCCGGGCACCTCCAGGGGGCGGCGGCTGGTGGCCAGCACGCGCAGGCCGGGCACGGCTTCCAGCAGCGTCCCCACCGTCCTGGCGCAGGAGCCGACCAGGTGCTCACAGGTGTCGAGGACGAGCAGGACCTCGCGGCCGAACAGGTGCTCGGCCAGCACCTCGACCATGGGACGGGTGGTCTGGTCGGTGAGCCGGAGCGACTCGGCGATCGCGTGCGGCAGCAGGGTGCCGTCGTCCAGCGGGGACAACTCCACCAGCCAGGCCCCGCCGCCGAACTCGGCCCGCAGGTCGGCGGCGGCACGCAACGCGAGGCGGGACTTGCCGACGCCGCCCACGCCGGTGAGGGTCACCAGGCGCGAGCGCCGGCAGGCCCGGCGGACCTGGTCGAGCTCCGTGCGGCGCCCGATCAGGCTCGTCAGTTCCGCGGGGAGGTTACCCGCCTGCCACTTTCCTGCCATCGTGATCGCCACCCATCGGATGAAGTTGTGACTGAAGCTTGCCTGATTTTCCGGCACTCCGTCACTACAAGTGAGAAACTGGCTACTCCTTCGCAAGGAGCCAGGCACTCGTGAGGGGGCGCACCCGTTGACCCGGGCACGCCCCCTCACGGTGATGTCAGGGCCCGTAGGCCTTGGCCTCCAGCAGCCCGACGGAGCTGGTGCCGTTCCCGGTGAGCAGCACGCGCAGGCGGGTGGTGGCGGTGGCGGTGAAGGTGACGGTGTTGTAGGCGTTCTTGGTCAGCGTGTACGCCGAGGCGCCGGGCACGTCCACGTACGCGCTGCCGTTCCAGTACTGCAACTTCCACGACGCCGGCATGTCGATGCCCTGCTCGTCGTCGAAGAAGTACACCTCGGCCCGGTTCAGGTTGCGCGTCGAGGACCAGGTCAGGTCCACCCACTGCTGCCCGGTCTCGGGCCAGCAGCCCCAGCGCGGGTTGACCGTGTCGTTGGAGGAGGGCGGGTCGATGCCGTCGTTGACCGCCGCGACGCTCTCCCAGGAGGAGGTGTACGACGCCGCCGCCGTGGCCGACGTGGCCAGGTTGGACGGCGGCTGCACGCCGCCCCGGTTGTGGACCTTGATCTCGGTGAGCCCGGTCCTGGCCCCGGAGGCGGCCGTGGCCAGCACCCGCACGCGCTGGGCGGTGACGGCGGGGAACTGCACCACGTTGTAGTTGCCCCGCGGCGCGGGCGGGGACTTGGCCTGGGACGGCACGCTGACCCAGGCGGTGCCGTTGTGGTACTGGACGTCGTAGGACGCCGGTGCCCGGTAGGTCGTGCCGGCCGGGCGGCTGTCCTTGAAGTGCAGCCGGACCTCGTTGAAGGTGCGGGCGGCGCCGAAGTTGAGCTCGTACCAGTCCTGCCCGGCGGTGGTGCCGCCCCAGAACGGCTCGTTGATCGGGTAGCCGTCCACGGCGCCCGCGGTGGAGCTGCCGGAGGCGGTGGTGGAGGCCGTGGCGGTGGCGCCGGCGGCCAGGTTGGTGAGGTTGGCGGTCAGGTCCACGCCGGCCTTGGCCAGCAGGTCGACCATGCGGGCGCTGGTGTGGCTCACCTGCGCGGGCGACTGGAGGCCGGGGACGGCGGCGTTGTGCGTGACGGTGCCGCCGGTGGTCACCGCGCCGGTGGCCGGGTCCCAGGTGAACGGCACCAGCGTCGACACCGTGGCGGCGCGGCTGCCGTTGACGTAGATCGAGTAGCCCTCGGGCACGCCGGGGTAGCGGACGACGCCGTCGGCCGGGTCGTCCCAGACGATGGTCAGGTCGGCGTTGCGGTAGCGCAGGTTGTTGACGGTGAAGTGGGTCCAGCCGATGTTGATCGGCGAGAGCTCCACCTTGGCGTCGTTGCGCGGCCGCAGCCCGGCGACGTCCTCGATGACGGTCCAGTTGCCGCTGCCCAGGATGTTGTGGTGGATCCAGGAGCGGTAGGCGATCGAGGAGCCGTTCCAGTCGGCCCAGAACTCGTTGGCGTCCGGCCACTGGGTGTTGCCGTTGACGTACTGGGCCCAGGCGTTCCAGTAGAGCAGCTTCTTGTACCAGGTGGCGTCGATCCACTCGTTGGGGTAGTTCCGCAGCACCGAGGAGAGCAGGCGGAACTGCACGGTGGAGTTGATCGTGGAGAAGTTGTTGCTGCCGGTGCCGGAGGCCGCCTTGTCGGCCTGGTTGGCGGTGTAGAAGGGGAAGATCGGATACTGCGCCGGGTCGTCGAAGAGGCGCAGGGCCTGCTTGTAGGTGGCGGTGTTGGGGATGGCGCCGACGGCGAACGGGTAATAGTTGTTGATCTCCTTCCACGGCACCCATTCGTTGGTGGACTTCAGCCGGTGCTCGAAGAGCTGCCTGCCCGGGTTCCACAGCACGCTGACGATGGCGTTCTGGATCTGGGTGGCGAGCGTGCGCATCTCGGTGGCCTTGGCGGTGTTGCCGATGGCCTCGTACGCCTGGGCGGCGGCCAGCGCGCCGCTGTACTGGTAGGCGGCCTCGGCGCGGTCCATCCGGCCGGGCTTCCAGTGGAAGGAGACGGCGTCGGCGTCGTTGCCGGTCAGGGCGCCCCAGTCGTACTCGATGAGCTTGTTGTTGTCGGTGTCGTAGAAGGCGAGCTGCCCCTTGACGTCCTGCTCGGCGTAGCGGGCCAGGTTGGCGGCGATGCCGGGCTGGCCGCCGTGGATCTGGTAGCTCTTCCAGGCTGCCTCGCCGATGTACTGGGTGTAGCTGTTCGACCAGTTCTCCGGGTCGCCGGGGTTGTCGACGAAGCGCCCGTTCTTGGAGGTCTGGCCGACGCTGAGCCAGTCGCCGTAGGAGTAGATCGGGTTGCGCAGGTATTTGAGGTCGTCGATGTGCATGGGCTGGGTCAGCGCGATCGCGTTGTTGTAGCCCAGCACGCCCTCGATCGAGGTGGGGAACTGGAAGGTCTGCCCGGGGATGTCGGCGTCGAGGTGGTTGAAGCGCATCAGCCACCAGCGGTAGTAGATGTTCTTCTTGATGCCGGGCTCGGGCACGTCGATGTAGGGCACGTTCTCCGCCCACCAGCGGTTGTACGCGCGGACGTGGGTGGCGAACGCGGTGGCGGCCGAGTAGCCGGCGTAGGCGTCGTACTCGGTGCGGGAGGCCGCGATCTCGTTGGTGACGAAGCCCATGACGACCTTGACCGTCACCGTGGCCCCGGCGGCGATCGTGACCGAGCGGTTGAGGCCGCCGCTGGAGACCGTGAAGCCGTCGCCGGTCAGCCTGGGGTAGATCGTGGTCAGGTTGTTGTAGGCGTTCACCTGGCCGGTCAGCTCGCTGCCGCTGCCGCTCGTGGCGTACGGGGAGGTGGCCCTGAGCTGCAGCGTCGTCGAGGCGGAGCCGCCGTTGGTGAGGGCCAGGTTGGCCACGGCGACGTTGTTCTCGGTGATGAACTTCGTCTGGTTGACCGTGATCGAGCCGCTGGTGTGCCGGCTCTTCCAGTGGCTGGGCGCCTGCCAGCGGGAGCTCACCTGCTCGGTGAACGTGCCGGGCGTGACCGCGACGGTGAAGGCGTTGTTGTTGCTGATGCTCTCCCAGTACGCCGCCTGCCCGGCGAACCCGAGCGTGCCCGGCGTGTGGGTCTTCATGAACAGCGCCCGGCCGCGCGACATGAGCCACGTGCCCGCCGGGTCGTTGCCCGGCCGGGCCAGCAGCCGGTCCATCCAGAAATCGGTGCCCGAGCTCTCCGCGTCGTAGATGGCCTGCATCATGTTGCCGGTCGTGTACGACCCCGGCGGCGCGGGCACGGCCGGGCCGCCGAAGGTCGGGTAGCCGATCGTCTGGTCGGCGTGGGCCGGAGCGCCGGCCACGACCAGGCTCGCGATCAGCAGCAGGACGGTCAGAACGCGCCTCATGAGAAGGCCCTCCATTCGAGCACGCCGGTCGAGTAGCCGGATCGGGAGGTGATGTTCAGCCGCAGCCGGGTCGTGCTGACGGGGCTGAACGTCGTGGTGTTGAAGGTGCCGGCGGCCACGCCGCAGCCCGACGCGCCGGGCACGTTGACGTAGGCGCTGCCGTTCCAGTACTGGACCTGGCACGAGGCCGGCAGGTCGATGCCCAGGTCGTCGTCGAACCAGTAGACCTCTGACCTGGAGACGGTCTGGGCCGTGGGCCAGCGGTACTCGAGCCACTCGGTGCCCTGGTGGTTCCAGTTGCCGTAGGCGCCGTGGCTGTGGTCGGCCGAGTTCGCCGGGGTGTAGCCGTCGTTGATCGCGCCGAGGGTCTCCCAGGGCGAGACGTAGGAGGTGGAGGGGGTGGCCGTGGCCGCCAGGTTGCCGGGGTTGGTGGGGCCGCCGGTCTGCACGACCTTCTGCATGGTGCCGTCGGCGTTGAAGGAGAGCTTGTCGATGGTCACCGAGCGGCGGAAGTTGCCCCCGCCCGGGCTGGAGGCGTTGTGGTAGACCATGTACCACTGGCCCTTGAACTCGATGATCGCCGGATGGTTCGTGGTCGAGGTCACCTGGTCGAGCACGACCCCGCGGTGCGTCCACGGGCCCAGCGGGTTGCTCGCGGTGGCGTAGCGGACACACGCGTAGCCGGGGGCCGAGCAGGCCGAGTCGTTGGCGGCGTACGCGAGGTAGTAGACGCCGTTGCGCTTGAACATCCAGGGGGCCTCCCAGAAGTTCGAGACGCCGCTCGGGGTGATGACCGAGCCGTTGATCGAGGTCATGTTGGCGTTCAGGCGGGCGGCGCGCAGGCCGTAGTAGGAGCCCCAGTACATGTAGACCTGGCCGTCGTCGTCGGTGAAGACGGTCGGGTCGATGTTGAGTGGGGAGGAGTTGGGCGTGCTGTCGCTGATCAGCGGGCCGCCGATGGCGTCGGTGAACGGGCCGGTGGGGCTGTTGCCGACGGCCACGCCGATGTTCATCCAGCCGGGGCCGTTGCCGTTGACGGAGGTGTACCAGTAGTAGCGGCCGTCGGCTCCGCGCTCGACCTCGCTGGCCCAGGCGTCGGCGCCGGCCCACGAGAAGTTCGAGATCGCGAGCTTGGCGCCCTGGTCGGTGAACGTGGTGGCGTCGGTGGAGGAGAAGACGTGCCAGTCCCGCATGACGAAGTTGGTGCCGCCCGTGGGGGCCTCGTCGTGGCCGGTGTAGAGGTACAGGGTGTCTCCCACGACCAGAGCGGCCGGGTCGGCCGTGTAGATCGCGGTGGTGATCGGCGCGCCCGCGAGCGCGGGCCGCACGTCACCGAGGAGGAGCAGGAGTGCCGCGGCGAGGGCCGCCGCCCATCGTCGTCTCATGAGTGTGCCCCTTGGGAATGTGAGCGCTAACAACGTGGACTCGGGCTTACCTAAAAGGTTTTCGGGAAAGTAGAACGCCAACCAGGGCCTGTCAATCGGCCACTGCAACCAGCTGCATAGCGGTTCACCTGGGCAGATCTCCTCGCATGGCCGCTGATCAGCTAGCGAGCGCTTGATTACATTTTCGTATCGACCGAAAAGGCTTTCGGGGCTGATCGGCTCGAGGCTTTAGCCGCGCATGCCGCCAGTTGGCGGGATTCCGACCAACCGGTGCAGATAATCGCCTTCTGGAACCGGCGAAGCGGGCGATGGACACCGATGAACGGCCCTCACGAACTCGAACACCTGATGACCGGCCTGCTGGAGGCCAGCCATCAGGTCACCCTCGAACAGCTGCCCGACGTGGTGGCCAGGTTCGCCCCCGGGGCGGGGATGGAGGAGGTGGTCATCTACCTCACCGATCTGCAGCAGAACACGCTGCGGCGGCTGGTGGCGCCGGGCACGCCGCCCCGGCCCGGCGACCCGCCGGACGAGCTGCGGGTCGACTCCACGTACGGCGGGCGCGCCTTCCAGGAGGTGCGCATCCTGTACACGCCCCGCGACGCCGAGACCGGCTGCTGGTGGGTGCCCCTGATGAACGGCACCGAGCGCCTCGGCGTGCTGCGCGTCCACGCCGCCTGCCGGAAGGCGGAGAGCGAGACCGCCATCCGCCGGTTCGCCGCGCTGCTGGCGCTGATCGTGGTCAGCCGGCGCCCCTACAGCGACTGCTACCCCCGCCTCGTGCGCACGCGCCCCATGAACGTGGCCGCCGAGATGCTCTGGCACCTGATGCCGCCGCTGACCTTCGCCAACACCGAGGTGACGATCAGCGGCGTGCTGGAGCCCGCGTACGAGATCGGCGGGGACGCCTTCGACTACGCCATGGCCGAGCACGTCGTGCACCTGGCGATCTTCGACGCCATGGGACACGACCTGGCCGCCGGGCTGGCCGCCAACCTGGCGCTGACGGCCTGCCGCAACCACCGCCGCCAGGGCCTGGACCTGGCCGTCAACAGCGAGGCGATCGAGACGCTGCTGCTGGCCGAGTTCGGCGACAGCGCGCGGTTCCTGACCGCCATCATGGCCGACTTCGACCTGCGCACCGGGGTGCTGTCCTGGGTCAACCGCGGCCACCACCCGCCGGTGCTGATCCGCGGCGGGCGCTGGGTGACCACGCTGGAGTGCCCGCCCGCCCATCCGCTGGGGATCGGGCTGGACCTGCCGGTCACCACGTGCCGCGAGCAGCTCGAACCCGGCGACCGCCTGCTGCTCTACACCGACGGCATCATCGAGGCCGGCGGCCACGAGGGCAAGGAGTTCGGCATCGCCCGGTTCGTGGACTTCATCATCCGCCACTGCGCCGCCCGGCTGCCCGTCCCCGAGACGCTGCGCCGGCTGATCAAGGACGTGCTGGCCTACCACGACGGAAAGCTGCAGGACGACGCGACCGTGCTGCTCTTCGAGTGGCACGGGCCGCGCCTCCGTGGAAAGTGCCCCGGCTCGTGAGAGGTTCGGGAGGAGCATCCTGACCTCGAAGGAAACTCCAGTGGGACACGATCACGAAGGCCAGCGGGTCAGCCGGCGGCGGCTGATCGCCGGCATCAGCTCGCTCGGGCTCGGCAGCCTCATCGCCTCCTCAGGACCGGGGGTCAGGGCCACCGCCCTGGCGGACTCCCGCTTCGCCGGGGCCCGCACGTGCACGCTGACGCCGACCGCGACGCAGGGCCCCTTCTACTTCGACGCCGACAAGATCCGCAGCGACATCCGCGAGGACCGGCCGGGCACCCGGCTGCGCCTGGCCATCAAGGTCCAGGACACCGAGTCGTGCGAGCCGGTGAACGACGCGGTGGTGGAGATCTGGCACTGCGACGCGGCCGGGCTCTACTCGGGCGCGGAGAAGGAGTCGAAGAACGACGTCGGCGCTCCGCCGAGCCTCGATGACATCGCCTCGGACGGCAAGTCCGACATGGCCGACATGAAGCCCACCGACGGCAAGCGGTACCTGCGCGGCGCGCAGGTCACCAACGCCGAGGGCATCGTCGAGTTCACCACGATCTGGCCGGGCTGGTACCCGGGCCGGACGGTCCACATCCACGTCATGGTGCACGTGAGCGAGCGGCGGGTGCTGAGCACGCAGCTCATGTTCGACGAGCGGCTCAACGCCGAGGTTCTGTCGAAGCCGCCGTACACGCGGCGGGAGGGCAGGCGCGAGACGTTCAACTCCGGTGACGTCCTCTTCCGGGACGGCATGCTGCTGAAGGTCACCGAGGAGGACGACGGCTATCTCGGCACCATCGTCCTGGCCACCGACTCCGACAAGGACGGCGGCTAGTAGACCCTGCGCACGACGTGCAGCAGATACTCCTTCCGGTTGAGCGGGTTGTGGTCGGTACGCGGGCGCCGCGGGACCGGGCCGCGCACGGGCCGGTAGCGGTCGAAGTCGCACTCCAGCACGCCCTCGCCGCGGGTCAGCGAAGGGAGCTGCTGCTCCAGCTCGTGCACCCGGGCCGCCGGGATCTCCCCCTCCACCAGCGACGAGAGCTGCGTACGCGGGATCGCGCCGAGCCGGGCCAGCACGGGCAGCACCGGGCCCAGCGTGTCGGGTGGGAGCTCCAGCCGGAAGCGGTGCATCGGCTCGTACACCGTGGTCCCGGCCCGTTTCAGCGCGCTCATCAGCACCAGCGGGACCAGGTTGCGGAAGTCGCCCGCGGTGCTCGACATGCTCTTGTCGAAGACGCCGCCGGAGTGGCTCTGCCGGGCCCAGTAGCCGGAGTGCGTCAGCGTGACCAGGCAGTCCACCACCTCCCAGCCGTGCAGGCCCTGCCGCAGCGTCTCGCGTACCGTCTCCTCGATCGTCTTCATGAACGCGTACGGCAGCGACCCCAGCTCCACCTCCAGCCCGAACGCGACCCCGCTGCCGATCGCGCCCGGTTCGACGCGCAGGCCCACGGTGGCGAGGAACGGGTTCGGGGCCTTGGCGATCAGCTCGAACGCGGCGCCGGTGCCGGCGGGCCGCTCGACGCAGATCGTGGTGGTCTCGCGGAAGGTGACGTCGAGGCCGAAGTCGTTCATGAGCGTGGCCTGGACGACCTCCTTCTGCACCTCGCCGTAGAGCGAGACGGACACCTCCTGCCGCAGGTCGTCCTGGCGCAGGCCGATGAGCGGGTCCTGCTCGGCGAGCTGGGCCAGCGCGAGGTGCAGCGCGCCCCTGTCGGCGGGGCAGCCGGGGACGACGACCGTCTACAGGGTCGGCGGCGCGAAGTGGCCCCGCCCGCCGTGCTTGCCCGGCCGGCCGATGGCGTCGCCGATCCGGACGTCGGCCAGCCCCCAGAGGCGGGCGATCCGGCCCGCGGCCACCTCCGGCCGGCGCACCGCCGCGCCGCCGTCGAACACGCTGATCGCGGTGACCTTCCCCGCGCGCCCCTCGCCGAAGCTCAGCCGGTCGCGGGTGCGCAGCGTGCCGCCGAACATCCGCGCGTACGCCACCTTCTCCCCCGCCGGGCCGCGCTCGACCTTGAAGACGGTCCCCGACAGCGGCCCCGCGGGATCGCCCTGGGCGGCGGGCAGCAGCTCCCGGATGCCCGCCATCAGCGCGTCCACGCCGGCGCCGGTGATGGCCGAGCCGAAGAACACCGGGTGCGCCAGCCCCTGCCCGGTCTGGGTCACGAGCTCGGCGCGCAGCCGGGCGTAGGAGAGCGACCCCTCGTCCGCCACGTACGCGGCCAGCAGCGCGTCGGCCTGCTCGGTGAGCACGTCGGCCAGGCTCGCGGCGAAGGCGGGCCCGTCGTCGAAGGGCGCGAAGGCCGCATCGCCGGAGCCCAGGCCGGTGGCGGCTCCCATGGCGACGACGGCCGGGGAGAGCTTGGCGGCGAGCTCTCCCAGCACCCCGTCGTACCGGGCGCCGCGCCGGTCGATCTTGTTGACGAAGACGAGCGTGGGGATGCCGAGGCGGCGCAGCGTACGCATGAGCACGCGGGTCTGCGCCTGCACGCCCTCCACGGCGGAGACGACCAGGACGGCGCCGTCGAGCACGTTCAGGACCCGCTCCACCTCCGCGATGAAGTCGGGGTGGCCCGGCGTGTCGATCAGGTTGACCGTGGTGTCGCCGATGGCGAAGGAGACGACCGCGGACTTGATCGTGATGCCGCGCTGGCGCTCCAGGGCCAGGGAGTCGGTCTGGGTGTTTCCGTCATCGACGCTGCCGACCTCGTCGATGGCACCGGCGGCGTGGAGCAGCCGCTCGGTCAGGCTGGTCTTACCGGCGTCTACATGGGCCAGGATTCCCAAGTTGAGCATTCGCACCGAACGTCATGTCCTCTGGGTCGACGACTCCTTCTCTCTCGGGGGACATGAACGTTGCTCGCATTGCCTGCTCCTCGCGATCGACCGGCCGGGGGTCCAGGACACCAGAGCGGGTCTGCATGGGGCAACGGATTTACGCCTCGCTAAGGTGGGCACCGTTCACGATGAGAGGAAGATCAGGTGGACGGTAGAGGTGGGCTCGTCATCCCCGAAGTGGTCGAGAGCCCGACCCGTAAGGCGGCGCCGTCCGGCGGCCTGACGCGGTGGCTGCTGCGGCACCAGGTGCAGCCGGTCGGCCCCGAGACCGCCGAGGGGCACGCCAAGCCGCAGGCCTGGTGGAAGGTCATGTGCCTGACCGGCGTCGACTACTTCTCCACCCTGGCCTACCTGCCCGCCATCGCCGCGCTGGCCGCCGGGGCGCTGTCACCGCTGGCCACGCTGCTCATCGTGGCGCTGACGCTGCTGGGCATGCTGCCGATGTACCGGCGGGTGGCCAAGGAGAGCCCGCACGGGCAGGGGTCGGTGGCGATGCTGGAGCGGCTGCTGCCGTTCTGGCAGGGCAAGCTCTTCGTGCTGGTACTGCTGGGGTTCGTGGCCACGTCGTGGATCATCACGATCACGCTGTCGGCGGCCGACGCGTCGGTGCACGTCGTGGAGAACCCGTTCTTCCCGAGTTTCCTGCACGGCCACGAGGTCGCGCTGACCGTGGCGCTGCTGCTCGTGCTCGGCGGGGTGTTCCTGCTCGGCTTCACCGAGGCGGTCGGCGTGGCCATCCCGCTGGTGGCGCTGTTCCTCGGGCTGAACGCCGTGGTCGTCGTCGTGGGGATCACCGAGGTGCTGGCCTCCCCCGACGCGCTGTCGCGCTGGACCGACGCGCTGACCAGCGGGGGCGGCGGCCTGGGCGGGGTCATCGGGCCGGCGGTGCTGGCCTTCCCGCTGCTGGTGCTGGGCCTGTCGGGGTTCGAGACGGGCGTCAGCATGATGCCGCTGGTCGAGGCCAAGGGCGAGACCGCCGAGGCGCGGCTGAGCTCGCGCATCGGCAACACGCGCAAGCTGCTGACCGTCGCCGCGCTCATCATGAGCGTCTACCTCATCGCCACCAGCTTCGTGACGACCGTGCTCATCCCGGCCGAGGAGTTCCGGCCCGGCGGGGCGGCCAACGGCAGGGCGCTGGCGTACCTGGCCCACGAGCGGATGGGCGAGATGTTCGGCACGGTGTACGACATCAGCACCATCCTCATCCTGTGGTTCGCCGGCGCCTCCGCCATGGCCGGGCTGATCAACATCGTGCCGCGCTACCTGCCCTCCTACGGCATGGCGCCCGAGTGGGGCCGGGCCGTGCGGCCCGTGGTGCTGGTCTACACGGGCATCTGCGTGGTGCTCACGATCGCGTTCGACGCCGACGTGGACGCCCAGGCCGGCGCGTACGCCACTGGCATCCTGGCCATGATGGTCTCCGGCGCGGTCGCGGTGACGATCTCCGCCGTCCGCCGCCGGCAGCGCAGGGCCGTCGCCGGGTTCACCGTGCTGACCCTCGTCCTGCTGTACGCGCTGGTGGAGAACATCCGGGAGAAGCCCGACGGCATCGCCATCTCCGCGCTGTTCATCCTGGGCATCATCGTCATCTCGCTGGTCTCGCGCGTCTCCCGTACGACCGAGCTGCGGGCCGACCGGATCGAGTTCGACGAGGCGGCCCGGCGGCCAGTGACCGAGTCGATCGCCTTCGACGGGCAGCTCAACATCATCGCCAACCGGCGCGGCTCCGGCGACAAGGCCGAGTACGACGCCAAGGAGGCCGAGCAGCGCGGCATGAACCCGGTCCCGGGCCGGGCGGACGTGCTGTTCCTGGAGATCGACGTCATCGACCCGTCCACCTTCAGCGACGTGCTGCGCGTGCACGGGGTGGAGGTGGCGGGACACCGCGTGCTGCGGGCGGAGAGCCCGGCCGCGCCGAACGCCATCGCCGCCATCCTGCTCGCCCTGCGCGACGCGACCGACGTGCGGCCCCACTGCTACTTCGAGTGGGCGGAGGGGGCGCCGCTGATGCACCTGCTGCGCTATCTCATCCTGGGGCGGGGTGACACGGCTCCGGTCGTACGGGAGATCATCCGGGCCGGCGAGCCCGATCGGGCGCGGCGGCCGGGCATCCACGTCGGCGGTTAGAGCGCGTCCAGTGCGGCCCGGTCCTCGCCCGTCAGGACGAGGTCGGCGGCGGCGACGTTCTCCTCCAGGTGGGCGAGCGAGGTCGTGCCGGGGATGGCGAGCACGGCCGGGGAGCGGCCCAGCAGCCAGGCCAGCGCCACCTGCGCGCGCGTGGCGCCGTGCCGGGCGCTCACCTCGTCGAGCGTGCGCTCCTGCGCGGCCGACGGCGCCATGCCGGGCGGCAGCTGCGAGGTGTCCAGGCCCGGCCTGAGCAGCCCGGCGGCCAGCGGGAAGTAGGGCACGAACGCCACGCCCTGCTCCTCGCAGGCCCGCAGCACGTCCTCGCCGCCCCGGTCGAGCAGGTGGTAGCGGTTCTGCACGGCGACCACGGGCGCGATCTCGCGGGCCTCCTTGAGCTGCTCGACGGTGACCCCGCTGAGCCCCAGGTGCCGGATGAGCCCACGCTCGCGCAGCCCGGCCAGCGTGGCGAACGACTCCGCGAACGGCGTCTCGTCCGGGTGGAGCAGGCCGTCGCCGCCCACCCGCAGGTAGACCAGGTCGAGCCGGGCCCGGCCGAGGCGGGCGAGGTTCTCCTCCACCTGCTCGCGCAGCTCGGCGGGCTTGGCGGCGGCGTTGAAGGAGCGCCACTCGTCCCTGGCGACGCCGACCTTGGTGGCGATGACGAGATCGTCGGGGTAGGGGTGCAGGGCCTGCCTGATCAGTTCGTTCGCCACGTGAGGGCCGTACGCGTCGCTGGTGTCGATGTGGGTGACGCCCAGCTCGACGGCCCGGCGGAGCACCGCCAGGGCGTTGTCCGGGTTGGCCGGCGGGCCCCATACCTGGGGGCCCGGCAGCTGCATCGCGCCGTAGCCGAGCCTGCCGACGGCAAGGTCGCCGGCGAGTCGGAGCATGGTCATGTGAATCCCCTTCGTCAGGTGCGGGTGGCGAGGCGGGCACGTACGGAGTCGACGGTGACGCCGCCACCGGGATCGCGCTGGAGCTTGCCGCGTACGGTCAGGTCGTGGACGCCCTGGCGGGTGATGCCGAGCACGGCCGCCGCCACCGGGAACGGCACCGCCGACGCGGCGGGATGGCCGGCCCGGCGGAAGACGGCCCGCCCGAACGGAGTGGCCCACCAGGCGACCGGCGGATCGAACGCCGCGTCGCCCGGGCAGAGCGCGCTCACCAGGCGGATCGCGGTGTACGCGGCCGCCCGGTCGTCCTCGCCGAGCAACGTCCGCGCCCACTCCTCCGCCTGCTGCCCGAGCCGCTCGTGCAGCTCCTCACCCGCTCCGAACAGGATGTCGAGCGGGTCGAGCAGCCGGGCGGCGACGATGCGCTTCAGATCTTCGGCAAGATCCGCGTGCGTCTGTGTCCTGGTCTCCACGATGTCCCTCCAGGTCACTGCTGCTTGACGCCAATCATCAAGTACTTGCTCTTTATCGTCAAGTAGCTGCTTCAGACTTTCACGTGTACTATTTGGACAACTGCCCAAGTCAATTGCCCAAGAGGTGTTCATGGCACCGAAGTCCGCGGACCGCGGCAAGGCCACCCGCCGGCAGCTGCTCGACGCGGCCGTCGCCCTCGTGCCCGAGGTCGGCTGGGGTGGCGTCACGACCAGGCTCGTCGCCGAGCGGGCCGGGGTGGCGCCCGGCGTCGTGCACTACCACTTCGCCTCGGTCACGGACCTGCTGGTGGCGGCCGGGCTCGGCTTCACCGGGAGCCTGCTCGACTCGATGGCCGCGGAGCTGTCCGGGCAGCCGGGCATCGGCGAGGGGGTGGACTGGCTGCTGGGCGAGCTGTCGCGCTACAGCGGCACGGACCCGGCCTCGCTGGTGGTGGTGGAGATGTTCCTGGCCGCCACCCGGCTGCCGGACCTGCGCGAGCGGCTCGGCGACCAGATCGGCCGGTTCCGCTCCGCCGTGGCGTCCTGGCTGGCCGAGCGCGGCTACCAGGGCGACGCGGTCGCGGCGGCCGCGATGCTGGCGGCCTCGATCGACGGGATCATGATGCACCGCGCCCTCGACCCGGGCCTCGACCCCGCCTCCCTGGCCGCCCCCCTGCGCGCCATGTTCGGCCTGGGCCCGGCCGAGCCCGCGCCGCCCTCGGCGCCACCGGCGGAGGACATCAGGAGGAGGAGAGAATCATGAAGGCTCTGATCTGCGGCGCCGGCATCGCCGGGCTGACGCTGGCCTGGCATCTCGAGCGGGCCGGCTGGGAGGTGGAGCTGGTGGAGCGGGCGCCGGCGTTCCGCGACGGCGGCTACATGATCGACTTCTACGGTCCCGGCCACGAGGTGGCCGAGCGGATGGGGCTGCGGTCCCGGCTGCTACGGTCCCGCTACCCGGTCAACGAGCTCAGCTACGTCGACCGCGACGGAAGGCAGAGCAGCCGCCTGTCCCTGACCACCGGCATGGAAGGGGTGATCAGCCTGCTCCGCGCCGACCTGGCGCGGGCCGTCGCCGAGGACGTACGCGCCCCGACCACGTACGGCACCACCGTCGAGGCCGCCGAGCAGGACACCGCCGGGGTGTCGGTCCGGCTCACCGACGGCACCATCCGCCGGGTCGACCTGCTCGTGGGCGCGGACGGCGCCCGCTCCCGGGTGCGCGAGCTGGCGTTCGGCGACGTGACGCCGCGCTACCTCGGTCACCAGGTGGCGGCGTACATCCTGGCGGACGCGAAGCTGAGCCGCCGCGTCGGCACCCGCTACCAGATGCTCACCGAGCCCGGCCTGATGGCCGGCGCGTACGCCCTGCGCGACGACCGCCTCGCCCTGCTGTTCCTGCGCCGCGAGCCCGACCCGGCCCTGCCCGCCGACCCCGCGGCCGACCTGCGCCGCCACTTCGGCGGGCGCGGCTGGATCCTGCCCGAGGTGCTGGCGCGCTGCCCCGGCCCGCCCGAGCTCTACCACGACCTGGTGACGCAGGTGGAGATGGAGCGCTGGCACCGGGGCCGGATCGTGCTGGTGGGCGACGCGTGCCAGGCGGTGTCGCTGTTCGCCGGCCACGGGGCGTCCATGGCCATGGCGGGGGCGTGGGTGCTGGCCGACGAGCTCTCCGCGGGCGGCGACCTGCCCGGCGCCCTGGCCCGCTACCAGGGGCGGATGGCGCCGGCGATCGCCGAGGTGCAGCGGTTCGGGCGGCGCTTCGTACGGTGGATGGCCCCCTCGAACCGCTGGCGCATCGTCGCCCGCGACCTCATCTTCCGGCTGGCCGCCCTGCCCGGTGGCGGCCGCCTGTTCGTCAACTCGCTCAGCCCGGGCGGCCACCACCTCATCAGCCCTCGACGCGCTTCCCCAACGCCTCGTTGAGGCGGTTACGCCGCAGGCTCCTGGTCATCGGGTCGCCGGCCGTCCGGGTCCTGCTCGCCGTCCCTGCGGTCCAGTGCCGCGACGGCGTTCCTGAACCGGGCGCAGCGTGCCTCCAGCTCGCGTTCGTCTTCGAGAATCCACTGTTCGATCATGGTCATCAGAGTGATCACACACCGGCCGGCGGGAGGGCCGACTTGGCGCAGACTTTTCACGCCAGCAACTCGACCGTGCCCCGCTCGCCGTCCACCCTGATCCGGTCGCCGTCGCGCAGCCGCATGGTGGCGTTGCCGGTGCCGACCACGGCGGGGATGCCCAGTTCGCGGGCCACGATCGAGGCGTGCGACAGGGGCGCGCCCATGTCGGTCACCACGGCGGCCGCGCGCGGGAACATCGGCGTCCAGCCCACGTTCGTCAGCGTCGTCACGAGGATCTCGCCGGGCTTGAGCCGATCACCGTCCTCGGGCCCCGAGATGACCCGGGCGATGCCCTCCACCACGCCGGGCGCGCCGGGGAAGCCGGTCACGGTCTCGCTCACCGGCACGGAGGCGCCGCGCGCGTCATAGACGTCGGCCCGCCGCGCGGGGTCGGCCGCCCAGCGCACGGGGTCGAAGTGGCCCACGATCAGCACCGGGTAGGGCGGCAGGGCGGCGTACCGCTCGTAGGTGGCGCGCCGGGCCGGCACCCGCTCCAGCACGGACCGGTCGCCGCGCAGCAGGGCGAGCAGCTCGTCCAGGTAGAGGGAGAACACGTCGTCGCCGATCCCGGTCAGCTCCCCCGCGCGTACGGTGAAGGCCCGCAGCACCCAGAACGCCCGCATGTTCTCCGACCGCGCGGACTCCCGGTCGCGCACGACCGCGTTCCAGCGCTGGACCCGGGCCCGCATCTTGGCCTCCTTGCCCGGGTAACGCTGCGCGAAGCGGGCCCAGGCCCGCTCCCTGGCCTCGCGCTGCCGCTCCAGCAGCGCCTCGGTGTCGTCCTTCATGCCGCGCAGGCCCTCGATCAGGGCCTCGATCCGCGCGGGGTCCTCGCCGGGCCGGGGGATCGACACCTCGAACTCGTGGGGGCCGCGATGCCCGTACGTGCGGGCGAACTCGTCCCTGGTGATCTCCCCGCGCACCAGCCTGGACAGGCCCATCACCGGCCCCATGCTGGCCAGCTCGCCGTCGATGTTGACGCCGGTGAGCATGGCCTCGGCGTCCACCTCGCCCATCATCTTGCGCAGCCGGTCACGCGTGTAGACCAGCGTGGAGCCGCCCTGGCGCCCGGCGGCCTCCAGCATGCGGCAGGAGGTGACCATGTGCGGGCGGATCTCCCGCTCCCAGAGGCCGGCCAGCTCGGGGCCCGATCCGGTGGCGGCCACGCGCTCGCGCAGCTCCTCGCACCGCTGCTGGGAGGTGACCAGGAAGGCGGGCATGGCCTTGAGGTTCGCCCGCACGCGGCGCTGGAGGTGCACGGCCATGGGCAGCACGCGCTTGATGATGCCCCAGCGCGACACCCGTACCATCGGCACGTCCAGGCCGGGCGGCACCTTGCCGAAGACCTGCTCGACCGCGCCGAGCCGGCCGCTCATGCCCAGGGCGCGGGCGACGGAGTGGACGACGCTCAGGTTCATGTAGAAGCGGCCGCCGATGTTGCCCACCAGGTCGAAGCCCGGCAGCGCCGAGGAGGACATGGCCTCCCTGATGAACAGGCGCACGAACGACCACGTGATCGGCGTCATCACGTCGGGGATGGCCTCGCCCAGGTTGCCGGCGGTCCACAGGTAGTCGCCCTTGAGGCTGTCGTTCCACTCCTCCAGCGGCGCCTTGAGCCCGGTGATCGGGCGGGCCTGCACGATGGCGAACGTGCCGCCGCGCCGGGTCCACTCCACGTCCATCGGGGTGCCGTACAGGTCCTGGATGCGCGCGCCGAGCCCGGCCAGCTCCAGTGCCTGGGCGTCGTCGAGCACGGGCGCGCCGCGCAGCTCCTCGGGGACCGGGCGCTCCTCGGTGCCCGCGGCGGTGCGCACGGTCATGACCTTCTTGTCGCCGGTGCGCGACTCGGTGACCGCGCCACCGGTCACGACGATCGCGTCCGGGGTGACCTGCCCGCCGACGACCGCCTCGCCGAGCCCCCAGGAGGCGTTGATGACGGTGGCGTCGCGGGCGCCGGTGACCGGGTCGGCGGTGAACATGACGCCGGCCGCGTCGGCGTCCACCAGCTCCTGGACCACCACGGCCAGCGCCACGTCCTCGTGCGGCACGCCGTTCTGGTCGCGGTAGGCGATCGCGCGCGCGTTCCACAACGAGGCCCAGCAGCGCCTCACCGCGTCGAGCAGGGCGTCGCCGCGGATGTTGAGGTAGGTGTCCTGCTGCCCGGCGAACGACATGCCGGGCAGGTCCTCGGCGGTGGCGGAAGAGCGTACGGCCACGGGCACGTCGTCGCCGAGCCCCTCGTACGCCCGCAGGATCTCCGCGGCGATCTCGCCCGGCATGTCATGGGCGGCGAACAGCGCCGGGATCGCCCCGGGATCGGCGGCGGCCGCCCGCAGGATCTCCTCCCGGAACCCGGCCACGAACGCCCGGTACGCCTCCGTCGTGACGTGGAAGCCGCCGGGAACGGGCAGCCCGGCCCTGGTCAGCCGGGCCAGGGACGCACCCTTGCCGCCGGCGGTGGCGAGGTCGGCCGCGGCGTCGTCGAGAGGAAGAACGGCCCTCATTTGCCCTCCAACGAGAGCGCCAGCTTCCGCTGGGCGATCTCCACTGTGGTGTCGAGAAAGTCGAGAGTCGCCCGCGCGACGGCCTCGGCGTCGGCGGCGGGCAGCGGGCGGCCGGTGCTCAGGGTCCGCTCGATGGTGACGGCCACCAGGTCCGCGATCCGGTCGTCGGACGGCTTGGCTCCCGAGGGCAGGCCGTCCGGCAGGAACAGGTACCCGTAGACGATCGAGCTGACCACCATCAGGTAGTCGTCCGGATCGTCCCGCACCGCGCCGTGCTTGACCAGCTCGGCCACGTACGTGTCGAAGGACTCGCCGAGCTGGAACTGGCTCGTGCCCTCCTTCTTGCGGCGGCTGAGCTTGCCGAGGATCTCGGAGTCCGCGGACAGCACGGCCCGGAGCAGGGGCCGCCCCAGCAGCGCCCGGGCGTATTCCCCGAACAGCTCGCTCAGCGTGGCGGGCTCGCGCTCGCGCACCGCGGCCATCATGAGCACCCGCTCGCGGCGCAGCAGCGCGGCGAACATCTCGTCGCGTGTCTTCCAGTGCAGGTAGATGGTGCCCTTGGCGACGCCGGCCCGTCTGGCCACGTCGTCGATCGTGGTCTTGTCGTAGCCCCAGCGCAGCACCAGCTCGGCGACGGCGTCGAGGATCCGGTGCGCCCGCTCGAGCTGGCGCGCCGGATCCTGCGGTGGACGTCCTGCCCTGGCCATAGTCCCACCCCATTTGTTTGACTGGATGAGACTATTTGGTCATTTAATTAATGGCAAGTTCACCGGAGTTTGCCCAGCAACGCCTCCGCCTCGGGAGCGAACGAGGGGTCCGCGGTCTCGACGGCCGTGACCAGCAGGCGGCGGGCCAGCTCCAGGTCGCCGCGCTCGTACCGGATCTCGCCGAGCCGGCAGGCGGCCTCGGCCACCAGCTCCGGCTGCTCGCTCAGCCCCAGCGTCAGCTCGTAGTAGCGCAGCGCCCCGTCGCGGTCCCCCAGCCAGTAGCAGAGCTCGCCGAGGTGCGCCGCCGCCATCCCCGACTCGGAGTCGCCCGCGTCGATGACCCGCTGGTACCAGGTGAGCGCCTCCGGGTAGTCCCGCCGCCGCTTGGCCAGCGCGCCCAGGTACATCGCGGCCAGCGCGCCGGCGTGCCCCGCGCCCTCCTCGACGGCCCGGCGGTACCACCCGCTCGCCCGTTCCTCGTCCTCGTCGTGGTACGTCTGCCCGATCGCGATCATGGCCCGTACCGCGAGGTCGTCGTCACCCGCGTCCAGCACCCGCAGGTAGACCTGCCGCCCTTCCCCCACCTCGCCCGCGCCCACCAGCGCCTGCGCGAACACGCTCAGCGCGGTCGGCTCCCCGCTCCCGGCCGCCGCCCGCAGCGTGCGCAGCGACGCCTCGGTGTCGCCCTGGCGGCCCTGCAGCATGCCGAGCAGGCTGCCGAAGACGCCCTGCACGGGGCTGTCGGCGTCCCCGGCCTGCCGCTCCGCCAGGTTGTAGAAGGCCTCGGAGTCGCCCTCGGCGTCGAGCAGCGACAGCAGCCTGCCGCCGGCCACGAACCGTACGTCGGCGTTCTCGTGCTCGTTCAGCCGCTCGTAGATCGCGCGGGCCTGCGCCGTCTCGCCCAGGCTCTCCAGCCGCTCGGCCACCCGCAGGTCGGTGAACGGGCCGGGACCGGCCAGCTCGTGGTAGCGCCGCACGGCCGCCGGGTCCTCGCACAGGTCGCCCAGCTCCCGGGCCTGCTCGGCGGCCCGCGGGCCCATCAGCTCCAGCACCTCGACGGCCACGTCGTGCTCGCCGCGCCGGCACGCCTGGTAGGCGAGGGCTTCGAGGTTGCTCAGAGCGGTACGCGCGAGGTCGGTGCCGGTGCCGGCCGCCGCGGCGAACGCCCGGGCGGCGCCGAGCTGGTCGCCCTCCTCGTGCAGCCAGACGCCGAGCTGCACGCCGCCCCTGGCCACGCCGTCGCGGTCGCCGGACTCGACGGCCAGCCGCACCTCCCGACCGGCCTCCTCCGTGTCGCCCCGCTCCCGCAGGGCCCTGGCCAGGTCCACCCGCATGCTGGGCGTGGTGCCGGGGAAGCCGGTGTCGACGCCCCGGCCGTACAGCAGGGCCGCCTGCTCCAGGTCGCCCCTGGCCTTGCAGGCGTCGCCCCACGTCCAGTACGCCATGGCCACGGTCTCGGGGTCGCCGGTCGCCACGGCGCGCTCGGCCTCCGCCGCCACGGCGTCGTGGTCCTCCTCCTGGAGCAGGTGGACCAGCAGGCGGCGGACGCATTCGAGGTCGCCGGCCGCGGCGCCCCCGGCCAGCACCCGCCGTACCCCGGCGGTGTCGCCGCGCTCCGCCAGCAGCTCGGCGGCGAGGGCCGCGGTGGCGGGCAGGGCGGCGGTGGCCGCCTCGATCGCGCCGTCGAGGTCGCCGCGGCGGTGGCGTACGACGGCGAGGTAGTGCCAGGCCGTCCCGGCCGTCCCCGGCACCTCGGTGGCGGGGAGGAGACACAGCTCGGCGCGGGAGTGGTCGCCCTCGTTGGACAGGACCGCGCCCAGCTCGACCCGGGCCTCGGCCGCGATCCCGGGCTCGCCCAGCTCGGCGACGATCCGGAGGAGCGGCTCGGCCGCGCCGCCCTCCAGCTGCCGCGCCCTGACCACCACCTCCCGCAACGCCCGCTCCCTGTCCTCGGCGGCGGCTTCGGGCGCGGATGCGGGTGCGGGTGCGGATTCGGGCGCGGACAGGGCGCGGCGCAGGCCCGGCAGGTCGTCGGCGTCGAGGGCGAGCAGCACGGCGGCCACCAGCGCCGACCCCGTGCGCCCGGTCAGCGCGGCCAGCGCGCCCTCCCGGTCGCCCTCCGCCGCCAGCACCCAGGGCAGCTCCTCCTCGGTGGCCCGGCCGAGCAGGTGGCGGGCCACGGCGGAGGAGTGCGCGTCGCCCTCCCGCGCCGCGGCCCGTTCCAGCGCGAAGCGGGCGGCCTCGGCGTCACCGGCCACCGTCAGGCATCGTCCCGCGGCCAGCATGGTCTCCGGCTCCGAGGCGGGATCGATGGCCGCCGCCCGCTCGAACGCCGCCTTCGCCGCCTCCAGCTCCCCGGTCCCGGCCAGCAGCGTGCCGAGCAGGCGCTCGGACTCCCCCGTCACCGCGGGCGGCGCCGCCGTCATGGCCGCGAGCGCGCCCTCGGTGTCACCGTGCTCATGCAGCCAACCGGCAAGCCGCAACGTCACCTCGTCCGCCCCGAACGTCGCGGAGGCGGCCAGCCACTCCCGGGCCTCCTCGGCCCGCCCGCAGGCGACCAGCGACTCGCCGAGCATCGTCAGCAGCTCGTCATCGGCGTCCGGCACTCGGGCGAGCACCTCGGAGTTCTCCGGGGAGCGCGCCTGAGAGTGCGTCTGGGAGAGCGCCCGGGAGAGCACCTCCACCGCCTCGGCATGCTCCCCGAGCTCGCGCAGGATCTGGCCGGCGGAGCGGAGCGCCACGCCGTTCAGGTGGCCGTCCTCCCCCAGCGCCCCCATGAACGCCGCCACGGCCCCGCGCCGGTCGCCCGCGTCACCGCGCAGGGCACCGAGGAAACAGCCGGCCCGCTGCCGGTCCTCCGGCCGCCCGGCCGCGGCGACCAGCGAGAGCGCCGCGTCGGCGGCGGCCGTCTCGCGGGTGCGCTGCCAGGCGTGCGCGCACTCCATGGCCAGCGCGACGGCCATCGCGTACGCGTCCCCCTCGGGCAACGCCCGCGCCGCCGCCGCGAAGTCCCGGTCGAGCAGCAGCCTGCCGAACGCCCCGACCTCGTCGTCGGCCAGGGCGAACGCGGCCCGCGCGCCCTCCATGTCGTCGAGCCTGACCCTGGTGAACCCCAGCGGCAGCGCGGCCCGCGCCCGCTCCCCCTCGGCGATCAGCCGCTCGTGCAGGCGGCACGCCGCCAGCAGGTCGCCCTGCCTCTCGTACAGCGCCACCAGGTCCGCGGCGGCCTCGATCCGCAGCCCCTTGTGCCCGGTCCCGAGCACCGACTCGTACGCGGCCCGCGCCTCCCCCGGCGCGCTCTCCGCGACGAGCCCGCCCAGCAGGTACGCCACCCACGGCGCCAGCGCCGGATGCCCGTCCGCGCTGGCCCGGCGCAGCAGCTCGACCGCCTCGTCCGTGCCCGTCAGCACGTCCCTGCAGATCACCGCCGTGTACGACAGCGCCAGCGGATCCCCGGACTCCGCGGCCGTGCGGAACATCCCGGCCGCGTCCGACAGGTCGTACCCGATCGAGGCCAGCACCTGCGCGAACACGGCGGTGCCGATGGCCGAGACGGCCGGGTCGGGGTGGTCCATGGCATCGCGGTACCGGAGCAGGCCCTCCTCCCTGCCCAGCCGCTGGTGGTCGAGCATCGCGCCCAGCACGGGGTGCGGCTCCGCGCCCGACTCGCGCAGCAGATGCAGCAGGAAGGCCGCGTTGAACCCCTGGAGCACGTCGTCGCCCTCGGCCACGTACGCCAGCAGTTCGTCGGCCTGCTCCCGGTCCCCCTCGCCCAGCTCCAGCTCCGCCAGCGCCACCATGGCGCGCGGCGACTGCTCGACGGCCCCGGAGTCGGCGGCCCGGCGCAGCAGCCGCCTGGCCTCGGCCAGCTCTCCGGCCCTCAGGCGGGCCAGGCCGTCGTCGGTGTCCTGGAGCGCCTGCTCCTCGACGGGGTCGGCCAGCGGCTGCTGCCTGGCGGCGTGCTCCAGGAGCAGCGCGGCCTTGAACGCGGCGTCGGGATCCTCGTGCCGGGACGCCAGCACGGCCAGCTCCATGATCTCGTCGTGGACCTCGGGGTGCTGTTCGAGAAGCAGGCCGAGCAGGGTGACGCAGACGGAGGCCCACTCGTCCTCGCCCGCCTCCAGCACGGCGCGCAGCGCGGCCAGCGCCGCGGCGGTCTCGCCGGCCTCGGTGTGCATCTGGGCCAGGCATGCCTGCGCCTGCACGACGTACTCGCGCTGGCCGCTGGCGATCACCCGGCGGAAGATCGTCTTGGTCTCCTCCTCGTCGCCGAGCTGCGCGGTCACCTTGGCCAGCTCGACGAGCGAGGGCAGCCGGATGTCGGGCCTGGGGTCCTCGGCGGCCACCCGGTAGGCGGCGGCGGACTCGGCGTACTCGCCCAGGTCCACCAGCACCGCGCCGAGCAGCTTGTGCGCCAGGGCGTGGTGGTCGGGGTGGCCGACGGCGATCGCGTGCTCGCACATCTCGCGGGCCGAGCCGAACTCCTCGGCCTCGGCGTACATCTGGTAGAGCCGGAACGCCGACTGCGCCACCACCTCCGGGTCCCCGCAGGTCAGCAGCTCCCGGAAGTCGTCCTCGTCCTGCGCCGCGTCGTACAGGTCACGCGCCGAGGCCGGGTCCTGGTGGAACTCGGGCAGTTCCAGCCGCGCGGCCAGCTCGGCCACGGCGGGGCTGTTACACCTGCGGGCCCGCTCCAGCGCCGCCTGAGCGCCCGGCGCGTCCCCCATCTGCGTGAACACCAGCACCAGCGCCGTGTCCGCGAGCGCGGCCACCTCGAAGTCGGCCCCGTCGGAGGCGATCATCAGCACCCGGTGCGCCGCCGCCCACTCCTCGGCGTTGACCAGCATCATCCCCATGGCGATGGCCGAGCGCTGGCCGAACACCGGGTCACCCGACTGGATCACCGATCTGTGCGCCGCCTCGGCGCCGTCCAGGTCCCCCTGCTCCTGGAGTAACCCGGCCAGCAGGTGGGACGCTTCCGGGTCTCCCGTGGCCGCGATCTGCCTGAACAGCGCCGCGGCCTCATCGAGATCTCCCGCTTTCCAATGGTTCATGGCCGCGTCGAGCTGTTCTGACGCCATCGCTCACTCCAAGGTCATCCAACAATGTGAAAAAGCTACACATGTGTCACTCTCGTCACACCGCATTCCGAGATCTCCTGTCCTCCCACCGGGAACTACGGGAGCGCCGTAGCGTAGTGGTCATGGCGAAGGCGTTCTGGATCGATCAGGAGTTCGACAGGGACCGTGACGGGCGCTATGCCGTACACGTGCGCAAGAACCTGGACGAGTTCGAATGGGGCGACATCGCACCCGTACGCTTCGCCTGCACGGCCTGGCGCCTGGCCACGCCGCCGTCGCTGACCCCCGGCTACGTCCGGTGGGACCGGCGCATCCTGGAGGCGACCTGCCACCGCAACACCTGGGACGGCACGCTCTACGCGCGCGTCCGGGTCGTCTCGCCGCTGCCGGAGGAGCTGCGGCGCTCGCGGACGTGGTGGCGCGACCGCGGCTGGCTGGGCTGGCAGGAGACCTTCGGCCAGTACGTCGATCCGACCCAGCAGGACCTGGCCCGGATCCCGTTCCTGCGGGCCACCCTGCTCGTCGAGGCGCCGGTCCCGCTCGACGACCTGCCCCCGGAGCCGGAGGGCCCGCACGAGGAGGTCGAGCAGAGCGCCCACCGGGCGGTGACGGTCCTGGCCCGCGAGCTCAACGCCCTCGTCTCGCCCGTCCTCGACCAACTCACCTGACTCCCTCCCCACCCGGGCCCCCGACCGTCCGACCGCCCGAGCCCCCAAGCGCCCGAGCCCCCAAGCGCCCGAGCACCCGAGCACCCGAGCACCCGAGCACCCGAGCACCGACCGCCGTTTCCCTCCGCCGGAGCCCGGCCGCCCTTCTCCCTTCCGAAGGACCCCGGCCGAAGTGCGGCGGGAAAGGGCCGGGCGGCGGGCGACGCGCTACGCGCCGGTCGCCCCGTCGATCAACTCCCGCAGGATGTCCAGGTGCCCGTTGTGCCGGGAGGTCTCCTCGGTCATGTGCCCGATCACCCACCTGAGCGTCAGATGGCCCCCGCGGCTGTCGACCCCCTTCGACCGCTCATCCAGAGAAACCCCCTCGATCAGCCCCCGCACCTTCTGACACTGCGCCTCGTACTCGGCGACGACCTCCGCCAGCGACCTCCCCAACGCCACCGTGAACTCGGCATCCGGATCCTCGTCGGTCCACGGCCCCCGGTCCTCACCACCGAGGAACATCACCTCGAACCAGTAGTGCTCGTTCCACCGCAGGTGGTTCACCAGCCCCGAGATGGTCATCAGCGGTGACGTCGCCAGCGGCGCCCGCCTGGCGTCCTCGTCGCTCAACCCCTTGCACTTCTCCACCACCGTGGCCCGCGCGTAGTCGTGAAAAGTGAGCAGTGTGGCGCGCTCGTCCCATGTGTCGGGAGTGTCAGTCCTATCCATCGCACCAGCATGCCTGATCCTTCCGTGGGTAGCAGAGGTCCATGAGAACGCCGCTCGTCGTGCTGGTGACGGCCCTGGTCGTCAGCGCTTGCGCCGTGGACACGGCCTCGCCCGCGCGGGCGGCCGAGCGTTTCCACGCCGCCCTCTCCGCCCATCAGGAGGAGGCCGCGTGCGGGATGCTCGCCCGCAAGACCGCCGACAAGCTGCCCGACCCCGGCCAGACCTGCGCGGACGCGCTCCGGGAGCTGCGGCTCGGCCCGGGCGGGCGGGTCACGGAGGTGAGCGTGTGGGGCCAGGAGGCGCAGGTACGGCTGGCCGGCGACACGCTCTTCCTGCACCGCTTCACCGACGGCTGGCGGGTCAAGGCCGCGGGGTGCGAGCCGGTTCGCGACCTCCCGTACGACTGCGAGGTGGATGACTGATGCGCGTGATGTTCACGCTGACCATGCTGGTGATCGTGGTCGGCCTGGCGGGGTTCTACACGCTGGGGTGGTCGAAGCTGTGAGGTGGCTCAAGGAGAACTCCCTGGCGCTGGCCTTCCTGATCATGTTCCTGCTGGCCGTGGGCGGGCAGGCGGTGGCCGGGATGATGGAGTACAACGACCGGCAGCTGGCCGAGGGGGCCGAGCCCGTCTCACTCCTGCAGTACGTGGCCTCCTCCGCGTACGCGGTGAACGTGGCGGAGAACTGGCAGTCGGAGTACCTGCAGTTCTTCCTGTTCATCATGCTCACCGTCTGGCTCGTCCAGAAGGGCTCACCGGAGTCCAAGCAGCCGCACATGGCCGGGGCGGAGTCGGACAAGGACCAGCAGATCGGCCGCTACGCCGGCGACCACTCCCCGCGCTGGGCCAGGGCCAGGGGGTTCAGGCTGTGGCTGTTCAGCAACTCGCTCGGGCTGGTGATGGGGACCATCTTCCTGCTGTCGTGGCTGGCGCAGTCGGTGGCGGGGCAGGCGGCGTACAACGCCGAGCGGCTCGGTGACCTGCGCGACCCGGTCTCGTGGGGCTCGTACGTCACCTCGCCCGAGTTCTGGGACCGCAGCCTGCAGAACTGGCAGTCGGAGCTGCTGGCCGTGCTGTCGATGGTGGTGCTGTCGATCTATCTGCGCCAGCGGGGCTCACCGGAGTCGAAGCCGGTCGGGGCGGCTCACACGGCGACCGGGGTGGAGGGCTGACCGGTGACCACGGCGACGACGCGGGTGCCGGGCGCGAAGGCTCCCTGCCGGGCGAGGTCGACGATCCCGTAGAGCATCTTCGCCACATAGACCGGCTCGACCCGATATTTCGCGATAAATCCGTCCAAGGCGGGGGTCGACCTGGCGTACCCGCCGAAGTGATAGTCCAGGTTGATCGACCAGTTCGACCACGTACGCCGGTACGCCTCCCTCTGCAACCTGGCCACCTCCCCCTCCAGGAACCCACCCCCCTTCAGCACCGCGAACCCGAGCGCCCGCTTCCCCTCCGGCAGCCCCGCCGAGATCCCCGCCAGCGTCCCCCCGGTCCCGACCGGACAGCAGATGACGTCGTACGCGTCCGCGTCGATCTCTCCCGGCAGCTCCGCGCAGCCCCGCACGGCCGCCGCGTTGCTCCCGCCCTCCGGCAGGATCGTCACGTCCTCACCCCAGCGCGCCCGCAGCCCGGCCAGCACCTCCTCGGTGTGCTTGCGCCGGTAGGAGGCCCGGTCGAGGTAGGTGATCGTCATGCCGCAGGCCACCGCGCGGGCCAGCATCGGGTTCAGCGGCAGGTGCTCCTCGCCCCTGATGACCCCGATGGTTTCGATCCCGTGCCGCGCCCCGGCCTCGGCCACCGCCCTGATGTGATTGGAGTAGGCGCCGCCGAAGGTCAGCAGCCGGGAATGGCCCAGGTTGTACTTGAGCTTGCGCGGTTTGTTGTCGTCGTTCTTCAGGAACACCCGGACCTGACCGAGCCCTGGAACCAGGAGCTCCTCCATGGCGCTAGTCTACGGTCGGGCCTTTGTTGAGGAGTGTTCGATTATGCGCGTTGTTGAAGCTTTTCGTGCCGCCTTCGGCGCGTCCCCCCAGACCGTCTGGCATGCGCCGGGCCGGGTCAACCTGATCGGTGAGCACACCGACTACAACGACGGCTTCGTGCTCCCGTTCGCGGTGCCGTGGGGCGTGACGGCGGCTCTCACGCCGCGCACCGACGGGACCGTCCGCCTGCTGTCCCTCCAGTCCTCCTCCGGCGAGCCGGTCACCATGGCCACCCACGAGGAGTCCAAGGGCTGGACCCGCTACGTGGTCGGCGTCCTCGAGATGCTCGGCGACCGCGTCTCGGGCGCCGACATCGCGATCGACGGCGACGTCCCGCAGGGCGCCGGGCTGAGCTCCAGCGCGGCCCTGGAGGTGTCCGTCGCCTCGGCCCTCAACGACGTGCACGACCTGGGCATGACGCCCATGGAGCTCGCCCTGCTCAGCCAGAAGGCGGAGAACGACTTCGTCGGCATGCCCTGCGGCATCATGGACCAGGCCGCCTCGGCGCTGTCCAAGGAGGGGCACGCGCTCTTCCTCGACTGCCGCTCGCTCGGCTCCCGCAACATCCCGCTCGACCTGGCCGCCCACGGCCTGAGCATGCTCATCATCGACACGCAGGTGCACCACGAGCACGCGGGCGGCGAATACGCCAAGCGCCGCGCCGAGTGCGAGTCGGCGGCCCGCAAGCTCGGCGTCGCCGCCCTGCGCGACGTCACGGACCTGGCGGGCGCGCTGGCGCAGCTCAAGGGCGACGAGCGCAAGCGCACGGAGCACGTCGTCACGGAGAACCACCGCGTGGAGGCCCTCGTCGGCCTGCTGCGCGCGGGTGCCGTCACGGAGATCGGCGCCCTGCTCAACGCCTCCCACCTGTCACTGAGGGACCTGTACGAGGTGTCGTCGCCCGAGCTGGACGTGGCCGTGGAGGCGTCGATCAGGGGCGGGGCCCGCGGCGCGCGGATGACGGGCGGCGGGTTCGGCGGCTCGGCGATCGCGCTGGTGCCGGTGGAGCGCCTGGACAGCGTCCAGGAGTCGGTCTCCGCCGCGTACGCCGAGCGCGGCTTCCAGGCCCCCCGCTTCCTCCCGGCCACCCCGGCCCCCGGCGCCCGCCGCGTGGCCTGACCCGCACGTGCCGGGTCGGAGGAGTCACCTCCGGCCGGCGCGAGGTCAGAGGGGCGGGAAGTTCGGCGGGCGGCGCTCCAGGAAGCTGGCGACGCCCTCCGCGAAGTCCGGCCGCCCGAACGAGGCGATCATCTCCTGGGTGGCCGTCTTGGCCGACTCCTCCAGCGTGGCGTCCCAGTCGTGCCACACCTGCCGCTTGATCACCGCCATCGAGGCCGGCGAGCTGTGCAGCGCCACGTCACGGGCGTACTCGCGCACCTCGTCGAGCAGCCGTTCCCCGGGCACCGCCCGGTTGGCCAGCCCCAGCCCGTACGCCTCCCGCCCGGTGAACACCCGCCCCGACAGCAGGATGTCCATCGCCCGCTGCTGCCCCATGACGCGCGGCAGCACCCAGGAGAGCCCGTACTCGGCGACCAGCCCCCGGCGCGGGAACGCCGTCGTCCACTTGGCCTCCTCGGCCGTGAAGACGAGGTCACAGACGAGCGCGTGCACCATGCCGAGCCCCGCGCAGGCCCCGTTGACGGCCGCGATGATCGGCTTGCGGATCGTCGTGGGGAAGGTGTTGGGGCGCGGATCGGGCACCTCGTCGTACGAACCGCCCTGGATGGCGGTCAGCGTCTTGAAGTCGGCCCCGGAGCAGAACCCCTTGCCCGCGCCGGTGACCACCACGACGCGCACCCTCGGATCCTGCTCGGCCTCCGCCAGCAGGTCGAAGTAGCGCCGTCCCATGGCATCGGTCCAGGCATTGAGCGTGTCGGGCCGGTTGAAGGTCAGGGTGAGCACACCCTGGTCGTCGAGCGTCGAGAGCACGAGTTCCGCCATGCCCTAACAGAAGCATGTTCTAGGCAGGGAAGGCAAGGATACGGTGATCGGGTGAATCGAGATCTGGTGTGGGACGGGTGCCACAACGTACGCGATCTGGGCGGCCTGCCGGCCGGGGACGGGCGGCGTACGCGCTGGGGGGCGGTGGTGCGCTCCGACACGCCCGACCGGCTCACCCCTGCCGGATGGGCGGCGGCAGCGGCCCACGGCGTACGCACGATCATCGACCTGCGCACCCCCGGCGAGCACCACGCCGCCCCCGGCCACCGGCCGCCCGGCATGACCGTCGTCAACGTGCCCCTGGACCGCCCCGACGACCCCGGCCGCGAGATGTACGGGACCCCGCTCTACCTGCGCCCGTTCCTGGAACGCTGGCCGGACCGCTGCGCCCGCGCCCTGCGCGCCATCGCGCAGGCGCCGCCCGGCGGGGTGCTGGTGCACTGCGTGGCGGGCCGCGACCGTACCGGCCTGATCGCCATCCTGCTGCTCGCGCTGGCCGGCGTCGCGCCGTCCACCATCCTCGCCGACTACGAGCGCTCGGCCGCCCGCCTGCGCCCCCTCTACGCCCTGCTCGGCCAACCCGACAACGCCCTCCGCGTCGAATCCCGCCTGACCACCGCCGGAACCACCACCTCGGAGGTCGTCCTGGCCCTGCTGTCAACCCTGGACATCGAAACCACCCTGACCGCCGCCGGCCTGACCCCCTCCGACCTCACCACCCTCCGCACCCGCCTCACCACCCCCGCCCCCTGACCACCCCCGCCCACCGAGCAGCCCACCTGATCGCTCTCCCCGCGCTGCCGCCAGCCACCCCAGGGGGACCTTGGAGGCGGAGGCGGCTCAGCACCAGCCCGGTCCACCGCCCTACCCACGCACCTGATCATCCCTGCCCGCACGGCCGCCGGCCGCCTCAACGGGCCCCACCAAAGCAGGAGCGGCTTCCCCGGGACGGGACGGAACGGGACGGGACGGGGACGGTCAGCGGTGGTGGACGAAGGCGGGGGTGAGGACGCGGGTGTCGTAGTAGCGGTGGAAGACAGGCGTGGCGCCGCCCGACAGCGGCGGCACGATCCACGACCAGTCGGCCGGGCAGACCCGCCCCGCCCTCTCCTCCCGCTCCAGGTGCGTCAGAAAGCGACGCGACTCCGTGTGGTGATCGGTCATCGTCACCCCCGCCAGCTCGAACGAGTGCAGCACCGCCACGTTCAGCTCCACCAGCGCGTGGTCCCGCCACAGGGACCGCTCGGTGGAGGTGTTCAGCCCGAGCCGCTCCGCCACCACCTTGAGCTGGTCGTACCGATCCTCGTCGGCCAGGTTGCGGGCGCCGATCTCGGTGCCCATGTACCAGCCGTTGAAGGGCGCGCAGGGATAGCAGATGCCGCCGATCTCCAGGCACATGTCCGAGATGGCCGGTACGGCGTGCCAGCGCAGCCCCAGCTCCGCGAACCACGAATAGTCGGGGTGCACCAGCGGCACCTCCAGCACGGCGTCTCCAGGCAGGTTGCACAGGAGCGGGTCGCCGAGCGGCGGCTGGATGACGAGCGGCAGCACGTCGAACCGGCCGCCCCGGCCGCGCCACCCCAGGGCGGAGGCGGTCTCCGTGAGCGCCACGTTGCGCGGATCGCCCACGACGCCGTCGGGGGTGCGGTACCCGGCGTAGCGGATGAGCTGGTCGTTCATGATCCAGGGGCCGCGCAGGGCGGGGGTGTCGGGGGGCAGGACGGTGATGACGGGCCTGATCTTGCCGCTGCCCGTGGCCTCGCGCAGGTGGGCCACGCATTCGAGGGCCACCCCCTCGGCCGAGCCCACCTCCCGGCGGTCGCGCACCTTCAGCGAGCGCCAGTACAACCGCCCGATGCACCGGTTGCTGTTGCGCCAGGCCACCCTGGCCCCGAACTCCAGCTCCTCGTACGTGTGCGTGTAGGTCCCGTAACGGGCCACGTCCCTGGCGATGTCGCGCAGGCGGGCGTACAGGCCTCCGGCGGAAGGGTTCTCGGCGTGGAAGAGTTTGATGAAGCGCTCCGCCTCGCGGAGGTCGGTGGTGCGCTCGATCACCGCCTGGGCGGCGAGCGCGTCGAAGGGACGAAGGGACCTGATCCAGGTAGGCACGCGGCAACCAGCACTTCTCCGTCACGGATCGTCCCGCCGATTCCGGGTCGGCGACACGTCCTGGTGGTGGCGCCCTCTCCTCGCCACCGTCACGACTTCCCGCGGCTCCGGCCACGCGAGCGACCGGAGCTCCCATTTTCCGTGCCCCGGCCTGTCTTGTCCCGCGAATCGAAAAACGTGTGATCATCACATTACATAGCGTGAAATGGCGGACGCCCCCGAGATTCCCGGAGACGCCCGCCCCGGAAAGGTCACCTCTTGACGACGTCGTCCCACACGCAGGTGAGGTGGATGACGCGCTTGTGGTGCCAGCGCTTGCCCGCCACCTTGCCCCGCACCTTCGCCGGCAGCTCTCCGGCCGGAACGCTGATCGCCAGCCGGTCGGCGGGCACGACCATGACGCCGTCCTCGACGACGGTCTCGGCGAGCTCGGGCTCGATGAACCGTTCGTCGACGAGCTCGGCGACCTTGGCCTTGGAGAACCTCACGGCCTCGCCGTCACTCGTCCAGCACGTGAGCCTGCCGCTGTACAGCACCGGCTTGTCCGGCTTGTGAACCTTGACCTTCTCGCCGTGCCCGCCGTGCACCCTGACCGGCCCGTCGTCCGCCAGCGCTGACCCGGCCATACCGCCCAGCCCGAGCACGACCGCCGTGGCGACGATCGCGAGGCGTCGCTTCACCATTGGGATCTCCTCCCCGAGACGATTTCGACGCTCCCGAGAGTGCCGCGCCGCGCCTGAACCGAGCCTTAAGACAGCCGAAGAGATCTTCAGGTTGGAACGGCTCCCATCCGGCCTCTTCACCGATCACGGCCCGAGCACACCGTCCACCGGCCGGCCATGGACCCGGGCCTCGGGAACGCCGACCAGGCCGGGCAGTGGCTCCCGGAACGCCTCAGGCCCCACCCCTTGAGCAGGGAATGGGGCCTGAACGGTGCTCCACTCGGACGAATCTGGCGGTAGCGCAGGCTACGCCGGTTCAGCGCTCAGCAGCTCTTGGTCTTCTGGTACGGCTTCCGGTCCTGGGTCGCCACGATGGACTCGTAGACCTTTCGTCCCGAAGTGATCCGGCGGCAGTTCGAGTCACGGGCCCACGACCACGCCACCTTGACGCTCACGGAATCCTTGCAGTTGTTGGTAACCCTGGCGGTGGTCTTGACCATCACCTCGTTGAGGCTGTTCCGCTTGCCCGTGTACTCCCTGTACACGTAGGTGTCGACGCAGGACGGGACACCGGCAGCCTGGGTGGAGCCGGTTGCCTGGGCGATACCGGCAGCCTGGGCCGGGGCGGCGAACCCGGTCGCCAGGGCGGCGCCCACGAGGGCCACGCTCAGAAAACGCATTGGACGCATGGGAAGTCTCCAGTTCCTGTGGTGCAGAGATAGGTGCTGTTGTTCTTCGGACGGCCACGGGTCTGGTCCCACCGCTCTCCCTGTCCAGGAAGCCGCTCGACCCGCCGTCTGGCAAAGGACGTTAGAGAAGGCGGGTATAGCAGCGGTATGTTCCCATCGGCCGGGACCCCGCCTGCCGCGCAAGCTTCTCCGGGGAGCCGTGGACCCGAAGGGAAACCCCCGTCCATCTCAGCCCCGGGTGCGATCGGATCGGCGGAGACACCGGCACCAGGAGTCGCCTCGGGCGCTCGCCCTGCCGGCCCTCACGGTCGCGGAGCGCAAGCGGCACCGACCCGCCAGAAACGCTCAAGGCTGGTGGCCGGTGGGACATGCGGGTTCTGCGCGCGATCACCAAGTCTGCGGAGCTGAGTTCGCCGGCGGCCATCGGGCTCTCCGCGGTATCGGCTCTCATACCGACCTCAACACCGACCAGGCCGGGCAGGAGCCCCGTTCGACCCCCGGAAACGACTCAGGCCCCCTGTCCTTGATTTAGGAAGGGGGCCTGAGCTCTGTCGTCTTCAGCTCTGCCGAAGCTCCCGCGATAGGACTCGAACCTATAACCTGCCGGTTAACAGCCGGCTGCTCTGCCGTTGAGCTACGCGGGATTGAGTTGTTTGCCCACTTCGCCGGGGCCGTCGGGCCCCTTCGCTGTGCGCAGGAATAGATTAGCGCACTCCGGGAGTGCGTGTCGCATCGCGAGCGGGGTAGGCCCGGAGACAGCGGAGGTGCAAAATGCGTTATCGGATGACATTCGCTGTTGGTCTGGCCATCGGCTACGTGCTGGGCAGCCGGGCCGGCCGCGAACGGTATGAACAGATCAAGCGGACGGCCCAGCGCGTCGCCGACAACCCCCGGGTGCAGGAAGTGGCCGGGGTGGTCGGGGCGCAGGCGTCGAAGTTCGCCGGGATGGCCAGGACGAAGATGGGGGACACGCTGCAGCAGCGGATCCCGTTCCTCCACTCCGACGGGCACCAGCCCGAGACCGGCACCGGCTGGCCCGACGAGGACGCCGTGGACCAGAAGGCCCGCGAGAGCGGCATCCCCTACTGACGACGGGGCATGGGCGTGCGGAGGCCGAAGTCACGTGCCCAAGTCACGTGCGCAGGCCGGAAGAGTCACACGCCCATGCTGCGCCGCACGCCCTCCAGGGCCTGCTCGGCCTGCGCGCGCAGGCCGGGGTCCTCGGGGTCGAGCCCGTCGTCGAAGACGAACGTCCACCCGAGCATCTCGCCGCCCGGCCGGCGCCGGGCCACCAGCCGCACCCCGCCCCTTCCGGGCAGGCTGACGTGCTTGTTCACCACGATCGTGGAGTTGACGCGCTCCCGCACGGTCTCGGGCAACATGCGCGGCTCGGAGATCCGCTCGAAGTGCCGGACGCCGTCCATGGTCAGCACGCGCACCCCCTCCTCGTCCCACGACGCCTTGTCGATGTGCTCGTACGGCACCCGCGTCCCGTCCGACAGGTGGAGCGCGAGGTTCGTGGCCACCACGAAACCGTCATTCGCCGCGGCGAAGGTCAGCACCCGCTCCCCCTGCTCGATGGTCAGGGACTTGCGCACGTCGGGGGGCAGGCGGTGGAAAAGGCTCATTCCACCACCGTATCGGCGAGCAGGTCGAGGGTGAGCGCCGCGCTCCACGAGAAGTCCCGGCAGCCGCGCCCGCTGCCGTCGAAGGGGTCGAAGCACTCGCGGAAACCGGCCTGCCGGACCAGCCGCAGGGTGCCGTTGGTGAGCTGCTGGCCGAGCTGGTCGAGCGAGTGCACGGCGGCGGCCCTGCGCAGCAGCCAGTTGGTGTTCACCCAGGAGGGGCCGCGCCAGTAGCGCGTACGGTCGAACTGGGCGGCGCGGATCTCGCAGCTCGGCACGGGATAGCCGGTGGCCCCCATGAACCTGGCCGACTCCAGCACCTCCACGGCGGCGTGCAGGCGGTCGGTGGGCAGCCCCGGGTCCAGCAGCGGCCCGAACGCGCCGACGGTGCACACCCGGATGAGCCGCCCCGCGCGCAGGTCCCTGGCGTAGAAGCAGCCGTCCCACAGGCGGTCGAGGAGGGCCTGCCGGATGCGCTCGGCGTGCTCGGCGATGGGCACGGGATCGGCGCCGGCCAGCGGCGCCAGCTCCGCCAGGGCCAGGCAGGAGGCCAGCCAGATCCCGTTGAACATGGGGTCCTCGATGGCGAACGGGTGCTCGTCGCGCAGGTATTCGGGGCTGTAGCCGGCGTCGCGGTAGCGCATGGCCAGCCAGACGTAGCGGTCGTGGTCGCTGTCGGGGTGGCGCTCCTCCATCTCGACGTTGCGGTAGCCGTACCGGATGACCGGCAGCGCGTTCAGCGGCTCGTCCCAGGCCGGGCTGTCGTCCATGCCCGACTCCCAGGGATGCACGATCGCGGCCAGCCCGGCGCCGCCCAGGTCGCGGGCCGAAGCGAGGTAGGCGTGCTGGGCGGCCAGCGCCGGGTACGCCTCCCTGACGAACGCGGCGTCGCCGGTGTGCCGGTAGAGCCACCACAGCGCCAGCGCGTGCAGCGGCGGCGCGGTGAGCCCGGATGTGAGCACGTGCGGCGCGGCGGCGTGCTCCTGCGATCGCCACACGGAGGGCCCCGGGAAGTACGCCTCGCGCGTGTGGAAGACGATGTGCGGCACCATCCCGGTCGCCCACTGCCCGCGCAGCAGGCTGAGCAGCTCGTCGCGGGCCCGGTCCGGCCGGTGCCTGGCCAGGCCGATGACGACGAACGCGGAGTCCCAGCTCCATTGGTGCGGATAGAGACCTGGTGCGGGCACGGTGCCAGTGCCTGTCCAGTTCGCCTCGAGCACGGCCAGCGCCTCACGCCCGAGCGCGGCATCGTCAACCGCCGGCCGCGCCTCCATCACCCAACTATGACTGGGGATGCCTCAGGAAGCTATGTCCTCTTGGCCCACTTCGACAGGAGCATGCCGCCCAGCGCCACGGCGCCGATGATGAGACCCCACTTGAGCAGCGTGAGGGCGAAGCCCACGAGGGGGCCGAGGAGTACGAGCGCGGCGACGACGGCCGCGATGATCAGAAGTATGCGTCCCATGCCTGCAACGCTAAGAGATCGTTAAGCCGTTTGCAGGCGAGGCGGGGTTGAATCAGGGACAAGTCAGGGGAACCCCCGAGCCAAAGGAACTAAAGCCCTCAGACCCGCCGTTGAGGCGGTATAACGGGGGCATCGGGGGGCCTCTTCACGGGGAGCGTGATGAGCCTGGGACCACCAATGAGCAGGGAAGGCGCGGAGCATGCGCTGCGCGCTCGAGCCGACGAACGCGATCGCATCTCCGGCGACCTGCTCGATCTCGAATCCCACACGACCTACCAGTTGTTGAAGGGAGCCTCCTTACGCGGGGCGACCGAACGGCGCTGGGCCGCGGCGCAGGAGTCCCTGGCCGGGCTGTGGTCGCTGTACGACGCCTACCGCGCGGTGCTGCGCGACGCCGAGCAGGTCAGGGCGGCCCGCACCCGGATGGGCGCCGACCAGCTCGCCCGGCTCACCGAGCTGCTGGTGGGCACGTCCGTGGTGGTGCGGGCGGCCGCCAAGCCGGTCGAGCAGCGCTCGCTGCTCCCCCAGGCCGACCAGCGGCTGACGCTCGACGAGACCGTGGCCCGGATGGACGCCGCCTTCCGCGAGGTCACGGCGACGCTCAACGACATCGACGCCGTGTGGAACGCCGTGCTGCCCCGCCTCGACGGCACCGACGCCGACCTGCGCCGGATCCGTGAGCTGGAGCGCGAGCTGGGCGAGGCCGCCGACCTGGGCGGCCAGGAGGCGGAGCTGAAGCGGCTGCGCGCGACGGTGGTCGAGGACCCGCTCGGCGCGGCCGTCGAGCAGGACCTCGACCGGCTGGCCCGCCTGCTGGCCGGCGCCCGCGCGGAGGCCGAGCTGGCGGTGGTGGTCAAGGGCGAGTACGCCAGGCGCCGCGAGGACCTGGTGGCCGCGCTGGACCGGGTGCGCGCGGCCGAGAGCGAGGCCAGGCTGGCCCACGGCGCGGTCGTGGTCAAGATCGCCCTGCCGCCCCAGGCCCAGCCGCGCAGCCGGGTCGACGCGCTGGCCGCCGGGCTGGACGCGCTCGACGCCTCGGCCGACGCCTGGGTGCTGCGGGCCAAGCGGCTGTCGGCGCTGGAGGGCGAGGCCCGCCAGGCGGCCGAGCAGGCCCAGGCCACCGCCAAGGCGCTGTACGGGCTGGTCGGCCGCCGTGACGAGCTGCGCGGGCGGCTCGGCGCCTGCCAGGTGATGGCGGTGCGCAAGGGCCTGGCCGAGGACCCGGCCACATCGGAGCTGTACGAACGGGCGCGCGTGCTGTTGTGGAGCGCGCCCTGCGATCTGACGACGGCGGCCGCGGCCGTCGAGAACTACCAGCGCGCGATCCACGGAGGTAAGCGATGACCCGCTGCGCGCAGCCGGGCTGCACCGGGACGATCGAGGACGGCTACTGCGACCTCTGCGGCCACGCCGAGGTCTCACCACCCGTGCCCGCCCAGGTCCCCGCCCAGACGTCCACCCAGGCGTCCGGCCCGTCCTCGGAGCCCTTCCGGACCCAACCGGCGGGCAGGTCGATGAGCTCCCCGGTGAGCAGCGGCAGGTCGCGGGCTGGTGTGCTGGCCACCATCGCCGACCTGCCGTCGGTGCCCTACCGCGACCCGTCCACCGCCGTGATGGCCAACCCCGAGGTGCCCGAGGAGAAGAGGTACTGCGCCAACCCGGCGTGCGGGCAGCCGGTGGGGCGCTCCCGCGAAGGGCGGCCGGGGCTGACGGACGGGTTCTGCCCGCACTGCCGTACCCAGTTCTCCTTCACCCCCAAGCTCGGCAAGGACGACCTGGTGGCGGGCCAGTACCGGGTGCTGGGCTGCCTGGCGCACGGCGGTCTCGGCTGGATCTACCTGGCCTCCGACGAGAACCTCGACGGCCGGTGGGTGGTGCTCAAGGGCCTGCTCAACACCATGGACGCCGAGGCGCTGGCGGCGGCGGAGGCCGAGCGGAAGTTCCTGACCACGGTCGACCACCCCAACATCGTCAAGATCTTCAACTTCCAGCGCTCGGCCGGGCTCGGCTACATCGTCATGGAGTACGTCGGCGGCCAGTCGCTGCACGAGCTGCGCCGTCAGGGCCCGCTGCCGCTGCGCGAGGTCCTGCTGTACGGCCGGGAGATCCTCCAGGCGTTCGGCTACCTGCACGAGAACGGCCTGGTCTACTGCGACCTCAAGCCGGCGAACGTGATCAGGGTCGGCAGGCGGCTCAAGCTCATCGACCTGGGGGCCGTACAGCCTTTCGGCTCGCCGGTGGGCTCGTCGTGGGTCACGACCGGCTACCACGCGCCCGAGCTGAGCAGCCAGCCGTCGTCGGTGGCCTCCGACCTCTACACCGTGGCCAGGACGCTGGCGGTGCTGGCGACCTCAGGGTTCAGCCCGGCGTCGGGCGGGAAGGCCAACCCGCTGCCGGTGGACTGCGGGCACCCGTCGTTCACCCGGCTGCTGCGCAAGGCGACCGCGGCGAACCCGGCCGACAGGTTCCAGAGCGCGTGGGAGATGGAGGAGCAGCTCATCGGCGTGCTGCGCGAGGTCAGCGCGCTGGAGGACGGGGTGCCGTACCCGGCGCTCTCGACGCTGTTCGGACCGGAGCGCGGGGCGGTCGGGACCGCGCTGTCGGAGGACGGCGGCCAGGTGTTCGGGCCGCTCGACCCGGTGGCGGTGGCGGCCGCGCTGCCGGTGCCGCTGGTGGATCCGGCCGACCCGGCCGCCGGCTCGCTGGCCGGGCTGCTCGGCCGCGACGGCAGGGGGCTGATCGACCAGCTCGCCGCGCTGCCGCAGACTCCCGAGACGAAGCTGATGCGGGTCAGGCTGCTGGCCGAGGCGGGCGCGGCGGAGACGCCGGCCGCGCTGAACGAGCTGGACGGGGTGCTGCCGGGCGACTGGCGGGTCACCTGGTACCGCGGGGTGCACGCGCTGGCCACCGGGCAGGCCGACCAGGCGGTGTCGATGTTCGACGCCTGCCTGTCGCAGGTGCCCGGCGAGGCTGCGCCCAAGCTGGCGCTGGCGTTCGCGCTGGAATGCGCGGGCAAGCCGGCGACCTCCTGGTACGAGCTCGTCTGGCGCACCGACCGCTCCTACGTCAGCGCGGCGTTCGGGCTGGCCAGGCTGGGCCGGATGAGTGTGCTGGACGAGGTGCCCGCCTCGTCGGTCTACCGGGTGGCGGCGCAGGTGGCGCTGGCGGCCTCGGTGGCGCGGCGGCCCGACCCGGCCACGGCGACCCCCGACGACCTGATCCGCGCGGTCGACCGCGTGACCGGCCAGGGCGACCTCGACGCGCGCCGCCGCGACCTGCTCATCGCCGAGTTGCTGGAGTCGGCGGTGACGCACATCGGCGGGAGCCCGGTGCGGGCGAACCTGACGGTGGCCGGGGTGCCGTTCACCGAGCCGGCCCTGCGCCGGCGGCTGGAGGGCATCTACCGGAAGCTGGCCTCCGGCGCGCATTCACGCCAGGAGCGCCACGCGCTCATCGACCAGGCGAACGCCGTACGACCGAGGACGTGGTTGTGATGGACGGCCAGGACCTCACCCCCCGGGCGGCCTGCCCCGTGTGCGAGGCGCCCGTGCTGGCGGGCGACGTCTACTGCGAGGCGTGCGGCCACACCCTGGGCGCCCCGGCGTGCGCCTCCTGCGGCGCGGCGGCCGTCGACGCGGAGGGCTACTGCGAGCGGTGCGGCGCCCGCCAGCCCACCGGCCGGGACCATGCCGAGACGGTGCTGCCCGGCGGCGCGGCGGCGGTGACCGACAAGGGCCTGCGGCGCAGCCGCAACGAGGACGCGATGGCGTTGGTCGAGGCGGACGGCTCGGTCGTGACCGTGGTGTGCGACGGCGTGGGCAGCTCGCCCAGGGCCGACGAGGCGTCCGCGGTGGCCGTCGAGACCGCGGTCGCGGCACTGGCCAGGGGGGTGCCGCAACAGGAGGCGTTCGAGCTGGCGGGCCGGGCCGTGGCCAAGCTGGCGACCTCGGTGGACGACGCCCCGGCCTGCACGTACGTCTCCGCCGTGGTCGGCCGGGACGGCCGGGTCACGCTCGGCTGGGCCGGCGACACGCGTGCGTACCTGCTGCCCGGCGGCACCCTGCTGACCGAGGACGACGTGGTGGAGACCGGCGAGATCACCGCCTGGCTGGGCGCCGACGCCGGCGACGTCGGCCTGCACGTGCGCACCCTCGACCCGCAGGGCGCCGGGCTGCTGCTCGTCTGCAGCGACGGCCTGTGGCGCTATCTGGACGGCTACGCCTTCCCCGCCTCCGGCACCCCCATCGAGATGGCCCGCGAGATGCTGCGCCACGCGCTGGACTCCGGCGGCCAGGACAACGTGACGATTGCTTTGATCCCCCTAGGAGAGTCGCATGGGTGACCAGCCCGCTTTCACGCTGAACATCGACCAGAACAAGTACCTCCCCCTTGACGGCCGCGAGGTGCACGCGATCCTCACCGTCGGCTCGACCGGCGGCGCGACCGTCCAGGCGGCCCCCGCGGAGGCGGCCGAGGTGATCATCATTGACACGTCGGGCTCGATGAGCGGCAGCAAGATCCGCGAGGCCAGGCAGGCGGCCGCGACCGCCGTGCAGACCCTGCGCGACGGCGTCCACTTCGCGGTGATCGCCGGCACGGAGTCGGCCAGGGTCGTCTACCCCGGCGGCCATGCCAACCTGGTCAAGGCGAGCCCGGCCACCAGGGCCGAGGCCGAGCGGGCCATCAGCCGGCTGAGCGCGCACGGCGGCACCGCCATGGGCGAGTGGATCAAGCTGGCGGGCCACCTGCTGACCGCGCATCCCTCGGCGATCAGGCACGCGCTGCTCATGACCGACGGCCAGAACAACGAGCGCCCCGAGGTGTTCGCCTCGGTGCTGTCGGGGTGGAGCGGCAAGTTCGTGGCCGACTGCCTGGGCGTCGGCGACGACTGGGTGCCGGCCGAGCTGCGGAAGGTGGCCGAGGCGATGCTCGGCACGTTCGACTTCGTCCGTAACCAGGGGGATCTGCCGGAGTTCTTCCGCCGGCTCACGCAGACGTCGATGAGCAAGACCGTGGCCGAGCTGTCGCTGCGGGTGTGGGTGCCGCAGACCGCGACGCTGAAGTTCGTCAAGCAGGTCTCCCCCACACTGCTCGACCTGACCGGCAAGCGTACCGACGTCAACCCGCTGACCGGCGACTACCCGACCGGGTCCTGGGGCGCGGAGGAGCGCGAATACCACGTCTGCGTGGAGGTGCCGCCGGGGCAGGTCGGGCAGGAGATCCGGGCCGGGTGGGTCAAGCTCGTACGCCCCGACACCCAGGAGGTCGTGGCCAGCGGCAACGTGCTGGCCCAGTGGACCGACGACCTGGCGGCGTCCACCCGCATCAACGGGAAGGTCGCCCACTACACCGGCCAGGCCGAGCTGCACGAGCTGATCCAGGACGGGCTCAGCGCCCGGGCCATGGGCGACGTCGACACCGCGACCGCCCGCCTGGCCAAGGCGCGGCAGATCGCCGCCGACTCGGGGCGCGAGGACACCGCCCGGTTGCTGGAGAAGGTGGTGGAGGTGGATCCGGCCACCGGCACGGCCCGGCTGCGCCGGAACGTGGACAAGGCCGACGAGATCGAGCTCGACACCGGCTCCGTGCGGACGAGCCGGTTGCGCAAGGAAGGAAGCTGATGGCGACCTGCCCGCAGGGGCATCCGTCGGGCGCCGACGACTACTGCGATGTCTGCGGCACCCAGATGGCCGGGACGCCCCAGCCCCACCCCCAGCCCTCGTCCCAGCCCCAGCCCCAGCCCCAGGCCCAGGCACAGGCCCACGCTCAGCCGCAGGCGGGCGCCGAGAGCTGCCCGATCTGCCAGACGCCGCGCGCCGGGCAGTTCTGCGAGGTGTGCGGCCACGACTACAGCGGCGCCGCCCCCGTCCAGATCCCCGTGACGGGCGCCCGGTGGGAGGCGGTCACCGCGGCCGACCGTACGTACTACGAGAAGGTCATCGCCGAGGGCGGGCCGGACGCCGACGCGGTGGCCTTCCCGCCGTACTGCCCGGAGCGGTCGTTCGCGCTGCACGGCGAGCAGGTGCGCATCGGGCGGCGCAGCCGGGCCAGGAACCTGGCGCCGGAGATCGACCTGACCGGGCCGCCGGAGGACCCGGGCGTCTCGCACCTGCACGCCGTGCTGCTGTCCCAGCCGGACGGCTCGTGGCTGGTGGTGGACCCCGGCTCGTCCAACGGCACCCAGGTGAACGGCCGGCCCCTCAAGGTGAACGTGCCCGTCCGGGTCGGCCCCGGCGACCGCATCCACCTGGGCGCGTGGACCGTCATCACCATCAGGGAGGGCACCCCGTGACCGTGGTGCAGACCCGGCCCGCCCCCGTGGCGGTGCGCCGGAGCGTGCCCGGCAGGATCCGCGTCATCTCCGGCGTCACGGTCGCCTCGCTGGCCCTGCTCTTCGCCGCGCTCGCCGTGGGCAGCGCGAGCGCCCGCGACGGGCTGCGGGTCATCGGCCGCGACGCCGGCCCGCAGGTGGTCGCCACCGCCGGGCTCTACCTCGCGCTGAGCGACATGGACGCGCAGGTGGCCAACGTGCTCGTGATGGGCCAGGCCTACCCGGAGCAACGCCGGGCCGCGCTCGCCCAGTACGCGGCGCAGCGGCGCGAGGCCAACCGGGCGCTGCTGAAGGCGTTCGAGCTGTCGGGCGACAACCAGGCGGAGCGCACGACCGTGCAGTCCGTGCTCGACGGGCTCGGCGAGTACGAGCGGCTGGCCGGGCAGGCGCTGCTGCTGGACGAGCGGTCGGGGCATGCGCCCGGGCCGCCGCCGCAGGAGGTGGTGCGGACCTACCGGCAGGCCACCGACCTGATGCGGCTGGTGCTGCTGCCGCAGGCGTACAACCTGACCCTGGAGAGCGGCACGATCGTGCGCGCCACCTACGACGAGAAGGCGGTGATCGTACCGCTCGTCCGGGTCGCGGTGCTGCTGGCCGGGCTGCTCGCCCTGGGGTGCCTGATCTGGCTGCAGGTCTTCCTGGCGCGGCGCTTCCGCCGGGTGTTCGGGCCCGCGCTGCTGGTCGCCACGGTGACGACCGCGGTGGCGCTGTTCTTCGGGCTGACCGTGCTCGCGCAGGACGAGGACGCCCTGCGTACGGCCAAGGCGGCCGGGTTCGACTCGGTGCTGACCCTGGCCAAGGCCCGGGCGATCAGCAACAGCATGCAGGGCGACCAGAGCCGCTACCTGCTGGACAAGGAGCGGGCCGACACCTACGAGCACACGTTCCTGGACAAGTCGATGTCGGTCATCTACTACGACGCGGGCAACCTGCGGACCTACCACGAGGCGGTGGCCAAGGGGTCGAAGGACTTCCTCGGCATGCTGGGGCCGGAGATCGTCGGCAGGCAGGGAGAGGCGGTGTTCCAGGCGTACCGGGACTTCCAGAACGCCGACACCGCCTTCCGCGAGCTCGCCACGAGCGGCCGGACCGGCGAGGCGGTCGAGGCGCGGCTCAAGACGGTCACGACGGCGTTCGCCTCCTACGACCGGGCGCTGGTGGCGCTGGCGGACACGCACCAGAACGTGTTCCGGCGGGCGATCGAGACCGGCGAGGGCGCGCTGGACAACCTGTGGCGGCTGCTCCCCTACGCCATCGGCGCGATCGGGGTGCTGGTGATCGCCGGGGTGTGGCCACGACTCAAGGAGTACCGGTGAAGCGGGTGCTGGCGGTGGTGCTGGCCCTGGCCGCGATGGCGGTCACGGGCTGCGGGATGGGCGGGGACGAGTCGATCCTCGACAAGGACCGGCTCGTCATCGGGGTCCGCTCCGACCTGCCCTCGGTCGGGTTCCGCAAGTCCGACGGCACGTTCGAGGGCTTCGACGTGGACGTGGCCCGCTACGTCGCGGACAAGCTCGGCAAGGAGGCGACGTTCCTGGGCGTGCTGGCCGCCGACCGGGAGAAGGTGCTCGGCAACGGGCGGGCCGACCTGGTGGTGGCCACGTTCACGATCGACCAGGAACGCAAGCGGAGGGTGTTGTTCGCCGGGCCGTACCACATCTCCTACCAGGACATCCTGACCCGGCCCGGCGAGACGATCGCGAACGTGCGCGACCTCGAGGGCCGCAGGATCTGCGAGGTCAAGGGCTCGAACGCGGCCCAGCGGGTCGTGGCGGAGCGGGGGGTGGCGGCGCAGGTCGTGCCGTTCCCCGACTACAAGCAGTGCCTGGCGGCGCTGAAGGGCCGCCAGGTGGACGCGGTCACCACCAACGACGTCATCCTGGCCGGCCTGGCCGAGCAGGACGGCTCGGGGCTGCGGCTGGCCAACGCGCAGTTCAACGAGCAGCGCAGCGGGATCGGGATGGCCAGGGGCGACGTGCCCGGGTGCGAGGCGGTGAACCGGGCGATCACCGACATGTACCAGGACGGGACGGCGGAGAAGCTGCTGCGCAAGTGGTTCACCAGGTCGGGGCTGAAGTTCACCACGATCGCGGTGCCGCAGTTCGAGGGCTGCTCCTGAGAACGACGCCGGCCCGGGCGGCTAGGTGCCACCCGGGCCGGCGTCCACGTGCTTCGCGGGGTCAGTCCAGGTAGTCCCGCAACATCTGCGCGCGCGTCGGGTGGCGGAGCTTGGCCAGCGTCTTCGACTCGATCTGGCGGATGCGCTCCCGCGTGACGCCGAACTCCCTGCCCACCTCCTCCAGCGTGCGCGGATGCCCGTCGGCCAGGCCGAAGCGGAGCTGGATGATGCGCTGCTCGCGGTCGGACAGCGTGGCGAGGATGTCGTCGAGCTGGTCCTGCAGCATGATGAAGGCCGCGGCCTCCATGGGCACGACAGCGTCGGCATCCTCGATGAAGTCTCCGAGGTCGGAGTCCTCCTCGCCGATCGGCGACTGCAGCGACACGGGCTCCTGGGCGATGCGCTGGATCTCCACCACGCGATCGACAGGGAGATCCATCTCCTTGGCGATCTCCTCGGGGATCGGCTCGCGGCCGAGGTCCTGGTGGAGCTGGCGCTGCACCCTGACGAGCTTGTTGATGGTCTCCACCATGTGCACCGGGATGCGGATCGTACGAGCCTGGTCGGCGATCGCCCGGGTGATCGCCTGTCTGATCCACCAGGTGGCGTAGGTGGAGAACTTGTAGCCCTTCGTGTAGTCGAACTTCTCGACCGCCCGGATGAGCCCGAGGTTGCCCTCCTGGATCAGGTCCAGGAACAACATTCCGCGGCCCACGTACCGCTTGGCGATCGACACCACGAGCCTGAGGTTGGCTTCGATGAGCCGCTGTTTGGCTCGGGTGCCCTGCCAGACGAGCTCCCTGAACTCCGGGAAGGCCAGACGCGAGACCCCGTTGGCCAGCTTGTCCTCGGCGAACAGGCCGGCTTCGATCGACTTGGCGAGCTCCACCTCCTCCTCGGCGGTCAGCAGTGGCACACGGCCGATCTCCCGCAGATAAATACGGACAAGATCGCTGGTCGGCGCCCGCTTGCCTACGTCTTCCTCATCGGCGCGGGTGGACTCCTCGTCGCCCTGGGGCTCGAGGACCTCCACGCCGTTCTCGGCGAGCATCCGCACGACGCGTTCCAGCGCGTCGGACGGCAACTCTGATCGGTCAAGCGCGGCTGCGACGTCATCGACGGTTACGCTTCCGCGCTCCCTTCCCTTCGCGACGAGGTCCGCCACCTGATCTACCGATGGCGGCCCGCTTGGCAGCACCGATGCACCCACGGGAGACAGTCTGCAGTATTGGTTCCATCAAATGGCAGACCCATTTTTGTCACCGAAGGTAAGACGATCGTCCTTACCGAATTGAGATCGCTATAAGGTTTAGCCCGAGTTTGATCAGGAAAGTAAAGTCAATTACGCGGTCTGGATTCACGCGCCCGGCGACGCTCTCAGGTCGGACGCAACTCTTTCGCTGCCCGGATGGCGTTGTCCTCCCGCTTTGTCGCATGTTGGACCGCACCAAATTTCCTGGTCAACCACCCTGGTTTGCCGCTTGCGATCGCCGCCGAACTGTTACCAACGGGCGGCGGGATGCACCCCGCGGGCGGGGTGCCGCGCTCCGCCACGTCGCGGCCCACGCGCTCACCGTGACCGGGCGCGGGGCCGATGTGCCGGGGGCAGGCGCCGCCCTCGCCCCGGCGGGAGGTCAGCTTCCGGCGGCGCGGTCGCGCAGGACCCGGCGCTGCTGCTCCAGCGCCACCAGCTCCCCGAACAGCTTGTTGTACTCCTGCTGCTCCTCCACCGGATTCAGCCGCTGGATCCGCGACTTCACCTGCGCGATGGCCCGATCCACCGCGATGGCCTCGATGGCCGCCAGCATCGCCCCGGCATAGCGCTCCTCGGCGTGGGCGTCGGCCTGGATCGGCTCCACCGCGAACCGGGTCACCAGCCCCCGCGCCCCCTCCTCGTGCGCGTGCTCCAGCAGCCGGTCCACCCACTCGCGCCCGCCGTGCCCGGCCGCCGTGAGGCCGCCGGCCGCGGTGATCACCTTGTGCAGAGCGACGTGGTCGGGAGCCGTGAAGGCCTGCGGGTCGAGCGCGTCGAAGCGGGGCCCGAGCAGAGCCGGGCGCTGCACGGCCAGTTTGAGCAGCTCACCCTCCACGCGCACGCTCGGGTCGAGCGGCGCCGCCTGGGGGGCGCGCTGGCGGCGGCCCTGCTGGGCGCCGGACACCTCGGAGATGCGCTGCATGACGAACCGCTCGTCCATGAACCCCAGCCACCGGTCCAGGTCGATGGCGTAGCGCTTACGCAGCCCCACGTCCTTGATCCCGGCCACGATCGGCGCGGCGGCGTCGAGGGCGGCGATCTTGCCTTCGTTGCTGCGCAGGTCGTAGCGGGAGATCGTGCTCCTGATCGCGAACTGGAACAGCGGCTCCCGGCTCGCGATCAGATCCCGCACGGCCGCGTCGCCCTGCTTGATGCGCAGATCGCACGGGTCGAGCCCGTCGCTCTGCACCGCCACGTAGGTCTGCGTGACGAACTTCTGCTCGTCGGCGAACGCCCGCAGCGCCGCCTTCTGCCCCGCCGCGTCGCCGTCGAAGGTGAAGATGACCTCCCCCCGGAACTCGGCCTGGTCGAGCAGGAACCGCCGCAGGATCTTGATGTGCTCCTCGCCGAACGAGGTGCCGCAGGTGGCCACGGCGGTCGGCACCCCGGCGAGATGGCAGGCCATCACGTCGGTGTATCCCTCGACGATCACCGCCTGCGCCCGCTTGGAGATCTCCCGTTTCGCAAGATCAATGCCATAAAGCACCTGGCTCTTCTTGTAAAGCGGCGAGTCAGGCGTATTCAGATATTTCGGGCCATCATCGGAATCAAGCAACTTCCGTGCACCAAAGCCGATCACATCGCCCGTAGCATCCCGGATAGGCCAGATCAGCCGCCCCCGGAACCGGTCGATCGGCCCCCGCCGCCCCTCCTTGACCAGCCCGCCCTTCACCAGTTCGTCGGCGCTGAAGCCGCGCCCCAGGAGATGGCGGCTGAGCGCCTCCCACTCGGCGGGCGCGTAGCCGACCCCGAACATCTCCGCGTCGGCCCGCTCGAACCCGCGCTCCGACAGGAACCGCCGCCCGGGCGCCGCGTCGGGCGCCATCAGCTTGTCGGCGTAGAACTCGGCCGCCACCCGGTGCGCCTCGATCAGCCTGGCCCGCTCGCCGTGGTCGCGCCTGGGGACGTAGCCGCCCTGCTCGTACTGGAGCTGGATCCCGGCCCGCTGCGCCAGCCGCTCGACGGCCTCGCCGAACGACAGGTGCTCGATCTTCTCGACGAACGTGATCACGTCGCCGCCTTCGGAACAGCCGAAGCAGAAGAACATCCCGCGCTCGGGGGTGACGTTGAACGACGGGCTCTTCTCGTCGTGGAACGGGCACAACCCCTTGAGGTTGCCGCCTCCGGCGTTGCGCAACTGGATGTGCTCGCCGATCACGTCGGCGATGGGTGAACGCTCGCGTACGAGCGCGATGTCGACATCACGGATCCGGCCAGCCACGCCGGTGAGTCTATTCGGCCCCACCGACGGTTCCCGCCTCCTCGGGTGTCCCCGGCATGGGAAGCGGGGAGGAAGGCGAGGGTTACCTCTGGGCTGCTAAAGGGGGAAAGCGGTTATGCGAGGTCCGCCGGTCGGCTACAAAGGTAAAGGTTGTCGGTGGAAACGGTGACACGGGTGGAGATCATGCGATCGGGGCATATCGGACGATGGGCGGCCGTCACGGGCGCCGTGCTGCTGACCGCTGCCTGCACCCAGACGACAGGACTGGCGGGGGTCAGCGCCGGCTCGCCCACCACGGCCCCGATCACGGGCACCCCGGCGGTCACCGCCACGATCCCCAGCCCGACCCCCGAGCACCAGGCGGCCGAGCAGCCGCCCGCGGGCGAGGACCCGGTCAAGGTGCCGCCGCCGAAGCTGTCGAAACACACCTACACGTTCCCCGTGAAGGACTGCAAGACGACCTACCAGCGCAAGCTGCTCGTGCTGCCCAAGACGACGATCTGGGCCGGTCAGGGGTGCGCGTTCGTGGCGCCCGTCGACGGGGTCGTGGACGAGGTGAACCTGCAGAACCGGTGGAGCCCCGCCACGGACGCGGGGGCCGACCGCGAGGGCAGGTTCGTCACCATCATCGGTGACGACGGCGTCCGCTACCTCGGCGGCCACCTCGACTCGGTGGCCGACGGCATCAGGCCGGGCGTCCGGGTCAAGGGGGGCCAGCTGCTCGGCCGGGTGGGCACGACGGGCAACGCCCGCGACACCGGGCCGAACCTCTACTTCGCGATCTCGTGGAAGACCGGCCCGGCCTTCTGGTGGGTACGCCGGGGCATGGTCAAGCCGTGGGACTACCTCGACGCCTGGCAGAAGGGCAACCGTACGCTCTCCCCCAGGGAGGAGACGCTGGAGCTGCGCGGCAAGCTCGGCGAGACACCGAGGTGCACGGTGCAGTGCACGTCGAAGAAGGTGCCGCAGGCCAGCAAGACCCCGCGGCCCCAGACCACCAAGAAGCAGGACGACGACGGTGTCGTCACCGTCACCCCGTCGATAGCTCCTTTTGGTCAACGATGACGCCCGACTTGATGAGCTCCTGGATCTCGTCGACGACGTCCCAGACGTTGACGTTCATGCCGGCGACCACCCGGCCGCCGCGCAGCCAGTAGGCGATGAACTCCAGGCTCTCGGGGTCACCCCGGTAGACGATCTCGTCGTGGCCCTCGATGTCGCCGGAGAACTCCATGCCCAGGTCGTACTGGTCGGTGAAGAAGTACGGGAGCATGTCGTGGGCCACGTCCTGGCCGAGCATGGACCTGGCGGCGACCGGGCCGCCGTGCAGGGCGTTGGCCCAGTGCTCCACCCGGATGCGGCGGTCGTACGACGGGTGGAAGAACTCCGCGACGTCGCCCGCCGCGAACACGTCGGGGTGCGAGGTGCGCAGGGCGGCGTCCGTGAGGATGCCCTGGCCGACGTCGAGCCCGGCGTCGCGGGCGAGCCAGACCTCCGGCGCGGCGCCGATGCCGACCACGACGAGGTCGGCGGTCAGCCGCTCGCCGGAGCTGAGCCGCACGCCGGTCTCGGTGATCTCCGCGGCGGCCGTGCCGAAGCGCAGCTCCACGCCCTTGCTCGCGTGCAGGCGGGCGAACAGGCCGCCCAGCTCGGGGCCGAGCGCCCGGTTGAGCGCCGTGGGCTCGGGCTCGACGACGGTGACCTCGCAGCCGGCCGTACGCGCCGCCGCGGCCGTCTCCAGCCCGATCCAGGACGCGCCGACGACGAGCACCGAGGCGCCCTCGGTGAAGCGGGCCTTGAGCGCCTCGCTGTCCTCGACGGTACGCAGGTAGTACGCGGGCCCGGGCAGGCGTCTGGGCACCGCGCCGGTCGCGACGAGCAACTTGTCGTACGGCTGGCGCGACCCGTCCCCGAGCCGGACCAGGTGATGATCTAGCTCGATCCGCGTGACCCGCAGGCCGAGCCGCAGATCCACGCCGTTGTCCGCGTACCAGTCGGGGGCGTGGACGAAGATGCCGTCCCGCTCGCTCCTGCCCTGGAGATAGTCCTTGGACAGGGGAGGTCTCTCGTAGGGCCGTTCGGTCTCCGCGCCGATGAGCACGATCTCTCCGTCGAAGCCCTCCTCGCGCAGCGTCTGCGCTGCCTTGGCTCCGGCCAGCCCGGCTCCGACGATCACAAATGTGGCCATGGGCGCAGTATCCGCCCACTGAGGTCGTCGGGAAAGCCGGTTGTGTCAGGCGACCTGGCTCGTTGACGAACCTTTGGTCAGCGGGAGAGCCTCCGGTGCCAGGCCACCGCCGAGGTGTCGGTGAGCGAGGCGATCTGGTCGATCACCACGCGTACGCGGGCGGCGTCGTCCCTGGCCTCCAGGAAGGCCGGCCGGAAGGCGGGCTCCAGCGTGCCGGGGGCGCCGAGGGTGATCAGGGAAGCCAGCTCGGTGATGAGGTCGCGCTGCCTGGCCTGGTTGGCGTTGTGGTCCTTGGTGGTCATGACGTAGTGGGCGGTGACGCCCTTGAGCAGCGCGCACTCCAGCCTGGTGGCGTGCGGGACGACCAGGTCGGCGCGGTGGCGGGAGCCGTACACCTCCTTGGTGGCGGTCTGCGCGGACTGGCAGAAGCGGCCGATGAGGCCGCTGGTGAGCGCCTTGAGGCCGGCCAGGTCGGCCAGCGTGGCCTCGAAGCGGCGGGGCCAGAGCGGGTCGGCGATCAGCTTGGCGAAGACCTCCTCCAGCTCGTTGGGGTCGGCGCCGGGGGCGTACCAGGTGCGGGTGATCTCGCACACCTGGGTGCGCTCGACGGGCGACTGGAGCGCCTCCGGGGTGACGTGGCCGGAGTGCAGGGCGTCCTCGAGGTCGTGCACGGAGTAGGCGACGTCGTCGGCCCAGTCCATGATCTGCGCCTCGAAGCTCACCCGACCCTCCGGCGCCCCTTCCCTGATCCACTCGAACACCGGCAGGTCGTCGTCGTACACGCCGAACTTGGCCGCCTTGTCGCACGTCCACGGGTACTTGATGGAGGCGTCGAGCGCGGCGCGCGTCAGGTTGAGGCCCGCGCTGCGGCCGTCCTCGGTGAGCACCTTGGCCTCGAGCCGGGTGAGCAGGCGCAGGCTCTGCGCGTTGCCCTCGAAGCCGCCGCACGACGACGACAGGGCGTTGAGCGCCACCTCCCCGTTGTGCCCGAACGGCGGATGCCCCAGGTCGTGGGCCAGGCAGGCGGTCTCCACCAGGTCGGGGTCGACACCGAGGGTGGCGCCCATCTCGCGGCCCACCTGGGCGCATTCGAGGGAGTGGGTCAGCCGGGTGCGGGGGATGTGCTGGCCGCCGCCGAGCGTCTCTCCGGGGCCCACGACCTGCGTCTTCGCCGCCAGTCTGCGGAGCGCGGCGCTGTGCAGGACACGGGCGCGGTCGCGTTCGAACGCGGCGCGTTCCGGATTGCCGGGAAGTTCCGGAACCCAACGCTCTTGGTCATGCTCGTCGTAATACGGCATCTGTGAAGTGATTTTATCCAGTTTCATGTCTCCGCTAGTGTCAAGCCTCGCGAGAACCCCTTCCCCGGGAGCCCTCCCCCATGACGACAGCGTTCCGAGCAGTGCTGGCTTTTACCCTGCTCGCCGGCTTCTACGTGCTGGTCGGCCTCATCCTGGCCACCGCGATCTTCATCGACGTCATGCTCCTCGTCGACTTCCACGCCAACACGATCAAGTTCGCCATCGTGCTCACGCTGGCGGCTGGCGCGCTGGTCCGGGCCCTGATCATGGTCAGCCGCCGCCGGAACGGCGAGCAGCCCGGCGTGCCGGTCGGGCGCGAGCACGAGCCGGTGCTGTGGCAGACGGTCGAGGAGCTCGCCCACCGCGTGCGCACGGCCCCGCCGGACGAGATCCGCCTGGTCGCGGAGGTGAACGCGGCCGTGTCGGAGGACACGCGGTGGCTGGGGCTGAGGGCGACGCGGCGGCGGATGTTCATCGGGCTGCCGCTGCTGCAGACGCTCACGGTGGACGAGATGCGCGCGGTGCTCGGGCACGAGCTGGGGCACTACAGCGGCGCGCACACCCGCCTGGGGGCGCCGGTCTACCGGGGCCGCGTCTCGCTCATCGCCACCGTCCGGAGCCTGGGCAACCACCCGTTCATCCAGCGCCTGTTCACCTGGTACGCCAAGCTCTACCTCCGGGTCTCGCAGGCCGTCTCCCGCAAGCAGGAGCTGGAGGCCGACCAGCTCGCCGTCGCGATCGGCGGCCGGCAGGCCATGGCCGGCGCCCTGCGCAAGATCCACTCCACCGCGGTGGGCTGGGACCTGTACGTCAACAACTACCTGGCCTTGACGGGCGCGGGCGGGACCAGGCCGGCGGCGGTGTTCGGGGGCTTCCACGCGCTCATGAGCGACCCCGACCGCCAGGCCGAGCTCGCCAGGCTGAGCGAGCAGCCGGAGGAGGTCTCCCCGTACGACTCCCACCCGAGCCTGGCCGAGCGCCTGACGGCGATCGAGCACCTGCCGGAGCCGCAGCACGTGCCGGACCCGCGCTCGGCCCTGACGCTGCTGCTCGACGCGAACGTGGCCGTGCAGGCGGTCGAGCAGTCGATGTGGTCGCCGGAGGCGCTGGCGACGCTGCGCCCGGTGCCGTGGGAGGAGCTGATCGCGCACGGCATGTACGCCGGCCGCAACGCCGACGCGCTGCACGACCTGGCGGTGGCCGGGCAGCAGGTGATGGGGGCCTCGCGGCCGTACCTGGACGCGGCGTTCGAGGCCATCGCACGGGGGCGCCAGGCCGAGCTGGAGGCGCAGCTGCTGGAGCACGGCTGGAGCCCGTCGGAGACGCTGCTGGCCGGGGTGCTGGGGCAGGCGCTGGAGGCGGTGCTCATCCAGCTCGGCGAGGCCAGGTGGACGCTGTCCTGGTCGGGGCCGGCGCGGCTGCTGTTCGACGACGGGGAGGAGGTGGCGCTGTCGGAGTACGCGGCCCAGGTGGCGGCCAACCCGGCGGCGGTGGGCGGGCTGCGGCGGTGGCTGGGCGACCACGGGATGCGCCACGACTACGTCCCGATCGAGCAGGCCGCCCCCGCGGCGGTGCCCGCGCTGCAGGCCGGCCCGGCGGTGGCACACTAGGCAAGCGCGCGTCCCAGGGCGGCAGGGGCGCAGTGGGGGGCGAGCGCGCGTCCCAGGGCGGCGGTGGCGCACTAGGCGAGGGCGCGTTCGAGGTCGGCGCGGTGCTGGGTGACCCAGTCGTGGGCGGCCCGGACCTGCGCGACCACGCCGTCCGCGCGCAGCCTGACCGCGTGCGGCAGGCCGGCCGCCGCGTCGGCCTCGATGCCGCGCCGGCACCGGTCCTGCCACCACAGGACCGTCTCCACCACCTCGCCCCGTTCCGCCAGGCCGTAGGCGTCGCAGATCACCCGCACCCTCCGGGCCGCCGCGCCCGGCTCCGCGCCGGGCCGCAGGGCGGCGTACTGCCAGCAGACGTGCGCCACGTCGTGGATCCGCCGCCCCGGGCCCGCGATGTCCCAGTCGATGAACGCGACCGGGCGCAGCCCCGCCCCTTCGTCCCGGTAGACGGTGTTCTTCGGGGAGAGGTCGTTGTGGCAGACGACCTCTCCGTCACCGGCCGGCGGCGTGCCGGCGGTCAGGTCGTGGAACTCGCGCACCAGCTCGGCGACCCGCGCCAGGCTCTCGTCGGAGGCGACGGCGTCCGGCTGGACCTCCTCCCAGGCCACGTGGCCGTCCACGTAGCTCAGGATCTCCCGCCCCCGCTCGTCGGAGCCGAGGAAGCGCGGCGCGCCCGGCCAGCCCGCCCGCTCGAACAGGCCGAGCAGGTCATGCACGAACGCGGCCCGTCGCGCGGGCGGGCGGCGGACGGTGTCACCGACGCGGACGACGGCGTTCACGAACCCGCCGGGGAGGTGCGTTTCGGTCATGTGCACCAGCTTGCCCGATCCGCGAGGCCCCCTGATGACGCAATGTTCACGGAAAGTGACTCTATGACATCCGAGCCGAACGGGCATCCGAGTTCGCGCACGGCGAGCGAGCTCCAACGGGTTTTCCCGAGCGCCTTGCCAGGCTGCGATCGGTGGCCATACGGTCACCCTTAGCATTCGCCCGCATAAAGGAGGCGCTGTGAGCAGGCATGACGGCGGAACCCGGCGAGGCTCAGCGATGCTGCCGCACATCGCCTGGCGGCTCGAGTCGATGATCGCGGGAATCGCCGAGCGCCGCCAGCCCGCCACCGGCGCGATCGCGCAGGCGCTGCGGAAGGTGCCCCGCCACTGGTTCGTGCCCTCTCTCGGCCTGGCGCTCGACGACGACGGCGACGCCGTGCCGATCGACCGCGACACCGATCCGCCCGGCTGGTGGGACGCCGTCTACTCCGGGATGCCCATCGCCACCCCGCTGCACCAGGGCGCCGGCGGCGCCGCGTACAGGTGCGTGAACCCGGCCCCCAGCGCCGTCGTCGACCTGCTCGAACGCCTCGATCTCCGCCCCGGGCAGCGGGTGCTCGAAGTGGGGACGGGCAGCGGGTGGATCACCGCGCTGCTCTGCCGGCTGGCGGGCGAGTCGGGGAGCGTGACGTCGATCGAAGAGGACACCGGGGTGGCGGAGGCGGCCGGCCGGAACCTGGCCGCCGCCGGGATCCGCCCGCACCTGGTCGTCGGCGACTGCTCGCGCGGATGCCCGGAGCGCGGGCCGTACGACCGGGTGCTCGCGCTGTCCACCGTGCCGGACCGCTGGGTGGAGCAGACCCGGCCCGGGGCGGTGATCGTCGGCGGGTGCGACGGGGCCGCGCGGCTCGTCGTGACGGCGGGCAACATGGATGGCCACCTCAGGTGAGGAACACCTACTTCCAGCTGCGTGGGAAGTCGGAGCGAATCCGGTAAGTCCTCTTACCGGAAAGGCGACGGACGTGGTCCGCGACGAGCGGGCCGTCCCGGACGGCACGGGTCTCATCGGCGGCCGGTGAGGCGGGGTCCGGCGCGTGCAGGCCGGGGCGGCGCGGGACGCGGTGGTCGCAGTGGGCCTGTCGGGCGCCTCCGTTCGCCGCGCACGCCTGGATCGAGGCCGAGGGCCACCCGATCGGCGAGCCACCGGCCCGGTATGGGCCCACCAGCACCGAGATTAGTGTGGACTCCCTGATTATCGAGGGCCTGCTGTCCGCTTCTTCCGGGCTCCTCCGTCGTGAGGGCTTGACTTAATTCACATGGACTCCATGATTAGTCGCAAGTGATCCGCCGGCTTGCCTAGGAGCCCCATGCCCAAGCTCGCACGCAGTCTCACCCTCCTCCTCTTCCTGTGCGCGTCGGTCCTCGTCGCGCCGTCAGCCGCACTGGCCGCCATCACCGGCCAGTCGGCCACCAACACGGCCACCACCGTGACGTACCAGTTCGGCTACACCGGCAGCCCCGCCTACGCACGCACCTACATCGACACCGACCGCAACCCCGCGACCGGCTTCGCCCAGGGCGGCGTGGGCGCCGACTACTTACTGGAGAACGCCTCCCTCTACCGCCACAACGGCGGCGGCTGGAGCTGGACGCTCGTGGGCGCGGCCACGTACTCCGCCTCCGGCGGGACGGCCAGGTGGACGATCCCCCGGGCGGACATCGGCGAGAGCACCACGCCGAACGACGCCGACCTCGTCTTCCAGGTCGAGTCGCCGCTGGAGACCTCCGCCAAGTACACGCATGTTTACAGTGGGGGCGGCGGTGGCGGCACCGTGACGTACACGTCCACCAACGCCGACTTCGCCAACCCCGAGCGCGGCCTCTACCACCACACCGGCGACTGCGACAAGAACGACTTCGCCCTCGCCACCCTCCAGGGCTACCGCACCAGCCAGAACATCTCGCTGGTCATGTGCGTGTTCTACCTCGCCGAGTTCAGGACCACCCCGATCAGCCAGGCCGCGCTGGACCAGCTGCAGCAGCAGCTCGACACCGTACGGGCGGCGGGGCTGAAGATGGTCCTGCGCTTCGCGTACACCACCTCCACGGACGGCGCCGACGCGGCCAAGGACCGGGTGCTCGCCCACCTCGACCAGCTCGCGCCGTACCTGAGCGCCAACAGGGACGTCATCTACCTCATGCAGGCCGGGTTCATCGGGGCCTGGGGCGAGTGGTACTACACCCAGAACTTCGGCAACGCCGGCACGGTGACCGCGACGGACTGGGCCAACCGGAAGGCCGTGGTCGACAAGCTGCTCAGCGTCCTGCCCTCCACGCGGATGGTGCAGCTGCGCACGCCGAAGTTCAAGCGCACGATGTACTCCACCAGCCCCGTGACCTCCGGCCAGGCCCACAACGGCTCGGCCCTGGCGCGGCTCGGGCACCACAACGACTGCTTCCTGGCCAGCCCCGACGACTACGGCACCTACGAGAACACCGCCGTCGAGTATCCCTACCTGGCCTCCGACACCGCGTACGTCGCCATGGGCGGCGAGACCTGCAACCCCAACCCGCCCCGCTCCGACTGCCCGACGGCCAAGGACGAGCTGTCCCGCTTCCACTACTCCTACCTGAACACCGACTACCACACCGGCGTGCTCGGCTCCTGGAGCACCGGCGGCTGCCTGGCCGAGATCACCCGCAGCCTCGGCTACCGGTTCGCCCTGCAGAGCGGCACGTACCCGGCCACGGCCTCCCGGGGCGGCGGCCTGCCGGTCAGCATCACCCTCAAGAACGACGGGTACGCCTCCCCCTTCAACCCGCGCGGCCTGGAGCTGGTGCTGCGCAACACCGCCACCTCAGCGGTCCACCGCTTCCCGCTCACCGCCGACCCGCGCAAGTGGGCGGCGGGCGCCACCAGCACCATCACGCAGACGGTCACCCTGCCCACGTCGATGGCCGCCGGCACCTACGCGCTGTTCCTCAACCTGCCCGACCCGCAGCTCTCGTCCCGGCCCGAATACTCCGTCCGGCTCGCCAACCAGGGCACCTGGGAGGCCGCCACCGGCCTGAACAACCTCCTGCACACCGTGACCGTGAGCTGACCCGCTCCGGCCCGGTACGTCCTCGGTGACCGGCCCCGCCCGCGCATCCCGGGCGGGGCCGCACCACCGGGCCGCTCACGCCTGGGCGGTGGGTCGTATGACCTGGGTCGCTCACGCCTGCGCGGTGGGCCGCACGACGACCTCACTCACGTCCACCTCGGCCGGCTGCTCGATCGCATACGCGATGGCGCGGGCGACGGCGTCGGGCGAGATGGCGAACGTGTCCCGGGAGACGGCGAGCTCGGCTCGCACCTCCGGGTTCGGCACCCCGTCGATGAACTCCGTACGGATGAAGCCCGGCGACACGATCGTCACCCGCAGCTTGTCGCCGGCCTCCTGCCGCAGCCCCTCGGAGATGACCCGGACGGCCGTCTTCGTCCCGGCATAGACGACCTGATTCGGGACGATCCGGAGCCCCGCCGTGGACGCCACGTTGACGAAGTGCCCGAACCCCTGGCCGCGGAACACCGGCAGCGCGGCCGCGATCCCGTACAGGACGCCCTTGAGGTTGACGTCGATCATCTCGTCCCAGTCATCGACGCGCAGGTCGTCGAGCGGCGAGATCGGCCCGATCCCGGCGTTGCTCACGAGCACGTCGAGCCGGCCGTACCGCTCGCGGGCCAGCCCGACGAGCGCGGCCAGGTCCTCGCGCCGCTTGACGTCCGTACGCACGCAGACGGCCTCGCCGCCCGCCTTCTCGACCCGGCGGACCAGCTCCTCCAGCCGTTCCACCCGGCGCGCCCCGAGCACCAGCCGGGCACCCCGCTCGGCCAGCAGCAGCGCCGTGGCCTCGCCGATCCCGCTGCTCGCGCCCGTGATCGCGACGACCTTGCCGTCGATTCCCATGGTGAGATCCTCTTTCGCATAGACTGAAGAAGCGGAGGCGCCGCCGCTTAGCTTCCACCATAAGTGGGCGCGCCTCCACTTAGCAACCGAGGGAGAGACCGGTTGATGACCGAGGAGATGCAGTGACGCCCGAGGAGACGCAGTGAGCGGGGAAGACGCAGTGAGCGGGGAGACGCAGTGAGCGGGGAGACGCAGTGAGCGGGGAGACGCAGTGAGCGGGGAGACGCAGTGAGCGGGGAGAGCGAGCGGCCACTGCGCGCTGACGCGCGGCGGAACCGGGACAAGATCCTCACCGCCGCGGTCCGCGTGTTCGCGGAAGAGGGCCTGAACGCCCATCTGGAGCGCATCGCCAAGGAGGCCGGGGTGGGCACCGGCACCCTCTACCGCAACTTCCCCACCCGGGAGCTCCTCATCGAGGCCGCCTACCGCAACGAGCTGGCCCGGCTGTGCGAGGCCGCCCCCGACCTGCTGGCCGCGCTGCCGCCGCAGGAGGCGCTGCGCGCGTGGATGGGCCGCTTCATCGACTACGCCTCGGCCAAGCTGGGCATGGCGGAGGCCCTGCGGGCCGTCGTCGAGTCGGGCGTCAACCCGTACGCGCAGAGCCGGGAGATGCTGCTGTCCACCCTGAAGCTCCTGCTGGACGCCGGGGTGGCGGCCGGGGTGATCCGGTCGGACCTCGGACCGGACGACCTGTACGCCGCCCTGGCCGGCGTCGCACTGTCCACGGGCCGGCCGGAGCAGCGGAAACAGGCCGAACGCCTCCTCGACCTCACGATGGACGGCCTGACCACCATCCGACCGTGAGATAAATGGCTGGACGGCGGGCGCCGGCCATCAGGATGATCGGGTGCGTGCACATCGAGTTCCCGAGATTCTCGGCCCGCGACGACACCGAGGCGCTGGTGGATTTCCTGACCGGCGAGGAATGGCCCTTCCACGCGAGCGTCCAGGAGGCGGAGGCGATCAGGCGCCGGGCCGCCGAGGGGCTCTACGACGACGGGGAGAGCCGGACTTTCTGGCTGCTCGCGAACGGGGAGCGGGCCGGGCTGGTGCGCCTGCAGGACCTCACCGACGACACGCCCATGTTCGACCTGCGGGTACGGAAGGCGTGGCGGGGGCAAGGGCTCGGGACGGCGGCGGTCGCCTGGCTGACCTCCTACCTCTTCAGGGAGTTCCCCGAGGTCACGCGCATCGAGGGGAACACCCGGCAGGACAACCACGCCATGCGGACCGTGTTCCGGCGGAGCGGCTATGTGAAGGAGTCGCACTACCGCGAGGCCTGGCCGAGCCCGGACGGGAAACGGTACGACTCGATCGGCTACGCGATCCTGCGCCGGGACTGGCTCTCCGGCACGGTCACCCCCGCCGACTGGAACGACGAGCCTCCGCTTTCCTGATCCCTTCGCGATCGGCTTTCCGCGCTCCCACTCGCCATGACCCTTGCGAGAGCCGCTGGTCACAACTTGGTCGTTCCGGGCCGGGGCGGCGGTCTACGCTGATCACATGGCCCACGCGAAGACGTCCTTCGTCTGCCTGCCCTGCCGCGCCTCGTACAAGCAGCCCTACCCGGCCGGCCCCCGCCACCGGGACCGGCGATGCCCGCGCTGCGCCGAGCCGCTGATCCACGTCGGCTCCGCCTTCGCCGCCCCGCCTCGGCGGGACGCGGCGGCCTGGCGCGTGCTCACTCTCCTGCTGCACGCGGGCGTCCGCTTCCACAAGAGCTGCTGCGGCGGCTCCGGCTACCGCCCGCGCACGCTCGGCGAAGTGCGGGCGCGGATGGCACACGCCCGCAGGACCGGCGAGCCGTTCGCCAAGGCCCTGGTGCGCCACGACCTGCCCTGACCGGGCCTCGCCTCCGGCACCTCTGCACTTGGTCCCTGATCAGACAGTGAGCCAACGCGGCATGAGGGGCACTATGCGACCGGCAAACATCCTGCGGACGGCGGCGACCGTCGGAACCGCGAGCCTTGCGGCGCCAATCATCGGAACGACGGGCACGTCCGGCTTGACTGTGGACGGTCAGGCACTTCTCCAAGGGGCGGCCAGCCTGAGCCAGGCCGGCCACCATGAGATTCTCAGTAAGACGGCCATGTGACGGGCGATCAGGTGAGGGGAACGGCGCCCTTTCCGGCGAGGGTTTCAGCTGAGGCCGTGGGATTCGCCGTCGAGCGCCTTCCTGCTGCTGCCGGGGTCATCGGCTCAGCCCGGTGGCGGCCGGAGCGTGGACGCCGACCCGAAAAGGCGGTCCAGGTAGTAGTCGATGATCGCGGCGGCGGCCTCGTGGCTGCGCTGCCGGCTGAGGACGCTGGAAGTCAGGCCGTTGGCGAGAGCCAGAAGGGCAACAACTTCGGTACGCGGGTCACGATCGGAGTCGATCTCCCCGGCCTGCTGCGCGGCGGCAAGCCGTGCGGTGAGAAAGTTCTCCAGTGCGTTGGGTAGCGTCAGCCCGGCCGCAGCGAGCGCCGGATCGGTGAGGGCAGCGGTGTAGTAGGCGGTCCAAGCCAGCGAGTCCAGGCGGCTCTGCTCGTCGGAGGGAAGAATAGCGCCGGTCGTATCCTAACATCGGGGTTAGGCGACTTGCGGCTTTCGACCACGCCGTGCGCATGGATATCCGTCTGGACGGATCGCAGCCGACCTGAAGCTTCAGATGATCGCTTACACCGGCCATGGGCGTGGAACGGTCCGCCACCGGACCGGTCAGGAATGGAGAAGCAAGGCCAGGGTGCCGCCGCCTAACGTTGGCGACATGGCCGTCGCTCTCCCCTGACGCCAGATCACCGACCAGGGCCGGCGTTCCCGTCGGGTCGCCGCTGACGGCGCGACCCAGCCGTGTGGCCGGCCGGGAACCGGCGTCCGGTACGGCAGGGGCCAGGCGCGGTACGCGGTCGTGCGAGCGCCTCCCGACGGCGTTCGGTGTCGCGAGACGGATGGACTCACCGGAGGTAACCCATGGCCCAGAACCAGCAGGCAAGCAGTCCCGCAGGACGCAAGCCCGGTACGCCCGGGGCGTTCTCACGGTGGATGCAGAACAGGGCGAACGCCCGCATGAACCGCAAGATCCGCCGCGGCAACGGCACCTTCATGGGCATGAACGTGCTGATCCTCAACACGGTGGGCCGCCGGAGCGGGCAGCCGCGGGAAACGCCCGTGGCGTGGTTCGCCGACGGCGAGGACTCCTGGCTGATCGTCGCATCGGGCGGCGGAAGCCGGCACCCGGACTGGCACGCCAACCTCATGGCGCACCCCGACCGGACCTCGATCGAACTGCCCGGCCGCGAGGCCCTGCCGGTGACGCCGCACCGGCTCGACGGCGCCGACCGCGAGGAAGCCTGGCAGCTCATCGCCGCCGCCCAGCCCCGCATCGCGAAGTACCAGAGCAAGTCCGAGCGTCAATACCCGGTGATCCGGCTCACCCCGCGGTGACCGCACCCCATTGACCGCCATCTTGGCCCGGCTATTCCGAAATCCGCACCGCCCCCACGACCTTCTCGATTACCCAGGGAGACGAATTGCTCCGTGTCTTCTCGTCGGTACGGGTTCTCTTGTTCAGGCTTTGACGGCCGGCATCGCCTGAAGCTCCCGGGAACAACTACCTCTCGATGTCACGCTGACTGCCCGTAAAGATGGACCTGCTGGTGCCGGTAGGTGATGTCGCGTAGATGCCGGTGACCGATGCGTTCGGCGACCGAGATGGAGCGTTCGTTTCCGGGCAGGATGAGGGAGATCACCTCGCCGGCTCCGAGTTCCTCGAAACAGTACTGGAGCGCGGCCCGCGCGGCCTCCGTGGCATAACCCTTGCCCCAGTGCTTACGCGCCAGGCACCAGCCGACGCCCAGCCCGGGGAATCCGTACGGCTGCCAAGGTCCGGCGCGGCCGACGAACTCGCCGGTTGCCTTCTCCACCAGCGCCCAGTGTGAGTAGCCACGGATCTCCCGGTGGCCGATGAAGGTGGCCAGGCTCCGCCAGGCATCCGCCGGCGCGGTGCCAACCGACTCTGCGAGCCCTCCGGCTACCTCGGGGTCGGACAGCATGGCTGCGTAGTCGTCGAAGTCCGCTCCGGTGAGAGGGCGCATGATGAGGCGTTCGGTTTCCAGGCGGGTCATGGGTGCCAGTTTGCCGGGGGATGCCGTGGTGGGGGTGTCAATGGTGATCATTGGTGCTGGGTGTGCGGCTTGGCTGTGCCCACGGTTGAGGCTCTCGGGCAGGCGGGCTGTTTGATCGTGCTTGGCGCACGATCCGACCGCTCCCGGGGCTCATGGCGGAGCCGCGAGGCCCGGAGCGGACGGAGCCCGAGCGAAGCGAGGTCCACTCGGGGCGGGCATAGGCGGCCCAGCCGGTAACCACCCCACGGGTGGGGACTGGCGAGCGTAGCGAGCGGGCTTTTCCGGGCGGGCGTAGGGGGCCAAGCCGGTAACCAGCCCACGGGTGGGGGCACGGAGGAAACGCCCGAGCCGAAGGCGAGGACCGCGCAGTTGCGGGGTCGAAGGGGCGGAGCCCCTGGGAGGCAGGGCCCGAGCCATCGCAAGGCGCGCAGCGCCCCCGATGCGAGGTCCTCGCAGTTGGGGCCGGACCCCCAGAGGGGCCCGGAGGGTCTCCTAGCGGGTGTCGGAGTCGGTCTCGGCGAGGGCGGCTCGGCCGGCTTCCAGGCGGGCCACCGGGATGCGGAACGGCGAGCAGGACACGTAGTCCAGGCCCACCTCGTGGCAGAAGTGGACCGAGTCCGGGTCGCCGCCGTGTTCGCCGCAGATCCCCAGGTGCAGGTCGGGTCGGGCCGCGCGGCCCTCGGCCACCGCGATCTCCATCAGGCGGCCGACGCCCTCCCGGTCCAGGGTCTCGAAGGGGGAGACGCCGAAGATGCCCAGGTCGAGGTAGCGGGAGAAGAAGGCGGCTTCCACGTCGTCCCGCGAGAAGCCCCAGGCCATCTGGGTCATGTCGTTGGTGCCGAAGGAGAAGAACTCGGCGGCCTCCGCGATCTGGCCTGCCGTCAGGGCTGCTCTGGGGACTTCGATCATGGTGCCGATCAGGGCCTCGACGCCCACGTCCGCGAGGATCTTGACGGCCTCCTCGCGTACCGCCTCCAGCTCCTGTACGGCCGCCACCAGCGGGATCATGATCTCCGCCTTCGAGCCGGGAACCTCCTTGGCCGCCTGGGCGATGGCCCGCACCTGCATGGTGAACAGGCCGGGGATCACCAGGCCGAGGCGTACGCCGCGCAGGCCCAGCATCGGGTTCTGCTCGTGCAGGCGCTTGACCGCCGTCAGGAGCTTGTGGTCCTTCTCCGTGGCCTCGTCCTTGGCGGCCTTGATCGACAAATCCACGATGTCGGGGAGGAACTCGTGCAGGGGCGGGTCGATCAGGCGGATGGTGACGGGGTCGCCGTTCATGGCCTGGAAGATGCCGGTGAAGTCGGACTTCTGCAGGGGCTCCAGGGCGTCCAGGGCGGCCTGGCGGTCCTCGTCCGTCGCGGCCAGGACCAGGTCCTCCACGAGCTGGCGGCGCTCGCCCAGGAACATGTGCTCCGTACGGCACAGGCCGATCCCCTCCGCCCCGAAGCGGCGGGCCCGGGCGGCGTCCTCCGGGGTGTCCGCGTTGGCCCGTACGCCGAGCCTGCGGGCCCCGTCGGCGTGCCGCATGACGCGGTCGACCGCGCGTACGAGCTCGTCGTCCGGCTCGGCGCCCTCGAAGTACTCGACCACGGCCGAGTCCACGACCGCGACCTCGCCGAGGAAGACCTCGCCGGTCGTCCCGTCGATGGAGATGACGTCCCCTTCGGAGACCACGACGTCGCCGGGGGCGATGAAGCGCTGCTCGGCCGTCCTGACCTCCAGCTCCTCGGCCCCGCACACGCACGTCTTGCCCATCCCGCGGGCCACCACGGCGGCGTGCGAGGTCTTGCCGCCGCGGCTGGTCAGGATGCCCTTGGCGGCGATCATGCCGGCCAGGTCGTCGGGGTTGGTCTCGCGGCGGACGAGGATGACGTCCTCGCCCTGCTCCGAAAGCTCCACGGCCCGTTCGGAGGAGAAGACGGCCTTGCCCACGGCGGCGCCGGGCGAGGCGTTCATGCCCTTGGCGATCTTCTTCTTGGGCGCTCCGCCGTCGAAGCGGGGGAACATGAGCTGGGCGAGCTGGTCGCCGGTGACCCGGGTGACGGCCTCGTCCATGGTGATCAGGCCCTGGTCCACGAGCTGGGTGGCGATGCTGAAGGCGGCCGCCGCCGTGCGCTTGCCGACCCGCGTCTGCAACATCCACAGCTTGCCGCGCTCGATCGTGAACTCGATGTCGCACAGGTCCCGGTAGTGGTTCTCCAGGGTCCGCATGATCCCGAGCAGCTCGTCGTACGAGTCCTTGTCGAGGCGCTCCAGGTCTTCCAGGGGGATGGTGTTGCGGATGCCCGCCACCACGTCCTCGCCCTGGGCGTTCTGCAGGTAGTCGCCGTAGATGCCCTGCCGGCCGGAGCCGGGGTCGCGGGTGAAGGCCACGCCGGTGCCGGAGTCGTCGCCGTAGTTGCCGAAGACCATGGCCATGATGTTCACGGCGGTGCCGAGGTCGGCGGGGATGCGTTCCTGGCGGCGGTAGAGGATGGCGCGCGGGGCGTTCCAGGAGTCGAAGACGGCCATGACGGCCAGGCGCATCTGCTCGCGCGGGTCGGCCGGGAAGTCCTTGCCGGTCTGCTCGCGGACGATCCCCTTGTACGTCTCCACGAGCCCCTGCAGCTCGCCCGTGTCCAGGTCGGTGTCCTGGCGCGTGCCCTTGAGCGCGTCGAGCGCCCGCTCGAAGAGGTCGCCGTCGATGCCGAGGACGGTCTTGCCGAACATCTGGATGAGCCTGCGGTAGGAGTCCCAGGCGAAGCGCTCGTTGCCGCCCGCCTGCTTGGCCAGGCCGTGCACGGACTCGTCGTTGAGCCCGATGTTGAGGACGGTCTCCATCATGCCCGGCATGGAGAACTTCGCCCCGGAGCGCACGCTCACGAGCAGCGGGTCGTCGGTCTGGCCGAGACTCCTGCCGATCTGCGACTCCAGCGCCTCCAGATGCCCGGCGACCTCCTGGTCCAATCCGTCCGGTACGGAGCCTTCCGCCAGGTAGTGGCGGCACGCCTCGGTGGTGATCGTGAATCCAGGGGGAACGGGCAGCCCGAGGTTGGTCATTTCGGCGAGGTTCGCACCCTTACCGCCGAGAAGATCTTTGAGATTCCTGTTGCCCTCGGTGAAGTCGTAAACGTACTTGGCCACCACAGCTCCAATCCAACGCCTCTGTCCCGGACTCTACCGGTGAAATTGATGATGAAACTGCACTCCTCGCTTAGGCAGCTGTTTGTGCTGGTAAACCTAACTCCAGAGGTCTAATCCAATTATACGACCGGGAGATGGAAAATTGGATTAGACCAATTGGTTTACACCAATTCTTGAGAAAGGCGAGCAGGGGGTGCAGAATCGGATCACACCCCCATCAGGAGGCCCCCATGGCCACTCCTACCCAGCCCAAGCGGCGGGCTCGGATAGTCGCCGGTTCCGCGAAGGCGGCCCGCGATTCGGCGATCTACCTCGACGAGCGGCTGCCGTTCGGGCGCTGGCTGCGGCCACAGCTGCGCAAGCTGTTCCCGAGCCACTGGTCGTTCCTGCTGGGCGAGCTGGCGCTCTACTCGTTCGTGCTGCTGGTGCTCACCGGGACGTTCCTGACGCTGTTCTACAAACCGAACCCCGACGTGGCCTACACGTCGGTCGTGGAGATCAGCCTGGAGGTGCGCGGCGGGCTGCTGATGCGGCAGCTGCACCACTGGTCGGCGACCGTGTTCGTGCTGGCGATCGTGGCCCACATGTGCCGGGTGTTCTTCACCGGGGCGTTCCGGAAGCCGCGCGAGCTGACGTGGATGCTGGGGGTGCTGCTGTTCGGGCTGGCGTTGTTCGAGTCGTTCCTGGGCGTCTCGCTGACCGGTGACCAGCTCGCGATGACGGGGCTGCGGCAGGGCCAGGGGTTGCTGCTGTCGGTGCCGCTGGTGGGGACGTACCTGTCGGCGTTCGTGTTCGACGGCGCGTTCCCCGGCCAGGTCATCCCGCGCCTGTTCGTCACGCACGTGCTGCTCGTGCCCGGCATCCTGCTGGCGGTGGTGCCGCTGCACGGGCTCGTCCTCACGTGGCGGCAGAAGCACACCGAGCGCCGCGCCACCGCCGCCGACGAGCGCAAGGTCACCGGCGGGCCGTTCTTCCCGTACTTCGCGGTCAAGAACGGGGCCACGGCGCTGTTCACGATCGGGTTCATCGCGCTGCTGGCCACGCTGGTGAAGGTCAACCCGGTGTGGGAGCACGGGGCGTACCGGCAGGAGGCGCACCCGCCGTCGGCGCAGCCGTTCTGGTACGCGGGGGTGCTGGACGGCGCGCAGCGGATCGTGCCGGGGTGGGAGATCCCGGTCGGCGGGTACGTGCTGCAGGTCGGGCTCTGGATCCCGCCGCTGGTCCTGCTGGCCTTCTTCGGCGTGCTGCTGTTCTATCCGTTCATCGAGCGCCGCTACACCGGCGACGGCGACCACCACCACCTGCTGGACCGGCCCTCGCAGGCCCCGGTGCGCACGGCGCTGGGCGTGGCGGTCATCACGTTCTTCACCACGTTGTGGGCGGGGATGTGGGTGTCGGCGGCTCCGCCCGCGATGCACTCGGCCCCCGGGCTGCCGCCGCCCCCGCCGGCGCCGGCCGCGCTGCTGACCGTCCCGCAGGACACCTACGAGCTGGTCATCGCCGGGCTGCGGGTCGCCGTGTTCGTGCTGCCGGTGCTGGCCTTCCTCATCACCCGCGCGGTCTGCCGCAGGCGGTCAGCCTAGGGGGTTGTCCTCGGGCGGCGTGCCGGGCACGCCGTCGCGGGGCGGCAGCCAGAGCACGAACGTCGCCCCCTGGCCGAGCCGCGAGAACACCGCCACCCGGCCCCCGTGGGACTCCACGATCTGGCGGACGATGGCCAGGCCCAGGCCCGTGTGGCGGTCGCGGCGGCTGGACTCGCCGCGCCAGAAGCGGTCGAACACGCGGGCCTGGTCGGAGTCGTCCAGGCCGGGCCCGTCGTCGCGGACCGCGACCCACAGCCAGCCCTCCCAGCGGCCCGCCGCGACCCGGATCGTGCCGCCCGGCGGCGAGAGGCGGACGGCGTTGGAGAGCAGGTTCGCCACCGAGCGGCGCAGGGCGTCGGCGTCGCCGGTCATCTCCAGCCCGGCGCCCAGGTCACGGGTGATCGTCACCTGGCGGGCGGCGGCCGGGGTGGCGTACTCCTCGCACGCCTCCCCCACCACCCTGGCCAGGTCGAGGTCGGTGTCGGCGAACGCGGTGCCCTGCCGCCTGGCCGTGGCCAGCAGGTCCTCCACGAGCCTGGTCATGCGGGTGGTCGCGCGGTCCACGATGGCCACGGCCCTGGTGCGCTCCTCCTCGCTGGCGTCGGGGGCGGCCAGGACGGCGTCCACGTTGGCCCGGATGATGGTCAGCGGGCTGCGCAGCTCGTGCGAGGCGTCGTCGATGAGCTGGCGCTGCGCGCTGAACGCCTCCTCCAGGCGGTCCAGCATGGTGTCGATCGTGTCGGCCAGGTCCTTCAGCTCGTCGCGCGGGCCGGCCAGCTTGATGCGCCGCTTCAGGTCCGTGGCCTGGATCTCCTCCGTCGTACGGGTGATCGATCGGACCGGCCGCAGCACCCGGCCCGACAGCACCCAGCCGATGCCCAGGCTGGCGACGTAAAGGCCGGCCAGGGTGAGCAGGGAGTAGTTGCGCAGCGTGGCCATCGTCTCGACGTTGACCGCGTTCTCCACCTCCTCCACGAAGACCACCTCGCGCTTGCCCAGGTACTGGTTGCCGCTGTAGGTCTTCGCGAACTCGGTGGTGACCGGGCGCTGGTCGGTGGTCTTGGAGACGGCGAAGTAGATGCCCCCGAGCACGAGCGTGGCCAGCACGAACAGCAGGCCCGAGTAGAGCACGGTGATCCGGAAGCGGATGGTGTGGATCACGTCGGCTCCTTGAGCCGGTAGCCCCGGCTGATCACGGTCTCGATCAGGCCGTCCTCCTGCAGCTTGCGGCGCAGGTTGCCGACCGTGACGCGTACGGTGCTGGTGAACGGGTCGGTGTGCTCGTCCCACACGTGTTCGAGCAGTTCCTCGGCGGACACGACGTGGCCGGGCCTGGTCATGAGGTAGTGCAGCACGCCGTACTCCTTGGGGGTCAGCGCCAGCGACCGGCCGTCGAGCGACACCTCCAGCCTGGCCGTGTCGATCCGCAGACCGCCCACTTCCAGCACCGAGGTGCCGCCTCCGGCCTCCCTGCGCAGGAGCGCCCGCACCCGGGCCAGCAGCTCGGGGAAGGCGAACGGCTTGACCAGGTAGTCGTCGGCGCCCTCGTCGAGGCCGCGGACGCGGTCGTCCAGCCGGTCGCGGGCGGTGACCATGATGATCCGCACTCCCTGCCCCGTCGAGCGCACGGTCCGGCAGAGCTGGAAGCCGTCGCCGCCGGGCAGGTTCAGGTCGAGCAGGACCAGGTCGTAGGTGTTGACCTGCAACTTCTCGTGCGCGGAGGGCGCGTCGTAGGCCGTGTCCACGGCGTAGCCGGCCCGGACGAGGCCCACGCGCAGCGCGTCGACCAGATCCTCCTCGTCCTCAACCACAAGCAGTCGCATGCCCTGCACCCTAATTTCGGATGATTCGTTCTGCGATGGGGGCCGCCCGGTCGATGGGGATGGCGAAGCCGATGCCGATGTTCCCACCTCCGCGGGAGGCCGCTATCGCGGTGTTCACCCCCACGACCTCGCCCCGGGCGTTCACCAGCGGGCCGCCCGAGTTGCCGGGGTTGATGGAGGCGTCGGTCTGCACGGCCGTGCGGCCGGAGCCGCCCAGGCGTACCTCCCGGTCCAGCGCGCTGACGATGCCGGCGGTGACCGTGCCCGACAGGCCCAGCGGCGAGCCGATGGCGAGCACCTGGTCCCCCACGGACAGGTCCGAGGACCTGCCCAGCGTGGCGGGCGTCAGCTCCCTGGGGTAGTCCACCTCCAGCACGGCCAGGTCCTCGTCGTCGTCCACGCCGATCACGGCGGCCGACAGCCGGCTGCCGTCGCCGGTCACGACGGTCACCTGGCTGTTGCCGCTGACCACGTGGGCGTTGGTGAGGATGTGGCCGCGACCGTCCAGGACGAAGCCGGAGCCGCCCGAGCGGCGCGTCTCCACGGAGACGACGCTGGGCAGCACGCGGGCCGCCGTGGCGCTCAGCCCGGACAGGCTGGTGGACGGCGCGGCGGCCACCCTCGGCAGGGCCGCGGGGGGGGCCGGCTCGGTCCCTTCGAGGATCCGGGCCCCCACCACGCCCGCCGCCGCCCCGGTGAGCGCCGCGACGAGCGCGGCGGTCACCAGGAGACGCGCCTTGGGCGGCGACGCGGGGGAAGGTCTCGCCGCGCTCCCAGCGGCCGGCGGCAGGGTCAGGGGCGGTACGCCTCCCGGGGCCTCCGGGTGGGCCCCGAGCGGCACCGTGCGGAACTCCGGCCCACGGGGGCTGCCCAGGCCCATCATGGGAGCCTCGAGAACCACAGCATCGACGTCATCGCCGCGATCAGCGCGAAGACCAGCCCCGCTCCCACGAACCACTGCCAGACCTCCTGCTGCTCGGTGCGGTAGCCGACCGACGTGCCGATGTCCTCGTAGACCGCCTGCAGCTCGTCGCCGCTGGCCGCCTCGTAGAACCCGCCGCCGGCCGCCTCGGCCAGGCCGCGCAGCGCGGGCCCGTCCACCGGCACCGGGACCTCCCGGCCGGACAGGCTGATGGTGCCGTCCGGGGTGCCGTAGGCGATGGTGGTGACCGGGATGCCGCGGTTCGACGCCTCCGCCGCCGCGTCGCTCAGCGTGCGGCCGGTGGTGTTGGAGCCGTCCGACAGCAGCACGATGTGCGCGGGCGGCGCCTCCTCCTCGGAGTCGAGCGAGGCGACGGCCTCCAGCGAGGAGTAGACGGCCTCGCCGATGGCCGTGCCCGAGGCGGTGCTGAGCCGGTCGAGCGCGGTCAGCACCGTCTGGCGGTCCAGCGTGGGCGGCACGGCGACCGAGGCCGCCGACGAGAACGACACCAGGCCCAGGTTGAACCGCTCGGGCAGCCCCTGGACGAACTGCCTGGCCGCCTGCTTGGCCGCCTCGAACCGGTTCGGGGCAACGTCGGTGGCGCCCATGGACGCCGACACGTCGAACGCCACCATGATCGTCGCCCGATCCCTCGGCACCTGCACCTCGGCCGTCGGCCGGGCGAAGCCCACCACGAGCAGCGCGAACATGAGCAGCAGCGCCGCCGCGGGCACGTGCCTGCGCCAGCCCGGCCGCCGGGGCGCCACCTTGTCGAGCAGGTCGAGGTTGGTGAAGCGGACGGCGTAGGCGGTCCTGCTGCGCAGCGCCATGACCACGTACATCAGGGCGATCAGGGCCACGGGGACGAGCAGCAGCAGCCAGAGGGGTGCGATGAGCGTCATGCGGCGTCACCTCCTCCCCCGGGCACGCCGCCCGGCCGGGCCGGGCCGGCGGCCAGCATGGCCAGGCGGCGCTGGCCCATGACGTGTTTGACCAGGTCACGCACCCAGTCCCGGTCGGTACGCAGCCGCAGGTGGGTGGCCCCGGCCCGGCGCAGCGCCTGCGCCACGGCGTCGCGCTGCACGGCCGCCGCCTCGGCGTACCTGCGGCGCAGCCGCGCGTTGCCCGTGGCGACCTCGCGCCGCCGGCCCGTCTCCGGGTCGATCAGCGTGAGGATCCCCACGTCGGGCAGGGTCAGCTCGCGCGGGTCGAGCACCTCCACGGCCAGCAGCTGGTGCCGGGCGGTGAGCCGGCGCAGCGGCAGCTCCCAGGTCTCCGGGGCGTCCAGGAAGTCGGACACGACGACGACCAGGCCGCGGCGCCGTACCACCCGGCCGAGCTGGTCGGCCGCCACGCCTATCAGCGGCTCGGCCACCCCCGGCGAGGTGCGCGGCAGCGCGAACGCCGCCTGCAGCAGCGCCATCAGGTGCGGCCGGCCCGTCCGGGCGGGCAGCGTCCGGACGCCGCCGCCGTGCAGCAGGTGGGTGCCGATCCGGTTGCCGGTCCGCTGGGTGAGGAAGCCGACCGCGGCCAGGGCGGACAGTGCCAGCTCCCGCTTCTCCATCGCCGCGGTGCCGAAGTCCATGCTGGCGGTGGCGTCGAGCAGCGCCCAGATCTCCAGCTCCCGGTCGGCGACCAGGTCCCGGATGTGCGGCTCGTTCGTGCGGGCGGTGACGTTCCAGTCCATCCGCCGTACGTCGTCGCCCGGCTGGTACGGCCGGGACTCCGCCGGTTCGCTGCCGGGACCCGGTACCAGGCCGAGGTGTTCGCCCTGGAGCAGTCCATCCAGCCTCCTGGTGATCGTCAGCTCGAGCCGGCGCAGCGCCGGCTCTGCCATCAGGTACGGCTTCATGCCACGGCGTCCTGCTGCTGGGGCGCGATGACCGGCATCGGCACGGCCGCCAGCACGCGGTCCACGATCTGCCGGGGCATGACCCCGTCGGCCAGCGCGTCGAAGGAGAGCACCAGCCGGTGGGCCATGACGTCGTGCGCCAGGTCCCGTACGTCCTCGGGCAGCACGTAGTCGCGCCCCCGCATGAGCGCCAGCGCCCGGCCGGCCGCGAGCAGGCCGAGCGTGGCCCTGGGGCTGGCCCCGAACGCCAGCAGCCGGCGCACGTCCTGCACCCCGAACCGGTCGGGGTCGCGGGTGGCGTAGACCAGGCGGACGGCGTACTCGGCGACGGCGTGGTGCACGAAGACCTCCTCGGCCCGGCGCTGCAACGCGACGACCTGCGCCGGGCCGAGGATGCTCTGGGGCGTGGGCGGGTTCACGCTCATGCGGTAGACGATCGCCAGCTCCTCCGATTCGCTGGGATAGTCCACGTCGATCTTCATCAGGAAGCGGTCGCGCTGCGCCTCGGGCAGGTGGTAGACGCCCTCCGACTCGATCGGGTTCTGGGTGGCCAGCACCAGGAACGGCGTGGGCACCTCGTGGGTGACGCCGCCGATGCTGACCTGGTGCTCGGCCATGATCTCCAGCAGGGCGGACTGCACCTTCGCGGGCGCCCGGTTGATCTCGTCGGCGAGCAGCAGGTTGACCATGACCGGCCCGAGCTCGATGTCGAACGACTCGGTCGACGGCCGGTAGATCCGGGTGCCGATGATGTCGGCGGGCACCAGGTCGGGCGTGAACTGGATGCGGGCGAACGTCCCCCCGACCACCGTGGCCATGGTCTCGGCGGCCAGCGTCTTGGCGATGCCGGGGACGCCTTCGAGCAGGCAGTGCCCCTTGGCGAGCACCGCCACGAGCAGCCGCTCGACCATGTGGTCCTGCCCGACGATCACCCGCTTGACCTCGAACAGGGCCCTTTCGAGCAGTGCCGGATCGGTCATGGCTGCACGCTGCCGTGGTAGCAGTCGTCCACGACCACGCGCAGTTCCAGAGCGCTCGGCTCCGGATCGGCGAACGCCGCGCTGCCCGTCATGAGGACCGCGCCGGCGGCGAGCAACACAAGAGCGAAACGTGATGTACGCATTGATTCCTCGTCCCTCGTATCGGCTTAGGACGAATGTCATCAAGAGACCGCGAAAACCCGCGTAACCGCCGCCTTTACACGATTTTTCGGTCGACGGGGTTAGACCTCCGACATGACGCCCATCCAGCGCTATCTCGCAGAAGAGGTCGCCCACGACCATGTGGACGGCCTGATCCCCCGCCGCGAAGCGCTGCGGCGGCTCGCGCTGCTCGGCCTGGGCCTGCCCGCGGCCACGGCGCTCCTCACCGCCTGCGGCGCACCCCCGGAGCCCGCGGCCCCGACCACCGCCGCGCCCTCCGCTCCCCCGCCCAGCCCCTCGCCCACGGGCAGCCCGGCCGGGCCCTCGCCGCTGCCGACGGAGGCGATCACGTTCGCCGGGCCCGAGGGCACGACGCTGCAGGCCGCCTGGGCCGCCGCCGAGGACCCCAAGGGCGCGGTCCTGGTGATCCACGAGAACCGCGGCCTCACCGACCACATCCGCTCGGTCGCCGGCCGCCTGGCCGCCAGCGGCTACTCCGCCCTCGCCCTCGACCTGCTGTCCCGCGAGGGCGGGACGGCCACGTTCACCGACACCGCGGCGGCCACGGCCAAGCTCGGGGAGATCACGGACGAGCGGTTCGTGGCGGACATGAAGGCGGCGGTGGGCGAGCTGGCCGAGCGCGCCGACGGGGCGAAGCTCGGCATGACGGGCTTCTGCTTCGGCGGCGGCATGACCTGGCTGCTGCTGTCCTCCGCCGAGCCACGCCTGGCCGCCGCCGTGCCCTTCTACGGGCCGCTGCCGGAGAACGCCGACATGACCGGGACGAAGGCCGCCGTGCTCGGGGTGTACGCCGAGCAGGACGACCGGGTGAACGCCACCAGGGACGCCGCCGAGGCCGCCCTGACCAAGGCGGGCCTGACGCACGAGCTGGTGACCTTCCCCGGGGTGGGGCACGCGTTCTTCAACGACACCGGGCAGCGGTACAACGCGCCCGCGGCGGCGCAGGCGTACGAACGCGTCCTGGACTGGTTCGGCCGCCATCTCGCCTGAGCCCGCGCGAACGGAAGGACGGCCACCCCCGCGGCGGAGGTGGCCGTCCCGGTCGGCGGTCAGCCGATCAGATACCTCAGCATCTTCCGCAGTGCCGCGCTCCGCTGGGCGTCACTGCCCAGCTGCTCCAGCCCGAAGCCCAGCAGCACCGTGTCCCTGGTGGTCACGGCCGCCGTCTTGTCGGCCTGGGCCCGGACGAAGTCGCCGCCGCCCGTCGGGCTGCCCGCCGGCGGACCGGGGATGGCCCACGGCCCGAGCCCGGCCTCGAAGCCCTCGGCGTTCAGCGTGCCGCCGGTCGTGGTGACCCGGGTGTCGTCCACGAACGCGCCGACCCCGCCGGTGCTCGGGTCGGTCACGTAGCTGATCGACACCTCCACCTGCTGCCCCGCGTACGCGGACAGGTCGAAGGCCACCTGCTGCCAGCCGCCCGAGTTCTCGGTGAACCGGTTCCACGAGCCCGTGGTGCCGGTCGGCGTGCAGGGGTTGCCCGGGGTCAGGTAGTGCCGCAGCCACGGGTGCTCCTCCAGGTAGAACCCGGCCTCGCACTCCGTCGGGACGCCGCTGTCCGTGCCGCCGTTCAGGTCGGGCAGCGTGGTCCAGTTGTCCTGGCCGGCCGTGTGAGCCTCGACGATGACGTTGTCGTAGCCGGGCTCGGTGTCGAAGGACAGCTGGAACGCCAGTCGCGGCTGCTGCGCCGCCGTCACGGAGCCCAGGTCGATCGTCCTGGTCAGCCGCATGTAGGAGTCGTCGGCGTGCGCGCCCCTGACGTACCACTGGCCCTCGATCGGGTCGAACGGCCCGGGGGTGCCGAGCTGGTAGTCGGCCGCCGGCGTGCCGGTGAACCTGGGGAAGTCCGTGCCCATGGGGAGCAGGACCCCGGCCTCGTCCAGGGGGTTGTCCGCCGTGGCGGGTCCGCCGAACGTGCCGCTCACCCCGGCCAGCGGACCGGTGCCGGTGAAGCCGCCGGGGTCGGCCCTCGGGATGCGCCCGCCGACGCCCATGTAGTACTGGGTGAAGTCGTCGGCCAGCAGCAGGCACTCGTCGAACAGGCCCTGGACGGTGGTGACCACGCAGTCGCCGTCCGGGTTGCCGTCGATGCCGTAGTAGATGCCGCCGACGATGGTGTCGAGAATGCCGTAGTACGCGGCCGTCTCGCCCGTGTAGAGGAGCTTTCCTCCCTCGTTGAGGTAGTCGCGGATGGAGATCGTCAGGTCCTGCTGCGACCGCTTGACGTCGGCGTCGGGCAGGTTGCCGAGCGGGGTCACCGTGACCACGTCCTGCTGGTCCATGGACAGCCGGTTGTCGCCCAGCTCCCAGACGACGCCCTTGAAATGGGACAGCACGCCGAGGTGGTGCGGCACGCCCTGGGCGTCCACGTCCCACGTCTCGGAGGCGTACCCGGCGGCCTGGATGGCCTGCCGGTAGGTGGCGGCGTACTTGGGCGCGGTCACCGAGGCCGGGTAGTCCGGGTTGAAGCCGGTGTAGTCCTCGTTGGCGAGCACCAGCACCTTGGCCGCGGAGTCCTTGGCCAGCGTGTAGGTGAAGTGCGGGCTGGAGACGACGCCGGTGCCGGGCTTGAGGCCCTGGAACCAGACCTCGACCCTGTCACCCGGTTTCGCGCCGCTGACCGTGCCCCGGTACTCGGCGAAGTACAGGTCGTTCTCGTCGCCGTACCGCTCGCCGCCGTTCCACTCGCTCAGCGGCCTGATCTGCGCCGGGCCGCCGTTGATCCGGTAGCGCAGCACCTTGCCGAGCAGCGACCGGCGGGCAGTGACCGCCACCGGCTGCGGGTCGCCGTACGAGACGGTGAAGGAGTCGGGCGCGAAGTCGGGCACCGTGCGCCCGACCACGGAGACCGGCCGGTCCGGCGTGTGCACGGTCTTGGCGGCGGCGACGGCCAGGGGGATGTTCATCTCGAACTCCTCCCGGATCAGCCGCTCGTCGTCGGGGAAGGTGAAGCCGAGCCCTCCGGCGCAGCCCTCGACCGTCCACTCGTCGTCGGGGTACTTCTGGGCCGCCGCCTCGCACGTGGACATCTCCGGCGTGATCGACATGATCTTCCGGAGGTTCGTCATGTGCCCGTCGGTCTCGCCGTTGGTGGTGTAGAGCTCGGCGCCGATGTCCGGGTCGTACGTCGGGACGGCGGGGGTGGCGTCGTCGCCCAGCATGGCCTCGAAGACGAGGTCGTCCGGCGACGGGGTGGCCTGCTGCCAGCCGATCCCGTACAGGAGCAGCATGGCCGCGGAGTGGTAGTTCAGCAGGTACTTGAACTGCACCCGCTTGGTCAGGTTGTCCAGCGCCACGGTCTCCGGCTCGGACTGGGCCGCCGCACCGCGGTAGGTCTGGCTGGACAGGAGGCTGGAGGAGCCCTCGTCGTCGTAGCGCCACTTGTAGGCGAAGTTGCGGTTGAGGTCCACGCCGTCGGCGCTGGTGATCTGCCCGTCGCCGTCGTTGTCGCGCAGGTTCTTGCGCCACAGGCGGTTGTCGGGGGTGAAGGTGTGGTCGTAGCCGTCGGGGTTGGCGACCGGCAGGAACCACAGCTCGGTGGTGTTGACCAGCTTGGTCAGCTCGGCGTCGGTCCCGTAGCCGCTGAGGAAGTGGTGCAGCAGCCGCCGCACCATCTCGGGGGTGATCCACTCGCGGGCGTGCTGGGCGGCCAGGTACAGCATGGCCGGGCGCCGGCCGTCGGACAGGCTGCGGGCGTCCTTGGTCACCTTGATCGCGGTGATGGGCGTGCCGTTGAGGCTGTTGCCCAGGTTGACGACCTTGGCGATGCCGGGCTTGGCGTTCGCCGCGGCGATGATCTCCTCGCGGATCCCGCCGGCGCCCGCGTACCGCTTGAAGACTCCGTCGCCCTGCGCCGCGACCCGGGCGGCCGCTCGCTGGGCCTGCAGGGTGATGCCCTGCTCGGCGAGCGTGTCGGCGAGCGCGGAGGCGAGGATCACCTCGACGGTGACCTTGCCGTCCGCCCGCTTGACGATGCGCATCTCGTCGCGGTCGACGCCGGCGGCGACGAGCCGGCCCATCTGGTCCGCGGTGAGCTCGCCGGTATAGACGAAGACCCCGTCGGGCCCGGCCGCGGGCTTCGGCACCGCCGAGGCGGGCGGGATCGTGAATGAGCCTAGTAACAGGAACGTGCAGGCGAACATGATTAACGTGCGCTTCATCGCGCCTCCGAGAAATCAGCCCCCGAATACCGCTAGGGATGCCCGCAATGTCCGCGTATGCCGGAGCCTTGTCAATCACGACGACCGCATCCGGCCACATTTCAACGACCCAACGCGAACGGGCCGCCCACCGTGGTCACGGCGAGCGGCCCGTCCGGGGCGTCGAGCGGAGATCAGTCGTTGAGGTGCTGGCGGAGGTAGGACTCCACGCCCTCGATGGCGATGCGCTCCTGGCGCATCGAGTCGCGCTCGCGGATCGTCACCGCCTGGTCCTCGAGCGTGTCGAAGTCGACCGTGATGCAGAACGGCGTGCCGATCTCGTCCTGGCGGCGGTAGCGGCGGCCGATCGCGCCCGCGTCGTCGAACTCGACGTTCCACCGGCGGCGGAGCTGGGCGGCCAGGTCGCGGGCCTTCGGCGACAGGTCGGCGTTGCGCGAGAGCGGCAGCACCGCGGCCTTGACCGGCGCGAGCCGGTGGTCGAGCCGCATGACCGTGCGCTTCTCCATGACGCCCTTGGCGTTGGGCGCCTCGTCCTCGCTGTAGGCGTCGAGCAGGAACGTCAGCGTGGCGCGGTCGACACCGGCCGCCGGCTCGATGACGTAGGGGACGTAGCGCTCCCCGGTGTCCTGCTCGAAGAAGCTGAGGTCGACGCCGGACGCCTTGGAGTGGGACGACAGGTCGAAGTCGGTGCGGTTGGCGATGCCCTCCAGCTCACCCCACTCGGAGCCGACGAAGTTGAAGCGGTATTCGACGTCGACGGTGCGCTTGGAGTAGTGGGACAGCTTGTCCTTGGGGTGCTCGTAGAGCCGCAGGTTGTCCTTGTTGATGCCCAGATCGGAATACCAGCGGAAGCGCTCGTCGATCCAGTATTGGTGCCACTCCTCGTCCGTGCCCGGCTTGACGAAGAACTCCATCTCCATCTGCTCGAACTCGCGGGTGCGGAAGATGAAGTTGCCCGGGGTGATCTCGTTGCGGAACGACTTGCCGACCTGGCCGATGCCGAACGGGATCTTCCTGCGGGCCGACTGCTGCACGTTGAGGTAGTTGATGAAGATGCCCTGCGCGGTCTCGGGACGCAGGTAGGCCAGGCCCGACTCGTCCTCGACCGGGCCGAGGTAGGTCTTCAGCAGGCCGCTGAACTGCCGGGGCTCGGTGAAGGTGCCCTTGTTGCCGCAGTTGGGGCAGGTGATGTCGGCCAGGCCGTTTTCGGGCTGCTTGGCGTTCTTCTCCTCGTACGCCTCGATCAGGTGATCGGCGCGGAAGCGCTTGTGGCAGGACAGGCACTCGGTCAGCGGGTCGGTGAAGGTCTCGACGTGGCCGCTGGCGCGCCACACCTCGGGCGCCAGGATGACGCAGGAGTCGAGGCCCACGACGTCGTCGCGCGACTGGACCATCGACAGCCACCACTGCCGCTTGACGTTGTTCTTCAGCTCGACGCCCAGAGGACCGTAGTCCCACGACGCGCGCAGTCCGCCGTAGATCTCGCTCGACGGGTAGACGAGCCCGCGGCGTTTGGCGAGGCTGACGATGGTGTCCATGACGTCGGTGCGTCGTGCCATTTTGGTTGGTTCTCTTTCCGGCTGGAGGTCGGCGAGTGAAATTGGTGAGATCCCAGCTTAGGGGACGGCCGCCCGCTCTCGCGCGCGAGTAATGCTACGCCTCGTCCCGCGTGTAGACGTCCTCGAACGCACTGGGCTCATTGACCATCAGGATCATCAGGGGATACATCACCATCCGGGCGGAGGAGAGCGCTCTTCGGTAGAAGCCGGCACCCTCCCACTCCGTGACCAGCGCCCACAGGTTGGGCTCGTCGACCGAGCGGGCCAGCCGGCCCCGCTGGTAGCCGGGCTGGGTCGCGAACGTGTCGAGTATCGTGTGGCCCTGCTTGACGAAGTCTTGGGACTGGGACTCTGGAACGGTGTATCGGATCACGGCGAGCACCCGACCAGCCTAGAGGCGATCACCGCACGTGAGGTGCGAACTCCCGTAGGCTCTGTGCCGTGGCCCCCAACAACAAGCGCGGCGGCAAGCGCCCGCTGCCCCAGGGCGAGCAGTTCTTCACGCCGGGCGCGACCGGCCTGCGCAAGGCGGTCGAGGAGCGCAGCGCGGTGCCGATGACGTTCCTGTTCACGCAGGTGCCCCGGTGGCTGGCGCCCGCGGTGCTGGTGATCCTGCTGCTGGCGGGGTTCGCCGTGGCCAACCCGCTGGGTGGCGTGGCGGTGCTGCCGGTGATCGCGTTCATCGGGTGGCTGGCCTACCTGTCGTGGCCGTCCCTGGGAGCGGGCGCGAAGCTGCTGCGGGTCGCCATGCTGACCTTCCTGGTGCTCCTCGTGGCGACCCGCTTCGGGGCCTTCTGAGCCCACCCCTCCTCACCTGCGCGGTGGTCGGGAGCGGGCCGCACGGCTCTCCTCCCCTCGGAGGACCTCACCGGATCGCGGCGGGGAAGGGAGGAGAAGGACGGGTCAGGCGTGGTGACGCGCGGAACCGGGGTTCGGGGCGGTCAGGGCAGCAGCGTGTAGCTCGGGAAGTTGCCGGGCAGGCGTTCGGGCTCCTGGCCGGTGGTGGTGGCGCGGACGAGCAGCTCGCCGCCGACGAACGCGCCGCGCCACGACGCGCCCAGCCCGCCGAAGAGCTCCTCGCGGTCCCCGCGCGAGCGCGGCCTGTTGTGGCCCACCTTGAACGCCCGCACCTCGGGCGCCAGCCGGTGGAAGGTCTCCTCCTCGTCGCAGGACAGGGTCGCCACCAGGGCGCCGTTGCTGGCGTTCATGGCGGCCAGCAGCTCCGCCTCCGTGTCCACCAGCACGATCGTGTCCACCGGGCCGAACGGCTCGGCGTGGTGGAGGGGTGAGGAGGGCGGCGGGTTGAGGAGCGCGGTCGGGGCGAAGTACGCGGAAATATCCTGACCGGGCAGGAAATGTCCGGTGTCGAGGGACGCCCGGTGGACCGGCACGCCGCCCCTGGCCACGGCCTCGTCCACCTGGTCGGCCAGTTCCTTGGCCTTCGAGGCGTTGATCAGCGGGCCGAAGTCCAGCTCCGGCAGCGGGTGGTCCGGGTCCGCCACCGCCAGCGGGTGACCGAAGCGCAACGAGCCGACGGCTTCCAGGTAGGTCGCCAGGAACTCGTGGAACAGCGAGCGCTGCACGACGAAGCGCGGGTAGGCGGTGCAGCGCTGCTTGGCGTAGTCGAACGACGCACGGATCTGCCGGGCGAGCAGGTCCCAGTCCCCGTACTCCCACACGCCCCAGCAGTTGAGCCCCTCCTGCTCCAGCACGTGCCGGCGCCCGAGGTCGGCCACCGACGTCGCGACCTTCGCCCCGGCGCCCCGGCCGCCCACGAACGACACGCAGCCCAGCGACCGGCCGGCCACCAGCACCGGCGACAGCTCCGCCCCTCCCCCGCTGACCAGCGTGAACGGCAACCCTTCGCGGACCGCCAGCGCGCAGGCCAGGGTCAGGCAGGACAGCCCGCCGTCGGTGGGCGTCTTGGCGATCACCGCGTTGCCCGCCAGCGCCTGCACGAGCATGGCGTGCATGAGCACGCTCATCGGATAGTTCCAGCTCGCGATGTTGCTGACCGGGCCGGGCAGGGGCGTGCGCCCGGCCACCATGCGGTCGATCTCCTGGACGTACCAGCGCACGCCGTCCAGGCAGCGGTCCACGTCGGCGCAGGCCGTCTTCCACGGCTTGCCGATCTCCCAGACCAGCAGCAGGGCCAGCAGGTCCCGGTGGGCGGCCATGGACTCCACGGCCGCCGACACCATGGCCTTGCGCTCGGCCAGGGGCAGGTAGCGCCAGCGGTTGTGCTCCTCCACCGCGCCCGCCAGCGCCCGGCCGGCGCCGGCCCGGTCGAGCCGGGGCGGCCCCGCGATGGCGGTGCCGTCCAGCGGCGAGAAGCCGGGCACCGGACGCCCGTCGCGGTGCCAGATGCCGCCCCAGTGGTTCAGCACCCGGTCTTCGTGGAAGGCTTCGGGGGCCGCCGAGCAGCACTGCTCGTAGGCGTCCCGCCAGGACGTGCCCGGCTTGAGCCGCATGTCCATCCTCCTCAGTCCGACCAGTCGGCGGTGATGAGCTCGGGCAGCGGCTCGAACTCCTTGATCGATTCCAGCGAGGGCCCCATGGCGGCGTTCGCCTCGCGCTCCACCATCACCTCGACCAGCACCGGCAGCCGCTCGCGCGCCGCCTCGGCGCTCGCCCAGGCCAGCGCGTCGCGGATGTCGCCGGGCACCTCCACCCGGCGCGCCGGGCAGCCGAACGCCTCCATGGCCTTGACATGGTCGATGCCGCCCTCCCCGTAGTGCAGGTCGACGGCGTAGTTCATGCCGTACGGGAGCTCCGCCTGCCTGATGAGGCCCAGGTACTCGTTGTTGATCATGACGATGACGAACGGCACCCGGTACTGCGCCGCCACCGCCACCTCCTCCATCAGGAACTGGAAGGAGTAGTCGCCGACCACCGCCACGACCTGCCGCTCGGGATGGGCGAGCTTGACGCCCATGGCCGCCGGCACCTCCCAGCCCAGCGGCCCGGCCTGGCCGCAGACCAGGTAGCGGCGCGGCAGGTACGTCGTCTGGAACTGCCCGGACCAGATCTGGTAGAGCCCGATGGCGGTGACGAACGTGGTGTCCCTGGGGAAATACTCGTTGATCTCCCTGAACACCCTGGGCGGCTTGATCGGCACGTCGTCGAAGTCGTCCCGGAGCACCAGGGTGCTGCGCAGCTCGCCGACCTTGCGCACCCACTTGCCCGGCTCGCGCGGCCCGCCCCGGCGGCGCGCCTCGTCGCGCAGCTCGGCCAGCACCGGCCGGGCGTGCCCGACGACCCCGAGGTCGGGCTCGAAGACCCGGCCGAGCTGCATGGGGTCGATGTCCACGTGCACGAACTTGCGCCCCCGGCGGTAGACGTCGAGGTCGCCGGTGTGCCGGTCGCCGAACCTGGCCCCCACGGCCAGCACCAGGTCGCTCTCCAGGAACGCGGCGTTGCCCCACCGCGTCTGCGTCTGGATCCCGGCCATCCCGGCGAACAGCGGGTGGTCCTCGGGGAAGGCGCCCTTGCCCATGAGCGTCACCTGCACCGGCACCTGGAGGTGCTCGGCCAGCGCGCGCAGCTCGTCGTACGCCTCCCCGATGATGACGCCGCCGCCGGCCAGGATGATCGGCCGCCTGGCCTCCTCCAGCAGGTCCATGGCCGCGCCCACGACCTTGGGCAGCGGCTTCGGCACCTCGACGGGCAGCGGCGCGTCCAGGTCGCGGTCGTACAGGCAGGTGCCGCGCTGGACGTCGACCGGCAGGTCGATGAGCACGGGACCCGGCCGCCCCGAGCGGGCGATCCGGAACGCCTCCCTGAACACCCACGGCGCCTGGGCGGGCTCCTTGAGCTGCACCGCCCACTTGGTCACCGGCTTGGCGATCTCCACGATGTCGACCGCCTGGAACGCCTCCTGGTGCAGCTTGGAGCTCACGGCCTGGCCGGTGACGCAGATCATCGGGATCGAGTCGGCCAGCGCGGTGTAGAGGCCGGTGATCATGTTCGTGCCGGCTGGGCCGGAGGTGCCGATGCAGACGCCGACGTTCCCGGTCACCCGGGCCCAGCCGTCGGCCGCGTGGGTGCCGCCCTCCTCGTGGCGCACGGTGATGTGCCGGATCGAGCTGTGCTGGAGCGCGGCGTAGAGCGGCAGGATGGCCGCGCCGGGGATGCCGAAGACCGTGTCCACGCCCTCCGACTCCAGCACCGCGACCACGGCCTCCATGCAAGGCACTCTTTTCATGCGTTCAGCCTTTCGATCACCTTCAGCAGGGCGGAGTGGTCGAGCGAGCCGTGGCCCTGCGCCCGGGCCGCGGCCACGAGCTGGGCGACCTGCCCGGTGAGCGGCAGGCTGACGCCGGCCTCGCGGGCGGCGGAGACGGCTATGCCCATGTCCTTGTGGTGCAGGTCGATGCGGAACCCGGGGGCGAACTCCCGCTTGACCATGGTGTGCCGCTTGAGCTCCAGGATCCGGGAGCCCGCCAGGCCGCCGGCGAGCACGTCGAGCCCGGCCACCGGGTCCACGCCCGACGCCTCCAGCAGCACGATCGCCTCCGACACCAGCCCGTAGATGCCGCCGACGACGAGCTGGTTGGCCGCCTTGACGGTCTGTCCGGAGCCCGCGGGGCCGACGTGCACGACGGTCGTGCCGAGCCGGCCGAGTACGGGTGCCGCCGCCTCGACGTCCTCGGCCACCCCGCCCACCATGATCGACAGGGTGCCGTCGATCGCGCCGCGCTCGCCGCCGCTGACGGGGGCGTCCAGGGCGCGTACGCCGACGGCCGCCGCCTGCCGGGCCACCCAGCGGGAGGTCTCGGGCTTGATGGTGCTCATGTCGATGTAGAGCAGGTTCGGCTTGCCGTACTCGATGACGAGCGGCGCCACCTCCTCCACCTGCGGCGAGTCCGGCAGCATCGTGATGACGACGTCCGCGCCGGCGACCGCGTCCACCACGCTCGGGGCGCCCTTGCCGCCCAGTCCGGCGAGCTGCTCGACCCGCGCGGCGCTCACGTCATATCCGGTCACGACATGTCCGGACTTGAGGAGATTGGCCGCCATCGGGCTGCCCATGATCCCCAAGCCGACGAACCCGATGTTCATCCCTGCCTCCAGTCGAACGCGCCCGGCCCCTCGTGCCGGTACTCCAGGCCGACGTGGCCGCGGTAGCCCGCCGCCTCCAGCCGCGCGAAGATCTCGGGGTACGGCATCCGCCCGCTCCCCGGCCCGCCCCTCCCGGGGTCGTCGGCGACCTGCACGTGCCCGAAGCGGGCCGTGTGCCGGTCGATGAGCCCGAGGACGTCCTCGCCCATCCGGTGCAGGTGGTACAGGTCGGCCAGGAAGGCCACGTTGTCCCGCTCCACCTGGTCGATCAGCTCGAACGCCGCCCCCGCCGACGTGATCGGATATTTCGGGTTCTCGTGGGAGTTGAGGGCTTCGACCACCACGGTCGCGCCGATGCCGGCCGCCGCGTCGGCCGCCCTGCGCAGGTTCGCCACGGCCAGGTCCCGGACGGTGCCGGGGCCGTTGCCGTACAGGGCGTTGAGCACCGTGCAGCCCAGCTCGCCCGCCAGCCGCACCGCGGGCTCGATGTTGGCCTGGAACCGGGCCGAGCCGTCCGGCCTGGCCAGCAGGCCGCGCTCGCCCGCCGCCATGTCGCCGGCGTCGAAGTTGAGCCCGACCAGGCGCACCCCGGCCTCCTCGATGGCCTGCCGCAGGTCCGCGAGCTGCGCGCTCGTGGGCTCCGGCGTGTCGAACGGCCACCACAGCTCGACGGCGTCGAACCCGGCCTTCGCCGCCGCGGCCGGGCGCTCCAGCAGCGGCAGGTCGGTCAGCAGAATGGACAGGTTGACGTCGAATTTCACCGCGTCAGCTCCGAACGCATGAGGCGGGCGGTCTCCGAGGGAGTGCGCCCGACGCGGACCCCGACCGCCTCCAGGGCCTCCTTCTTGGCCTGGGCGGTCCCGGACGAGCCGGACACGATCGCGCCCGCGTGCCCCATCGTCTTGCCCTCCGGCGCGGTGAACCCGGCCACGTACGCGACCACGGGCTTGGTGACGTTCGCGGCGATGTAGGCCGCGGCCCGCTCCTCCGCGTCGCCGCCGATCTCGCCGATCATCACGATGGCGTCGGTGCCCGGGTCGTCCTGGAAGGCCCGCAGGCAGTCGATGTGCGTGGTCCCGACGACGGGGTCGCCGCCGATGCCGACGGCGGTGGAGAAGCCGAGGTCGCGCAGCTCGTACATGAGCTGGTACGTCAGCGTCCCCGACTTCGAGACCAGCCCGATGCGCCCGGCCGAGGTGATGTCGGCGGGGATGATCCCGGCCGAGGACTGGCCGGGGCTGATCAGGCCGGGGCAGTTCGGGCCGATGATCCGGGTCCGGCCGTTCGCCAGGGCGCGGAAGCGTACGGCGTCATGCACGGGGACGCCCTCGGTGATCACCACGCACAGCGGCACCCCGGCCTCGACGGCCTCCTCCACCGCCGAGGCGGTGAACCGCGGCGGCACGAAGATCACCGACACGTCGGCCCCGGTCCCGGAGACCGCGTCGGCCACCGAGCCGAACACCGGCACCGAGCGCTCCCCGAAGTCCACCGACCGGCCGCCCTTGCCGGGCGTCACCCCGGCCACGACGTCGGTCCCGGCGGCGAGCATGCGGGCCGTGTGCCGGGTGCCCTCCGCGCCCGTCATGCCCTGGACGAGAACCCGGCTGTCCTTGGTCAGAAAGATCGCCATTTACGCACCTGCCGCGAGTCTGGCCGCCATCTCGGCGGCGCCGTCCATGGTGGAGACCTGGCGGACCGCCGGGTGCCTGGCGTCGCTGAGGATGCGCCGGCCCACCTCGGCGTTGTTGCCGTCCAGCCGCACGACGATGGGCCTGCCGTGGCCCCGCTCGCCGAGGAGTTCGAGTGCCGTGACGATGCCGTTCGCCACCGCGTCGCAGGCCGTGATGCCGCCGAAGACGTTGACCAGCACCGACCGTACGTCGGGGTCGGCCAGGATGATCTCCAGCCCGTCGGCCATGACCTGGGCGGAGGCCCCGCCGCCGATGTCCAGGAAGTTGGCGGGGTCGGCGCCGGCCCCCGCGACCACGTCGAGCGTGCTCATGACCAGCCCCGCGCCGTTGCCGATCACGCCGACCTTGCCGTCCAGCTTGACGTAGTTCAAACCCTTGGCCCTGGCCCGGGCCTCCAGGCTCTCGGACCGTTCCCCGTAGTCCTCCCAGGAGTGGCGGAAGGCGGAGTTGTCGTCGAGGGTCACCTTGCCGTCGAGCGCCATGATCCGCTGGTCGGTGGTGCAGATCAGCGGGTTCACCTCGACCAGCAGGGCGTCCTCCGCGACCAGCACCTTCCACAGTCGCTCCAGCACCTCGGCCGCCTGCTCGGGCAGCCCGGCCTTGGCGGCCAGCAGCCGGGCGGTGTCGGCGTCCACGCCCGCCACGGGGTCGATCGGCAGTTTCACGAGGGCGTCGGGGTCGGTGGCCGCGAGCTCCTCGATCTCCATGCCGCCCTGGGCCGACACCATCGCCAGGAACCCACCCTCGGCCCGGTCCACCAGGAAGGCCGCGTAGTACTCCTCGAACGGCACCGTCGCGGCCTCCACCAGCACGCGGTGCGCGATGTGCCCCTTGATGTCCATCCCGATGACGCGATCGGCCTCCGCCTCGGCCGCGACCGGCCCCGCCGCCGGTCTGATCCCGCCTGCCTTGCCCCGTCCACCGGTCTTCACCTGGGCCTTGATGACTACGGGCGCGTTCAGCTCGGCCGCGATCGCGCGGGCCTCGGCCGGCGTGGCCGCGACCCCGCCTGCGGGAACCGGGATCCCGTGACGCCCGAAGAGCTCCTTCGCCTGGTACTCGTACAGGTCCATTCGAGCCTCCTTTGTAGACGGTATACCGTATGGAGTATCCTTCGTAAAGGGTCTCGACAGCGGACTGTCTTCTGGATATTCCATACAGTATGGAGAATGCAGTTAAGGATTGGCGCGGGCGTTCGTACCGTCCCGGCCCCGTTCCCGCAGACCGCACCCGGATGTTCTGGCTGGCCCTGGCCGCGATGGCGGCGATCGGCCCGCTCCAGTACGGCTACGCCGCGCTGCTCGCCAAGGAGGCGGCCGGCCTGACACTGCTCGCTGTCTGGATCGCCTGCCAGGCCGCGGGCGCCCTGCCCGCCCTCCACCTCGTCCGCCGCGGGCGGCTGACCGTGCGCGCCTGCCTGGCCGCCGGCGCCGCGCTGAGCGGCCTCGGCCTCGCCACGGCGGCCCTCGCCGGTCCCGCCCTCGCGGCGACCGCCCTCACCGGCCCCGGCCTGGCCGCGCTCGCCGGCTACGCGCTGCTCGGCGGGCTGGGGGCGGGGCTGGTCTACGGGGTGTGCGGCGAGGTCGTCGCCTCCTGGTATCCGGAACGGCCCGCCGCCCGGGTCGGGCTGATCACCGGCGCCTTCGGGTACGGCGCGGTGCCCCTGCTGGTCTGGACCGGGATCGCCCCGGGCGCCACGACCGCCGCCTTCCTGGTCGCCGCCGTCCTGGCGGTGGCCGTCATCGGCACGGCGGCCCGGTGGCTGCGCCTGCCCCCGGCCCTGTGGTGGCCCGGCGACGTGGACCCGCGCACGCACGCCCTGGACGCGGCCCGGCTGCGGACGAGCCCGGAGGCGGTCAAGCAGTTCGGGCTCGCCCAGGCCATGCGCACGCGCACGCTGCCGGCACTCGCCCTGCTGCTGACCTGCGCGGGCGCCGTGTCGGTCTTCGACGTGATCGTGGTGGCGGGCACGGGGACGTGGGGCGCGCTGGCCCTGCTGGTGGCGCTGAACGGGGCCGGCCGGTCGGTGGCCATGCGGGCGGCGGAGCTGTTCGGCCGCAGGCGGGTGCTGGCCACCGTCTTCGGCGCGCTCGCCCTGGGGCAGATCCTGCTGGCCGTGGCCGTCCAGAACGCCGGCGCGCTCGCCCGGACGGCTCCCGGCACGGCGGCCGGGGACGCCCTGGCGGCGGCGGGCGGGAGCGCGCTGGGGGCCTCCGCGCAAGGAGCGGTGGTCGGGAGTGCGCTGCTGTGGCTGGGGGTCGTCGCGGCCGGGCTGGGCGGGGGCGCGTTCTACCCCCTGCTCGCCAGCCTCGTACGCGAGCTCTTCGGCACCGAGCGGGCCACCGAGATCCACGCGGTCGTCTACAGCGCCAAGGCCGTCGCCGGAGTGGTCGCCGTCGCCCTGGCCCTCACCGCCCTGACCGCGCCCGGCGCCGCCCTCCTCGCGGCCGCCGCGCTGGCGGCCCTGCCCGCCCTGGCCACCCCGCGCCTGCGCATCCCCGGCCTGCCCGCCACCATCCCGCTATGACGCCCCCTATGACGCCTGCGACCAGGCGACGCGCTGTGATGAGACTCACGGGCGTGGCTAACCCCTACACGGTATGCTGTAGGCAGTCGACCAAAAACTTTAACGCACTCCTGGAGACGTGACCATGCTGGTGTCGGATCAGGCCGGTCAGGCGGCGGCCGCCAAGATTCCCCGCCCTGCCACGCTCAGGGAGAGCGTGATCGAGGCTATCCAAGAGCTCATCGTCTCCGGTCAGCTCAAGCCCGGCCAGCACCTCGTGGAGAGCGAGCTGGCCGAGCTGCTCGGGGTCTCCCGGCAGCCGGTCCGCGAGGCGCTGCAGCAGCTCAGCGGCGAGGGCTGGGTCGACCTCCACCCGGGGCAGGGCGCGTTCGTGCACGTCCCGACGCTGGAGGAGGCCGACCAGCTGCTCGCCGTCCGCACGCTGCTGGAGACCGAGTCCGCCCGGCTCGCCGCGCAGCACGCGGGCGAGGACGGCGTGAAGCGGCTGCGCGCCCTGTGCGCCCGCGGGATCGCCTCGGTGCAGTCCGACGACGTCGACGGCGCCGTGGCGACCAACTCGGAGCTGCACGCCCTGGTGACCGCCCTGTCGGGCAACAGGGTCCTGGCCGAGCTGGCCGCCCAGGTGGCCAGGCGGGTGCGGTGGTACCACACGCCGGTGGCCCGCCAGCGCGGCATGGCCTCGTGGGACGAGCACACGTCGCTGATCGACGCCATCGAGGCCGGCGACGAGCGGCGGGCGGCGAAGATCATGCGGGAGCACACCGAGCACACCCGTGCCTCCTACATGGAGCAGCGGGAGAGCGAGCCGGTGGAGCCGGCGCCCAAGCCCGTCCGCCGGCGCCGCCCCCGCCAGCTGGGTTGACCTGGCGTTCACAGAAGACCACATGCTCCGAAACACCTCGGGTAGAGGCTGGGGGCAGTACGGATTGGAGGTGCATGACAATGAAGGCGTTCATCCGCTTTCTCCTTGGTGATCCCATGGGCCAGGCAGCAGACGGCCGAGCCATCGGGATCGGCCTGAGCGCAGCGCTCAGAAAGCACTACTCCGCCGATGAGGCGGACAGCTACCTGCGCCGCTGGAGCGCGGAGCACGACGTGCGCAAGAGCCCTCGCCACTGAGCCAGGGCATGCCGCTGAGCCGCGGCAGGGGGGCGGCCACCCGTAAGCAGCCTCCGCCCCCGCGCGCGGCCCGATTCAGCGGTCCACGGGTTCCGGCTCCACCACCTTCGACTTGGCGTCGCGAGCCGACTTGATCAGGCTGAGCACCGTGGTGACGGCGAGAGTGCCGAGGATGACCCCGAGAGACACCATGATCGGGATCTCCGGCGCCCACGACACCCCGTCATGGTGCAGGGCCTCGAGAATCAGCTTCACGCCGATGAAGGCGAGCACCACCGACAGGCCCTTGCTGAGATAGACGAGCCGGTCGAGCAGCCCGCCGATCAGGAAGAAGAGCTGCCGCAGCCCCATGAGGGCGAAGGCGTTGGCGGTGAAGACCAGGTAGGGCTCCTTGGTGAGGCCGAAGATGGCCGGGATGGAGTCCAGCGCGAACAGCAGGTCGGTGGTCCCGATCGCGACCATCACGATCAGCATCGGGGTGACCATCCTGCGCCCGTGATGCACGGTGAGCCGGGCGCCGTGATAGGTGTCCGTCGTGGGGAGCACCCGGCGAACCGTGCGCAGGGCGAGGTTCTCGGAGAACTCCGCCTCCTCGTCCTCGTGCCCGATCAGCTTCCACGCGGTGTAGACGAGGAAGGCGCCGAACACGTAGAAGAGCCAGTCGAACCTGGCCACGGCCTCCGCGCCGGCCGCGATGAAGCCGCCGCGCATGATCAGCGCCAGGATGATGCCGATGAGAAGGACCTTCTGGCGGTACTGCCGCGGCACCTGGAACCTGCTCATGATCAGCAGGAAGACGAAGAGGTTGTCCACGCTGAGCGAGTACTCGGTGATCCACCCGGCGAAGAACTCCCCTCCGTGCGCGGGGCCGGAGAACACGAGCAGGCCGACGCCGAAGGCCACGGCCAGGCTCACGTAGAACGACACCCAGCCCACGCACTCCTTGAAGGAGGGCTCGTGGGGGTTGCGGGCGACGAGCCAGAAGTCGAAAGCGAGCACGAGACAGAAGCCGCCGATCGTGGCCAGCCAGATCCACAAGGGCAGATTCACTTACGTGCTCCCTTCCTCGTCTGCACCATCTGTGCGTACCGGATGTACTGGGCGAGCAGGTCCTTGGCGATCGGGTTGTCGCCGGCCCGGCGGACCAGCCAGTGCGGCATGAGCCGCTCGTGCAGCCAGACGAAGCCGATCGCGAAGCCGAGGCTGACCATCGCCTGGTACGCCAGGAACAGCGGGATGCCGTCGGCCATGCCGACCCCGGCCACGCTCTCCTGCATGAGCCGGGAGACCGGGAAGGCCGCCATCCAGTACAGGCCGACGGGCCCGAACGTGCCGGGCCGGAACACGCCGTGGCCGAGGAGCACGCCGTACAGGCCGCCGAAGAGGGCGAGCGGTGCGGCGAGCGCCAGGGCCGACAGCGCGGCCATCCCGGTGGGCTGCCCCGCGAGCAGGGTCAACCCACCGGCCATGGCACCGGCGACGGCTCCGATCGACGCCCCGGGCAGGGCGAGTTCGAGGCTGTGCCGTCCTCCCATCAGCCCACGACCACGCCGTAGGCGAACAGGCTGTAGAAGAGCATTCCGAGGTAGAACACCGCACCGAACCCGATGATCACGTTGGTCCACCACTTGGGCCTGATCGGTTTGGGCAGCATGCGGTTGTTCACCAGGAGCAGCGTCACGCAGTACGCGCCCATGGCGAACGTGGACAGGAACGCCAGCGTGTCCAGGATCCCGCTGGGACCGTCGGCCGGGCCGAACAGCAGGATCAGGATCCCGAAGAGGATCACGCCCCAGAGGAAGATCCCGTACAGGCGCGACATGCCCAGCTTCTTCGCCCCGCGGACGAAGTTGAAGGTCATGTCAGCCTGACCCCGGGAGAAGGAGTCGAACAGGCCCAGCGTCGCGTTCAGGCCGATCAGCGCGATGAACCCGAGGAACACGACCCCGAGAACCGAGCTGCCCGCCGAGGAGACGGCGTCGGCCATCGCGGACAGCGCCACCTCCCGGTCGTCGCCCTGAATGGCCGTCCGGACGTCCGGGTTCTGCCGCACCGCCGACTGGGCGATCACCGTGAAGGAGATCGTGACCAGCATGGTGATGCCCCAGAACAGCAGCAGCGCGTCGAAAGTGACCCAGCGCCGCCACCCTCTCCACTTGGCCATCTCCGCCGGGTCCTCGGTGTCGAACATGAACCCGCGGGAGGGCATCTCCTCTTCCTCGCCCGCGTGCCGCAGCCCGCGCACCTTCGGGATGTGCACGCCCATGCCGGCCCCGGAGTCGCGCAGGTGCAGCGTGTACCACATCTGCTGCATGCCCGACGGTCCGGCGAACGCGCACGCCCCCACGATGACGGGGAACCAGGCGGCCGACATGGCCTCCGCCGGCAGGTAGCCGAAGGAGAACATGCCGCTGATCGTGGTGACCACGTCTCCCCAGGAGCCCACCATGGCCGCGACCACGGCCGTGCCGAGCACGAGCGCGCCGATGAGCAGCGACAGCACGTTCTCGAGCAGGTTGTAGATCACCTTGGCCAGGGTGAAGACCACGCCGACGAGGATCAACCCGGCGACCGCGGTCACCACCCAGGGTATTCCGGTGATCTCCTCGAACGCCGCCGCTCCCGCCGACAGGTGTCCCGGCCAGATGTAGACGGCGATCGCCACGATGAAGAAGAACCACATCAGTGGCTTGAACACCCTGGCCGCGCCGGAGAAGATGCTCTCCCCCGTGGCCATGGCGTACCGGGCCATCTCCAGCATCACCACGGCCTGCAGGGTGACGCCGATCAGGAACAGCCATCTGATCTCGGGCCCGAACAGCAGCACCAGCCTGGGCCACATGTACGACTCGCCCATGCCCACGCCCAGCGCGACGAGGAAGACCGTCGGCCCGAGAATGTGCACCGAGGGAGGTGCGTCGGGGAGCTTCCTGATGGGCATCGGCTCAAGCCGGCCCGCTTTCCATACTCGTTCATCCTCGACCGGCGGCGTGGCCGTCGCCGGTGGTGTGTTCGATGTGTCCACCTACGGACCTCCTGGGGGGTTGTTGCCTTCCTCGTGCGCCCCGAATTAAGCCCCCTCGCCTGGCGCTGCTGTGGCTCGGCTCTTAGCCCAGCAGCCCGGCCGCCCTGGCCCAGCGGTACTTCGCACCGAGGACCGCCACGGGCTTCTCTGTCGTGTACGGGTACGCGACCACGCCGTGCTCGAACAGGTACTCGCTGGCCTCCTCAACCTCGGTGTCGCCGGCGAGCGATGCCACCACCGGCTTGACGTTGCCCTTCGCCCGCTCCTCCGCCACCACACGCGCGATGAGCTCGGCGAATACCATCGGCGGCGTCACGATCGTGTGCCAGTAGCCCAGGACCAGCGCGTGGATGCGCTCGTCGGCCAGGCCGAGGCGGACCGTGTTCTCGTAGGTCGAGGGGGGTTCGCCGCCGGTGATGTCGATGGGATTGCCCGCCGCGCCGAACGGCGGGATGTAGGCGCGGAATGCCGCGTCCAGGTCGTCCGGGATGTCCATGAGGGTCAGCCCGGCGTCCACGATGGCGTCGGAGAGCAGCACGCCCGAGCCGCCGGCACCGGTGATGATGACGACGTTCTCGCCCTTGGGCGCGGGCAGGATCGGCAGCGCGCGGGCGTACTCGAGCATGTCGTTGAGCCCCGGCGCGCGCACGACGCCCGCCTGGCGCAGGATGTCGTCGTACACCTTGTCGTCGCCGGCCAGCGCCCCGGTGTGCGAGCCGGCGGCCCGCGCGCCCATGGCGGTGCGCCCGGCCTTGAGCACGATGACCGGCTTCTCCTTGACCACCCGGCGGGCGGCCTCGACGAAGCCGCGCCCGTCCTTGAGATCCTCCAGGTGCATGGCCACGGCCTTGGTGTTGTCGTCCTGCTCGAAGAAGGTGAGCAGGTCGTCCTCGTCCACGTCGGCCTTGTTGCCGACGCCGACGATGGCCGAGACGCCCATCTTGGTCGTGCGGCTGAAGCCCAGGATGGCCATGCCGATGCCGCCGCTCTGCGAGGTCAGCGCCACGCTGCCCTTGACGTCGTACGGCGTGCAGAACGTCGCGCAGAGGTTCTCCGGCGTGTAGTAGTAGCCGTAGATGTTCGGGCCGAGCATGCGCACGCCGTGCCTGCGGGCGATCTCGACGATCTCCTTCTGGCCCTCGACGTTCCCGGTCTCGGCGAACCCGGACGGGATCATGACCGCGCCCGCCACGCCCTTCTCGCCGACCTCCTCCAGCGCCGGCGCCACGAACTTGGCCGGGATCGCGAACACGGCCACGTCCACGTCGCCGGGCACGTCCCCGATGCTCTTGTACGCCGTCAGCCCCATGATCTCGTCGGCCTTGGGGTTGATCGGGAAGATCTGCCCCCGGTAGCCGCCGTTGATGAGGTTCTTCATGACCGAGTTGCCGATCTTGCCGGACTCGGCCGAGGCGCCGATCACGGCGACGGAGCGCGGCTTGAAGATCCGCGTCATCTGCCGCAGGATCTCCTCGCGCGACAGCCGGACGACCTCGGGCTGCGGCTCGCCGATGAGGATGCGCACGTCGGCGGCGACCGCCCCGTTCGCGTCGGCGAAGACCGGGTTGAGGTCGATCTCGACGATCTCGGGGATGTCGGTGACGAGCCGGCCTACGCGCTCGATCAGGGCCGCGAGCGCGTCCCTGTTGGCGGGCTCGGCGCCCCGTACACCGCGCAGAATCTCGGCCGCTTTGATGTCGTCCAGCATCCCAAGCGCATCATCACCCGAAACCGGGGCAAGCCGGAAGGTCACGTCCTTAAGTACTTCAACTAGGACACCGCCCAGACCGAAGGCGATGATCTTGCCGAAGGTGGGGTCGGTGACCGCGCCCACGATGACCTCGTGGCCGCCGCCGACGAGCTGCTGCACCTGGATGCCGTCGATCTTCGCGTCGGGGTTGTAGGCGCGGGCGTTGGCCAGGATCGTGTCGTACCCCTCCCGCACCTCTTCGACGGTCTTCAGGCCGACCAGCACGCCGCCGGCGTCCGTCTTGTGCAGGATGTCGGGCGAGACGATCTTCAGCACGACCGGGAGCCCGATCTCCCCGGCCAGCCGCGCGGCCTCGTCGGCCGAGGTGGCCAGGCCCTCGCCCGGGGTGGCGATGCCGTACGCCTGGCACAGCTCGCGGCCCTCGGGAGCCGTCAGGGCGGTGCGCCCTTCGGCGAGCGCCTTCTCGATGACTTCCCTGGCGGCCACTAGATGACTCCGTTCGTCTTGAGTTCGTTCAGCTCGTCCGCGCTCACGCCGAGCTCGCCGTAGATCTCCTGGTTGTGCTCGCCGAGCAGCGGCGGGGTGCGGACGTCCACTGGCGAGTCGGACAGCTGCAGCGGGCTGCCGACGGTCACGAACTCGCCGCGCTCCGGGTGCTCCACCGAGACGACGATGCCCTCCTCGCGCAGGCTCTCGTCCTCCACCAGCTCCTTGGTGGACAGGATCGGCCCGCACGGGATGTTCTCGGCGTTCAGCCGGTCGAGCACCGACCACTTGTCGTGCCGGATCGTCCACTCCTCGATGAGCTGGAACATCTTGTCCAGCTTGGACAGCCGGGCCTCCGGCGTCGCCCACTCGGGGTCCTCGGCCAGCTCGGGCCGGCCGATGATGTTCGCGATCGGCTTCCAGCCGACCGGCTGGACGATGACGTAGATGTAGTCGTTCGGCCCGCCGGGGGCGCAGCGCACCGCCCAGCCGGGCTGGCCGCCGCCGCTGGCGTTGCCCGAGCGCGGCACCTCGTCGTTGAACGTCTTGTTGGGGTATTCACGCAGCGGCCCGTGCGCCAGGCGCTGCTGGTCGCGCAGCTTGACGCGGCACAGGTTCAGCACGGCGTGCTGCATGGCCACCTGTACGCGCTGCCCGCGGCCGGTCTGGTTGCGCTGGAAGAGGGCCGCCAGGATGCCGGCCACCGCGTGGATGCCGGTGCCCGAGTCGCCGATCTGGGCGCCGGTCGCCAGCGGCGGTCCCTCCTCGAAGCCCGTGGTGCTCATCGAGCCGCCCATGGCCTGGGCGATCACCTCGTACGCCTTGAACTTGGCGTACCGGCCCTGGCCGAAGCCCTTGATCGAGGCGTAGACGAGGCGGGGGTTGAGCTCCTGGAGGCGTTCCCAGGGGAAGCCCATGCGGTCGACCGCGCCGGGGCCGAAGTTCTCCACGAGGACGTCTGCGCTCTTCACCAGCTCGGTGAAGATCTCCTTGCCGCGCTCGCTCTTCATGTTGAGGGTGATGCTGCGCTTGTTGCAGTTGAGCATCGTGAAGTAGAGGCTGTCGACATCGGGCACGTCGCGGAGCTGTTGCCGGGTGATGTCGCCGGTGGGGGCCTCAAGCTTGACCACGTCGGCGCCCAGCCAGGCGAGCAGCTGGGTGGCCGACGGGCCGGACTGGACATGGGTCATGTCGAGGACGCGGACACCTTCGAGAGCCTTCATGTCGGAGTTCCCCTACTTGTACATGGTCTGGTTCATGGTTCCGGGGGCGTAGACCTCTGGGTCGACCCAGACGTTGATCAGCGAGGGTTTGCCGGACTGCCGTGCCCGCTCCAGCGCGGGGCGGATCTCGGCCGGGTCGCGCACCTCCTCGCCGTAGCCGCCGAGGAGCTTGGCGAACTCCCCGTAGCGGATGTCGCCGAGGGTGTTGCCGACGCGGGCGCGCTCCTCGCCGTACTTGGCGGCCTGGCCGTACCTGATCTGGTTCATCGAGGAGTTGTTGCCGATGACGCCGATGAACGGCAGGTCGAAGCGGACCATCGTCTCGAAGTCCCAGCCGGTGAGGCTGAAGGCGCCGTCACCGAACAGGCACAGCACCTCCTTGTCGCGCCGGGCCTGCTTGGCGGCCATCGCGAAGGCCATGCCGACGCCGAGCGTGCCGAGCGGCCCGGGGTCCATCCAGTGGCCGGGGGACTTGGGCTGCACGACCTGCCCGGAGAAGGTGACGATGTCGCCGCCGTCGCCGATGTAGATGGTGTCCTCGGTGAGGAACTCGTTGATCTCGTGGACCAGGCGGTAGGGGTCGATGGGCTGGGCGCCGGAGAGCTGGCGGGGCAGGCGCTTCTCGTACGCCTGGGTCTCGACGGCGCGCAGCTCCTCCAGCCACTCCTTGCGCCGGGCCGCGCCGTTCTCGATGCGGCCGCTCGCGGCCTGGGCCACCGCCGAGAGGATGAGGCCGGCGTCGCCCACGATCCCCAGGTCGATGTCCCGGTTCTTCCCGACAGTGCGGTAGTCGAGGTCGATCTGGACGACCTTGGCGGTCGGCGACAGGCGCTTGCCGTAGCCCATCCGGAAGTCGAACGGGGTGCCGACGATGATGATGAGGTCGGCCTCGGTGAAGGCGTACCTGCGGCTGAGCTGGAAGTGGTGCGGGTCGCCGGGCGGGAGCGTGCCGCGGCCCGAGCCGTTCATGTACGCCGGCACGTTCAGGGACCTGACGAAGTCGATGGCCGCGTCGGTCGCCCGGCACGTCCAGACCTGGCTGCCGAGCAGGATGCACGGCTTCTCGGCGTGCGCCAGCAGGTCCGCCAGCCGCTCGATGGCCTCGGGGTCGCCCTGCTGACGGGTCGAAGCGCGGTAGTGGCCCGGCGCGGGGATGCGGGCCTTCTCCACCGGCACCTTCGCGTCGAGCACGTCACGCGGGATCTCCAGGAACGCCGGCCCGGGTGCCCCGTGGTAGCACTCCCGGAAGGCCATCGACACGATGTCGGCCACCCGTTCCGTGCTGGGCACCGTCGCGGCGAACTTGGTGATCGGGGTCATCATGTCCACGTGCGGCAGGTCCTGCAGCGAGCCCATCTTGTGCTGGCTCAGCGCGCCCTGGCCGCCGATGAGCAACATCGGGCTCTCCGCGCGGAAGGCGTTGGCCACGCCGGTTACCGCGTCGGTCGTGCCCGGCCCGGCGGTGACCACGGCGCAGCCGGGCTTGCCGGTGATGCGCGCGTAGCCGTCCGCGGCGTGCGCGGCCACCTGCTCGTGGCGTACGTCGATGACCTCGATGCCCTCATCGACGCAGCCGTCGTAGATATCGATGATGTGGCCACCGCAGAGCGTGTAGATCACGTCCACGCCCTCGGCCTTCAGTGCCTTGGCTACGAGATGACCACCCGAGATCGTTTCGGACATCATGCCACCCTTTCCCGGCGACGAAGCTCTCTGTCTTCCGCATACTGCATACCGTATGAACGCAATGGTTACTCCCTCTCGTTGGGCCTGTCTAGCCCCCCGGCGCTATCTCGATCAGCTCAGTGGGAAGTCGATCAGCTCGATCCGCTCCCCGGCCCACCCCCGGCGGCACGACCGCCGGCGCGTCCACCTCCACCGGGATGGCCCGCGCGGAGCCCCATGGCATCGCTTCCATCTCCGGCACAAGCCGCAAAACGGTCACAAGGACACTCCTTGACCCGCGTTTTTCCATACTGTATACCGAATGCACCGGCGGGTCTCGTCCAGCGACTCGCCGCAAGCACCGGGGCCCCGTATTTACGGCGGTTCGCATCACGCGGCCGCCGCAGCTACGGGGCCCCGTGCTTACAACCCGACGCGAGAACGGAGCGCGAGCATGAAGGTCGCTGTTCTTGGCGCCGGCGCCATCGGCGCATACGTGGGGGCCGCCCTCCACAGGGCGGGAGCCGAGGTGCACCTCATCGCGAGAGGCCAGCATCTCCAGGCGATACGCAGTGCCGGTGTGCGGGTGCTCACCCCCAGGGGCGATTTCACCGCCCATCCCCATGCCACCGACGACCCCACCCAGGTCGGACCGGTGGACCACATCTTCCTGGGCCTCAAGGCGAACAGCTACGCCTCCGCGGGCCCCATGATCAAGCCGCTCCTGCACGAGACCACGAGCATCATCGCCGCGCAGAACGGCATTCCGTGGTGGTACTTCCACGGACTCAAGGGCCCGTACGAGGGCTACCGCATCGAGAGCGTCGACCCGGAGGGCGCGGTGACGTCCGCACTGCCCCTGCACCGCGCGATCGGATGCGTCGTCTACGCCGCCACCGAGATCGAGGAACCGGGCGTGATCCGCCACCTCGAAGGCACCCGCTTCTCCATCGGCGAGCCCAACGGCGAGCTGACCGAGCGGTGCGCCGAGTTCAGCCAGGCCGCCGTCGCGGGCGGGCTGAAGTGCCCGGTGGAGCGCGACCTCCGCCGGGACGTCTGGATCAAACTCATGGGAAACATCGCCTTCAACCCGATCAGCGCGCTGGCCAGGGCGACGATGGCCGGGATCTGCCGCCACGACGGCACCAGGGAACTGGTCGTGGCCATGATGAGAGAGACGGTGGACGTGGCCAGGCGGGTGGGCTGCGATCCGGGGATCTCCATCGAGCGCCGCCTGCGGGGCGCGGAGAAGGCGGGCGAGCACAAGACGTCCACACTCCAGGACCTGGAGAAGGGCAAACCGCTGGAGCTCGACGTGCTGCTGGCCGCGGTCGTCGAGCTGGCCGACCTCACCGGCGCCGAGGTGCCGACGCTGCGCGCGATCCACGCGGTGAGCGACCTGCTGAGCGAGAACGTTGTCCGGGCGGGCTAGCTGGAATACCGTATACCGAATGGAGGGATCATGAGCCACGACCGCCTGGATCTGAGATTCCGCGGCGCCGAGCCGCCAGAAGAGCAGCGCGCGGCCGTCGACGACCTGCGCGGGAACCCCGCACCTTCTCCACCACCTCCTCCCGCGGCGTCTGCGGCAAGGCGTCGCCGCAGGCCGTACGCACGGTGGCTCACCGGAGCGGGGGTGACGGCGACTCGATGAGCGTCCACACCGGCGGACGGCGGCTGCGCTCATGGGAAACCGCGGGCGAGAGCGCGGGTGAAAGCGTCACCTCGGGCGTCGGCAACGGCTCTGCCGGCGCACGATCACCGGGGTGATGACGGGATGCCGCACGGCGCGCCTGGCCCCCAGCCGCCGTCGGCATCCCACTGCGCGCCCTTAGTGCGTTTTGACAACCATTTTCATTTTGGCGCATACTGACTCACATGATGTCAGGATTTTCCCGGTCGTGTGCTGTCGGTCTACTGGCCACAGCGTCCCTGCTCACCGCCACTGCTTGCGGCTCCGGCACCGCGCAGACCGCCACTCCGGCTGCGGGCGCGAAGCCCGAGGTGGTCGCGGCCTTCTACCCGCTGCAGTGGCTGAGCGAGCAGGTCGGGGGATCCGACGCGCAGGTGAAGGTGCTGACCGCGCCCGGCGTCGAGCCGCACGACCTGGAGCTGGGCATCCAGCAGGTGACGGAGATCAAGAACGCCGCGCTCACCGTCTACATCAAGGGCGTCCAGCCGGCCGTGGACGACGCCGTGGACCCGGAGAAGAGCTTCGACGCCGCCACCGCCGTCACCACCCTGCCCGCCGGCGAGCCCGCCGAGGAGGAACACGCGGAAGGTGAGGAGGAGCACGGCCACGAGGAGGTCTCGTACGACCCGCACCTCTGGCTCGACCCCTCACGCCTGGCCACCGTCGCCACCAAGCTCGGCGAGCGCCTGGCCACGGCCGACCCCGCGCACGCCCAGGGCTACAAGGACCGCGCCGCCAAGACGGCCGCCACGCTCGGCACGCTCGACCAGGAGCTCACCCAGGGCCTGACCACCTGCAAGACGAAGACGCTGGTCACTGCACATGAGGCGTTCGGCTACCTGGCCGACCGTTACAAGCTCAAGCAGGTCGGCATCACGCTCGACCCGGAGACCGAGCCGTCCCCCGCCCGCCTGTCGGAGGTCGCCAAGCTGGCCAAGGCCGAGGGCGTCACCACGATCTTCACCGAGTCCCTGGTCAGCCCGAAGGTGGCCGAGGTGCTCGCGAGCCAGGTCGGCGCCAAGACCGCCGTGCTGGACCCGCTGGAAAGCAAGCCCTCGGGCGATTACCTGTCCGCCATGCGCGATAACCTCAAAACCCTACAAACAGCACTGGGGTGTACGGCATGAACGAAACGGCCTTCGCGATGACCGACGGCCGGGTCTCCTTCGACGGCAAGCCCGTCCTTCGAGGGATCGACCTGACCGTCTGTCCCGGGGAGGTCGTCGCCCTCCTGGGCGCCAACGGGTCGGGCAAGTCGACGCTGGTCCGCACGTTGCTCGGTCTCACGCCGCTGACCAGCGGCAAGACCCTGGTGTACGGCACCCCGCCGGGCAGGTTCCGCGACTGGTGGCGCATCGGCTACGTGCCGCAGCGGCTCCAGGTCGGCGGCGGCGTGCCCGCGACCGTGCGCGAGGTCGTCGCCTCGGGCCGGATCGCCAGGCAGAGCAGGCTGCGCAGGACCAGCGCGGCCGACAAGGCGGCCGTGGCCGCCGCGCTGGAGGCCGTCAAGCTGGCCGACCGCGCCAACGACCCCGTCCAGTCGCTGTCAGGGGGGCAGCAGCAGCGGGTGCTCATCGCCCGCGCGCTGGCCGGGGAGCCGGACACGTACGTGATGGACGAGCCCACCGCGGGCGTCGACGCCGAGACCCAGCGGCTGCTGGCCGACACAATGGCCGGGCTCGTCCTCGCCGGCAAGACCGTGGTGCTCGTGGCACACGAGCTGGGCCCGCTGGAGCCGATCATCACGCGCGGCGTGGTGATCCGCGAGGGTCGCGTCGCCCACGACGGCCGGCCGCCGCGCCCCGAGGGCGACTGCGCCCGGCCGGGACACGAGCACCAGCACCCGCACGCCCCGGAGCATGTCTCCCCCTGCCGGGCCCGTCGTGGGCCCGCTCACCGGGTGGCAGGGGGAACCAAGGTGATCTTCGAACTTCTGCAGGAAGAGCTCTTCCAGCTCGCGCTGATCGCGGCGCTGCTGGTGGGCCTGTGCGCGCCCGCGGTCGGCACGTTCATCGTGCAGCGCCGGCTGGCGCTCCTGGGCGACGGCATCGGGCACGTGGCGCTGACCGGCGTGGCCCTGGGCTTCCTGACCGGCACCACGCCCGTGCTGACCGCCGTCCTCGTGTCCATCGCCGGCGCGGTGGCCATCGAGCTGGTCAGGGCACGCGGGCGCACCAGCGGCGACGTGGCCCTGGCGCTGCTGTTCTACGGGGGGATCGCGGGCGGCGTCATGCTCATGGGCATCGCGCCCGGCGGGAGCAACGCCAAGCTGAACTCCTACCTGTTCGGCGCCATCGCCAGCGTCACGCCCCAGGACATCTGGGTCATCGCCGCGCTGGCCGTCCTCGTGATCGCGGTCGTCGTGATCTTCGGCAGGGAGCTGTTCGTGCTCTGCCAGGACGAGGAGATGGCCAGGGCCAGCGGCCTGCCGGTGCGCTTCCTGAGCCTGCTCATCGCCGTCACGGCGGCGCTCACCGTGGTCATCGCCATGCGGGTGGTGGGCCTGCTGCTGGTCAGCGCGCTGATGGTGATCCCGGTGGCCACCAGCCAGCAGCTCACGCGCGGGTTCCGTACCACGATGGGGCTGGCCATGCTGTTCGGCGTGCTCGCCTCCGTGGGCGGGCTGCTCGCCTCCACGTACTCCGCCAAGGTCCCGCCGGGGGCCGCGATCGTGCTTCTTGCGCTCGCCGGCTTCGTCCTGGCGCTCGGTGTCGGTAAATTCGTACGGCGAGGCCGTACCCAGGAGTCGACAATGAGCGAGCGACCAACGCTGCGCGTCGAGGAGGTCGCATGACGACAAGGCGCGATGCCGTGCACGACACCCTGCGCAGGAGCGAGGGTTTCCGCAGCGCGCAGGACGTCTATGCCGAGATGCGCCTGCACGGGGCGAAGATCGGTCTGACGACCGTCTACCGCGCGTTGCAGGCGCTGGCCGACGGGGGCCAGGTCGACGTCCTGCGCACCGACGACGGCGAGTCCGTCTACCGGGCGTGCGCGACCGACACCCACCACCACCACCTGGTGTGCCGCCGCTGCGGCCGCACCGTGGAGGTGGCCGGCCCGGCCGTCGAGCGGTGGGCCGAGATGGTGGGCAGCGAGCACGGCTTCACCGAGATCACCCACACGGTCGAGGTCTTCGGCACCTGCTCATCCTGCTCGACCTCGGCCAAGACCGGCTGAGACCGGCCAAGGGCCGCCCAGCGGGCACGCCGGGGACGGGGAGGGCGCCTCACATCGCTCGCAGACCGAGGCGACCTGTGGACGGCGGGGCCGCCCGCCCCCGCCCTCTCCCCCATCCAAACCCCACCGCCACCTCCACCTCCTACTGCCGCGGCCGCATGCCCTCCGAGGAGACCGCGGGGAGACCCGCCGGGGCGACGTCCACCGGAGGCTGGGCGCGCCGGGAACCGTACAGGACACCCAGCACGATCACCGCGCACCCGGCGAACTGCAACACCGACGGACGCTCCCCGAGCCCCAACGCGGAGATCGCCACCGTCGTCATGGGCTGGATCAGCAGCAGCAGCGCGGTGAGCGCGGCCGGCTGGCGCGGCAGCGTGAACGTGATCAACGACCACCCCAGCACCTGCGGCCCGAGCGCGAGCACCACCAGCCACCCGTGCTCCGGCCGGCTCGGTACGAAGTCCGCGCCCCCGAACAGCGGGCTGAGCAGCGCGATGGCCAGCGTGGCCACCACGGTCGCGTGCGCCAGCGGCCCCGCGGCCCGGTCGGACCCGCCCTTCATCAGCAGCAGGAACGCCGCGTAGGAGATGGACGTCGCCACCCCCGCCAGCACCCCCATCATGGGATCGCTGCCGTAGGCGGCGCTGTCGAACACTCCGGAGATCAGCACGACCCCGGCGAACACGACCGGCGTACTGATCATCAACCGGTTGGACGGCCGCTCCCTGAACAGCCCCCAGGCGGCGAACGCCACGATGAACACCTGCAGGTTGCCCAGCACGGTCGCCAGCCCGGCGCCGACGTAGTCGATGGCGTGGTGCCAGAACAGCAGGTCGAGGGCGAACACCACGCCCGCCGCCCAGGCCGTCAGAAGCCCCTTGCGCGGCAGCGGCCCGAGCCTGCGCCGCTCCAGCCAGGCGAGGAGCAGCATCGGCGGCACCGCGTACGCACAGCGGAACAACGCCGACGTCGCAGGCGATACATCTGAAAGCCTGACCAATGGAGCGGAGGTGGAGATGATGAGCGCACCGATGATCGCGATCAGCACGATACGGCGATGTGCGCTCACGGAAACCCCCCGACCCCCATGCAAGAGATACGCTGCGACCACGCTAGAACCCGGCCCGGACAGGAGTCAACATGCCGTTTGGCCATGACATGGTGCATTCATTGGCCACCGTTGTCGAGCTGGTCAACACCTCGCCGTCAACCGGCGGCGAAGAGGGCCTGCCGGGCCTGTCCGACTTGCAGGCTTTCGTGGAATCCCGCCAGGTCAGCGGCATCGGCACGCTCACGGCCCGCGACCTGGGGCAGGTGCGGATGGTGCGGGAGGCGTTCCACCGCGTCTTCACGGCCCCGGACCAGCCGACGGCCGTACGCACCTTGAACGCGCTGCTGGCGGAGACACGGATCACGCCCCGGCTGACGGAACACGACGGACACCCGCTGCATGTGCACTATTTCGCGACGGACGCGACGCTGGCGGAGCACCTGGCGGCGGACTGCGGGGTGGCCCTGGCCCACCTGCTGGTGGAGGGGGAGGCGGAGCGCCTGCGCACCTGCTCGGCCCCCGACTGCGACCGGGTGTTCGTGGACGAGTCCCGCAACCGCTCCCGGGTTTACTGCGACAGCCGTACGTGTGGGAACCGTATGCACGTAGCCGCCTACCGCGCCCGCCGCCGCGCCTGACCAGACCTCCACCCCGGGAGCCACAAGCAAGGACCAACGCCGGGGGCCGGCCGAACTCCTGGGACGACGCAAGCCCCGATTCGAACATGGTCACTAGTTCCGCCTTGCGATTTTCGCAAGTGGCTCGTAGGCTTTTCCCATGGCCGGGGACACAGCAGCACGAGTTCGTCATCTGATAGCGGAAAGCGGCCTCACCCAAGCGGAATTCGCCGTCAAGGCGGGCCTTGATGCCCCGAAGATGTCCAAGTCCCTGTCGGGCGTTCGAAGATTCACCTCACTGGACCTGGCCAGGATCGCCGACCTGTGTGGTGTGTCCGTCGACTGGTTGCTCGGCGTCGACCCGCTCACACCCTCAATGGCAGCACGAGCAGCCACCGTATCCCCCACTTCAGCGGACGCGGCCATCCGCGAAGCGGAACGCCTCGCACAGATGCGGACCGACCTGTCCTTTCTCGGATATCGGCAGGACGTGGCGCGCTTCGAGGTGCCCAGGGCCTCCACCTCATCCCTCCGTCAGGGCCGTGAGCTCGCCGCTCTCGCAACGGCGCATGCCGCCGAAAAGGGGATCGAGCTGTGGCGGTGCAAGGACCTGGCCGGTGCCGTGGAAGCCGCCTTCGGCGTGGATGTCCGGGTCCATCGCCTGGCCGACGGCTTCGACGGACTGTCGTGGTCCGACGAACACAGCTCGCTGATCGTGGTGGCGACCTCGGAGGTGCCCGCGCGTCAGAGGTTCACGATCGCGCATGAGCTCGGCCACCTCCTCGCCGGCGACGATCAAGGGCTCCACCTCGACGGGGACCTCCACGACGCCGACCACAGACGAAAGCCCTCCGAGAAACGCGCGAACGCCTTCGCCGCGGAGCTGCTCCTGCCGGCCGAGATGCTGCGCGAGAAGGCCGGGCACATCACCTGGGGGTTGGAGGAGTTCGCCAGGCTGGCGTGCGAGCTGTGGGTCTCGCCCAGCACGCTGGCGTGGCAACTGTTCAATCTCCAGCTGATCGACAAGGGCCAGTGCGAATCCTTCAGGGCTTTGACCGCCTGGGATGCGGCCTGGAAAGCGAATGCCGTCGAATCGCTCGGTGAGTGGATCCAGCACACCTCCCGGCCCCGAGTCCCCCTCCCGCTGGTGCGTACGACGTTCCAGGCGTACGCCGACGGAAAGGCGACGCTACGCCCGTTCGCGAACCTGATCGGCGTCGACACCGACACGATGCGGCAGGCCATCACCGGCATGAGAGAGGACCCCCCACTCGAGCCATGACCTGGTACTGGTTCCCCGACAACACGGTGCTGTGCAACTTCGCAGCGGTGGACAATCTCTCGCTCTTGCAGGAGATCCTGCGCGAGCGGGGTCGCTGGACGGAAGCGATCGCGTATGAGGCGACCCGGTCAGCCCGCTTCTACCCCGATCTCGGCAAGGTGGCGAGTGATGGCTGGCTCGGTGACCCCATCGAGATCGATGATCCGGTGGAGGCCGACATGGTCGAGCGGACCCGCCGCGCCGTATTCGGCGGCTCGAGACTCGAACCGCTGAAACATCTTGGAGAGGCTCAGACCTGCCACGTCATCCGCAACTGGGAGGCCTACGCCGGCTCCTACTGGATCAGCGATGACCGTGACGCGCTCGACTATGCGCGACGCATCGGGATCACGGCGCGCGACACGGCCGATCTGATCACCGAGGGCATCAACGACGGCTGCTGCACTCGCATCGAGGGCTACCAACTCCTCCAGCTCATGCGTGCGAGGGGACGAAAACTCCGCGTACCACCAAACCAAATGCATCTATGAGGGCCCGTGAGATGCGAGCCGCGAATCCACCCCTTTGCCATGGAATGAAGCGCCGCCCTCATCCGGCACATGTCCAGCCGTGACCCGTCTGATGGCCGACCACGTGCTCGACGACGACGAACGCCTTCTGGGAGTCCCCTCGGTTTCGTCCAGGTCGACACGGACGATCCGTTGCCGGGATGGCAGCCGGGCAATCCGGGCGCCATCCACATCGAGGCCGTGAAGCGGACTAGACCGCCCGTCTGATCGCCCCGCTCCCAGGCGGCCCGGCTGAAGGAGGGCATCCCGTCGCCTCCTCATCGGAACGGGTCCCGGCTAGCAGCCGAAGTCGCGGCGGCGCAGGGCCAGAAGGCCGCCGGAGGCGAGGAGTGCCGTGATCGCGACCAGTCCCGCCGTGGGCAGGAGCGCGAACGGTGGCTCGGTCATCGCGTTCCCGACGTAGTGGAACGGCTCCAGCGGGCTCCCGCCCCACAGCCCGTACAGGGGACCGGCTACCTGGCCCAGGAGGGCGGTCAGGGTCCACACGAGCCATGAGATCGCCACGCTCGCCCGCGGCAGCAGACCGTACGCGAGCACGCATACCGCCCCCACGCACCAGGCCGCGGGTACGGTGCTCAGCGCGCCCGCCAGGAAGCGCGGCAGGTCGGTGGTCAGGTCGCCGACGAGCAGCGAGTAGACGAGGCCGAAGGCGAGGCCGGCGACGGCCATCAGGGCCGCCGTCCCGAGGGCGGTCACGACCAGGTGGCCGGCCGCCCAGCGCAGGCGGGTCATCGGAGTGGCCTGCAGGGCCTCCGCCCGCCCCGAGCCCTCCTCCGAACGCAGCCGCAGCGTCATGAGCACCGGGTAGAGCGCGACGGCGTACGCGATGATCAGGATCAGGTACCACGAGTACCCGGCGAGCTGCGTCGCGCCCATCGGGACGCCGAGGAACCGCGTGATGTTGTCGACCACGATGCTGGGCCGGGACAGCAGGTCCCGCGTCAGCGGCCCCAGCGAGCCTCCCGCCACGGCGAACACCGCCACCCCCGCCGCCCACTTCGCCAGCAGCCCGCGATGCAGCCGCCAGGCCAGGCTGACCGGGCCGCGCAGCTCGGGTGCCGACTCCCGCCCCAGGCGCTCCGGCAGCAGGCCGGAGCCGAGGTCGCGGTGGTCGAGCAGCCGGTACGCGACCGCGTACAGGATCGCGGCGGCCAGTGCCGAGACCCCGAGCATCCACCACCGCTCGTCCTGGTACGGCTGCACCAGGTGGCTCCAGCCCACCGGCGACAGGTACTTCATCCACAGTTGCCCGCTCGCGTCCGCGGCGAAGCGCAGCATGTAGGCGGCGCCGAGCACGGTGAGGGCGATCGCGGTGGCCGTGCGGGCGCTGCGCGCGAGCTGGGCGGCGACCGCGGCGACACCACCGAACACCCAGCCGGCGACCGTGATGGCGGCGCCGTACGCGAGCGACCCGGTCGGCTCCAGGCCGATCCCGATCAGCACGGCGGCCGTCAGAGCACCGCCGGTCAGGCTGATCCCGCCCGCGACCAGCAGTGCCGCGGTCAGGGGAGCGGGACGGCCGGCCGTGCCCGACAGGACCAGCTCGCTCCGGCCGGCGTCCTCCTCCCTGCGGGTGTGCCGGATGACGGACATCAGCGCGGCGAAGGCGCTGGCCACGTAGAGGAAGCCGCCGCTGCGCCAGGTGGCGAGCACCTCGAGCCGCGGCTCGACGACGCCGCCGCCGAGCGCGTGCAGGAAGGGGCTGGCGTCGATGACCTCCAGGTAGGAGAGCTTCAGCTGGTACGTGCCCATGTTCGTGTTGATGTAGGAGACCATCACGAGGGCCAGGGCCACGATCAGCAGCAGCCACCAGGGCGCGATGGCCCGCTCTCGGCGCAGCGCCAGGCGGGCCAGGGTGGCAGTGCCCGGGAAGGCGCTCATCGGGCCTCCCGGCGGTCGAGCGGTACGTTTCTCACCGCGACCAGCTCCTATTCGTCGGTATAGCTGACTGTTCGTCAGAATAGGAGGCTATACCCGCGTATAGCGGCCGGGCAAGCGAGGGCCCGGCCGGACCTGTCCCCCGCCGGCAGCCGGTGACGGCCGGCGGTTCGCCGTCAGGGCTACGCCAGGCCCTCCTACGGTGGCACCTGCCAGGTGACGCCCTGGGAGGTGAGGTGGTCGAGGAAGTCGGCGGGGTCGAAAGCCTGGGCGGGGGTCCGGGGGCCCGGGGGTCCCCGCCGGTGCCCCATCGGTAACCTGGGCGGGGGGTCAGGGTCCCGGCCGGGGCCCCGTCGGTCACGAGGCGGCGTGCGCCCTCGACGGCGAGCAGAGAGCCGGCCCGGAGGCCTGGCCGGCGGCTGGGGCGCGGCGCTGCGCGGCCCGGCGGTCTCGGCGGGCGCTGCGGGCCATCCACCGGCACCCGGCTCACCCGTGGACGGTCCGGTCGCCGGCCGACCGCGCGGGGCTGTCGCCGGCCGACCGCGCTGGGCTGTCGCGGGCGGCGTTCGCGCAACGGTTCGCGGGCAAGGTGCGCTCGCCACCGCCCGGCGTAACGGAGTGGTGGCGCATGACGGCGGCGGCCCGGCTGCTTCGCGCGACACCGACCTGCCGTTGCGCTCGGTCCGCGGAGCGGACGGGGTACGCCGCCGAGTTCGCCTTCGCCAAGGCGTTCAGGCGGGAGGTCGGCACGGCCCCGGACGTTGTCGGAGCGGGGCCGACGGCGTCCGGGAAGCGGGCCGAACGACGGCGCTAGACCTGGTTGGGGACGGCTCCGCCGTAGCGCCTGTCGCGCTTGGCGTAGATCTCGCACGCCTCCCACAGGTCCCGGCGGTCGAAGTCGGGCCACAGCCGGTCGAGGAACACCATCTCGGCGTAGGCGGACTGCCACAGCAGGAAGTTCGAGAAGCGCTGCTCCCCCGACGAGCGCAGGAACAGGTCGACCGGCGGGATCTCCGGCTCGTCCAGGTAGCGGGCGAACACCTTCTCGTTGACCTTGGACGACTTGACCCGCCCGGCCGCGATGTCCGCCGCCAGCCGGACCGCCGCGTCGACGATCTCGGCCTGACCGCCGTAATTGACACAGAATTGCAACGTGAGTTTCCGGTTGGACACCGTCATCTCCTCGGCCGTCTGCAGCTCGGAGATGACGCTCTTCCACAGCCGCCCGGGCCGGCCCGCCCAGCGCACGCGCACGCCCATGGCGTTGAGCTCGTCACGCCGCCGCCGGATGACGTCGCGGTTGAACCCCATCAGGAAGCGCACCTCGTCAGGCGAGCGCTTCCAGTTCTCCGTCGAGAACGCGTACGCGCTCAGGTAGGGAACGCCGAGCTCGAGAGCGCCCTCGATGACGTCGAACAGCGAGGACTCACCCGCCTTGTGCCCCTCGGTGCGGGGCAGGCCGCGGGCCTTGGCCCAGCGGCCGTTGCCGTCCATGACGATGGCGACGTGCCGCGGCACCAGGTCGCGCGGGATCGGCGGCGGGGTCGCCCCGGACGGGTGCGGGGACGGGGGTCGTACGTTCACGCGGGCTCCCTTTCGACGTGTCGAAGAGAGCGTATTCCGTGTTCGAGGTGCCATTGCAGATAGGCGGCCACCAGGCCGCTGCACTCGCTGCGATGGCGTGACTCCGAGGCGTCAGCGGTGACCCAGTCGCCGCGCAGCAACGCCGTCATGAGCCCGATGGTCTCCCCCGCGGGCACGGCCGAGCCGGCCGGCTTGCACGCCCCGCACACCACGCCCCCGGCGACGATCGCGAACGCCCTGATCGCCGGGGCCTGGCACTTGGCGCACGCCTCCAGCGCGGGGGCGTAGCCGGCCACGGCCAGGGAGCGCAGGAAGTAGGCGTCCAGGACCAGCCGGGCCTCGTGACCCCGGTCGGCGAGCGTGCGCAGCCCGCCCACCAGCAGCAGGAACTGCCGCAGCGCCGGCTCCTTCTCCCCGTGCGTCAGCCGGTCGGCGGTCTCCAGCATCGCGCTGCCCGCGGTGTAGCGGGGATAGTCGGCGGCCAGCGCCTCCCCGTACGGTCTGATCGTCTCCGCCTGGGTGACGACGTCGAGCGTGCGGCCGGTGTGGAGCTGCACGTCGACGTGCGTGAACGGCTCCAGCCTGGCCCCGAAGCGGGAGGTCGTGCGGCGGACGCCCTTCGCCACCGCCCGGACCTTGCCGGTGCGCTTGGCCAGGATGGTGACGATGCGATCTGCCTCACCGAGCTTCTGGGTGCGCAGGACCACGCCTTCGTCACGGTAGAGACTCACTCGCACATCTTACGGCCGTCTCTATACCGACGGACGGGACGTTACGGGCATGCTCTGATGACGCGACTTTGCGTCACTCTCACTAGACTTTGACGTCTGTCCCCGCATTACCCGTTGTTCAACCCCCCGATACCGCCTCGAAAGGGAGTCATGACCCGCGTGGTCCTGCTGGGCGCCTCGCCCGGCCCCGACACCTCTCCGACCGGCCTGAGGCTGGCCGCGCTGCCCGGCAACCCCACCGTGGCCGAACGCCTACGCAGCCAGCTCACCTCGATGGATCCGCGTTTCGCCACGGTCCAGTCAGGCGATGTGGCAGCCGCTCTCCGCGCTCTGGCCGACGTCGCCGAGTCAGCAACGGAGAGCCTGTTCATCATCCCGGAGAACTCGGTCGTCCACGACGAGCTGATCTACCAGATCACCAAGTCCAAGCGCGGTGCGCTGGCGCTCGTCGCGAAAGAGCCACGGCCGGAGGTGACGGAGGAGCAGGAGGACAACGGCCAGGAGGATAACGGCGCCGAGGACCGGATCCCGATCGACGAGGCCGACCCCGAGATCGGCCAGAACCGCGTCGAGGGGCTGCCGGTGCGCGCCCGCGTCGGCAAGTCGCGCGTGGTGTCGGTGGGCACCGCGAGCCACGCCGTGACCCGGCCCAACGCGGTGCTGCTCGGCCCGCTCCACGTGAGCGCGCGCAACGCGCCGGTGCTGGCCCAGACCTGCCGCGAGCTGGCCGACATCGCCGACCGGTTCGGCACCGACGACGACCTGGTGCAGCTCATCGTGTTCGGCCTGGTGCGCAACGGCGTGTCGGTCGGCATCCGGGGCCGCCGCGACCTGTTCTACCGCCGGGTCACCACCCAGGAGGAGATCAACGAGGCCGGCGCCGAGATGGCCGGCATGGACGAGGACCGCGCCCGGCTCAACAACGCGGTCAAGGGCGCCGACGGCTTCTTCACCACGTTCTTCGTCTCCACCTACTCCCGCTTCATCGCCCGCTGGGCCGCCCGGCGTGGGCTGACGCCCAACCAGGTGACGCTGATCTCGATCGTCCTCGGCGTCGCCGCGGCCGCCTGCTTCGCCACCGGCGACCGCCCCTGGATGGTGCTGGGCGGCGTGCTGATCTACTTCGCCTTCGTCTTCGACTGCGTCGACGGGCAGGTCGCCCGCTACGCCCGCAAGTTCGGCGTGCTGGGGGCGTGGCTGGACGCCACGTTCGACCGGTTCAAGGAATATGTGGTCTTCGCCGGGCTGGCCGTCGGCTGGGTGGTCTCCGGCAACGGCGACGAGATCTGGATCCTGGCGCTGGCCGCGCTGGGCCTGCAGTCCGTTCGTCACCTGCTCGACTTCTCCTTCGGCATCTCCAACCGCCGCAAGCCCCCGTCCTCGCTGCCCACGACCCCGCTGGACGCCCCCGACGACCGGGAGCTGCGCCAGGCTCTCGTGCGCCGCAAGGTGGAGCGCAGCCAGGGCCTTCGCGGTGTGCTCAAGATGTGGACGAAGGCCGGAAAGTACCGCGCTGTCCACTGGGCGCGTAAGATGATCGTCTTCCCCATCGGCGAGCGCTTCGCGGCCATCGCGATCACCGCCGCCCTCTTCGACGCCCGGATCACCTTCCTCACCTTGGTGATCTGGGGCTCCGTCGCCGCCGCCTACACGCTCACCGGACGCCTCATGAGGTCGCTCGTATGATCACCCAACCGCAGGCCATGGCCACCCCCACGCCGGACCCCGACGAGGAACGCCGCCGCATCCAGACCGCCCGCCTCCTCGCCTACCGGGACGACGGCCCCCTCGCCCATGCCCTGGCCGGCAGGATCGGCGCCGGCGTGCCCCCCGTGCCCGCCACGCTCGTGGCCCTGCTCGCCGTGGTCGGAATCTCGGTCGCGGGGCTGCTGAAGCCGGGCCCCATCCTCCTCCTGCCCGTGGCGATCATGCTGCTGCTCGTGCTGCCCACGACGCCGCGCAACCACCTGGGCCGCTTCGACTGGCTCACCCCGCCGCTGCTGCGCGGCGCGGAGTTCTTCACGGTGATCGCGGTCGGTCTGGCGGCGGACGCGCCGAAGTGGCTGCTGTTCGTGCTGGTGTACGTCGTGGGTTACCACACCTACGACACCGTCTACCGGACGCGGCAGAGCATCTGGCCGCCCGCCTGGGTGTTCCACGCGGGCCTCGGGTGGGAGCTGCGGCTGCTGATCATCGGTGCCGGGGCGGCGTTCGGCGTGCTGACGCCGGTGCTGGCGGTGCTGACGGCGTACCTGTTCGTGCTGTTCGCGGTGGAGAGCGTGACGAGCTGGGTGCGCCTGGACAAGGCCTCCGCCCAGGCTGGCGCGGACGCCGAGCAGGACCTGGAGGCCTCCCCCGAGGACGCGCTCGAACAGGCCACCGGCGAGGCCGAGAAGGGGTAGCTCCCTCCCGCTCCCGGGTCATCGCGGCGCCGCACCTCCGTGCGGCGCCGTACGACTTCCTGGAGCTCCTGTTTTCGCAGATCAAGCGGGGTCCAAGTGATCTCCGGCATCGTTGCGAGCCATGTGGAACGATCGGGAGACCCCCGCGAACGATCAGTCCGGGCACCGGCGAGAGCCGGCCTACCGGCAGCCGTCCCCCACCCGTGCGGCACGGGAGCGCCGGCCGGTCCTGGCCGCGATCGGCCTCCTGGTCTTCCTCTCCGGGGTCATCGCCGCCGGCCTGATCATGGTGTACGCCGACAAGCGGACCGAGGTGGTCGGCGTCTCGCGGCTCGTCGAGGCTGGGCGGCCGATCCCCGTCACCGCCATGGAGCGGAGAGAGGTGCTCCCGCCGATCGGCGCGTTCGTCCCGTGGGCCGAGCGCGAGCGCCTCGGCGGGATGGTCACCACGGTCACCCTCCTCCCCGGCACGCTGCTCACCCGGGCCATGACCGCGTCGGCCGCGAGCCGGCGCGGTCCCGGCGGGGTCGCCGGGACCGCCGGTGGTCGGGCTGGACCGCGGGCCCGGCCGACTCCCGGACGGCCGGGGGCTCGTGCCCGACATCAGGTGACATCACCGCCATCGCGGGAACTGACCGCTTAGTCTGGGTGCAGGGTCACTCGGGCCGGGGTGCCGGTCCGGACGGAGCCAGGAGACGCGGATGGCGTTCTTGTCGCGGCTGTTCAGGCGGGACGACCCGCTGGCCGAGCGGGAGGAGGCGCATCGGCAGGGGATGCGGGACGCCCGCCGGCATCCCCTGGGCGAGTTCACGGATCCGCAGTTCCAGCCCGCGTACGTGACGGAGATCCGGGCGCGGGCGCGCGAGGAGATCACGGAGGTCGACCGGCGGCTGGCGGCCACGCGTACGGCACTGCTGGAGCGGGCGCTCGGGGAGCGGGAGGCCATCCTGCGGGAGCTGGGCAGGAGCGACACGCGGCCGGAGCCGCCCGCGTACGCGAACGGGCACACCGCCGCGACGGGCCCGGACGCCTCCGCGGACCCGTTCATCACGATCGCGGAGTCCAGGGCGCGGCGGGCGGAGGCGCGGCGGCGGGCGGTGGTCGAGGAGTCGAACGCCGGCGTGCAGCGGGCCAGGGCCCGCATCGAGCACCTCACCCAGGAGTGGGAGAGCGCGCTGATCGAGCGCGACCACGAGGTGGAGGCCGTGTACGCCCGGGCCGAGCGGCTCATCGCCGCGTACAAGAGCGGGGTGCTGCGCAACCATCCGCGCAAGGAGGAGATCCCGTCCCTGTGGAAGGGTGAGGTCACCGCGATGGACGCCACGTCGGGGTCGGCGGCGGCGGTCTCGGGGCGGGAGGAGATCGGGCGGATCCTGCGGGAGGTGGAGGCCCGGATCGAGGTGTGGCACGCCGAGGTCCTGCCCAGGGAGCTCCCTCCCGACCACCCCCGCCCCCAGCTCTCCCCATCCCCCGCACCCGACCCGT
>NZ_JBQQCB010000017.1:0-155290 GCF_052246675.1 Nonomuraea sp. KM90 | reverse complement strand
CGCGCAACTTGACCTGATCGTCCACCCGCCCGACGAACTCCAGCACACCACCCGCCCGCCACCGCACCACATCACCGGTCCGGTACATCCGCGACCCCCCGAACGGACACGCCACGAACCGCTCCCCCGTCAACCCGGGACGCCCCGCATACCCCCGCGCCAGACCCGCACCACCCAGATACAGCTCACCCGCCACCCCCACCGGCACCGGCCGCAGGAAGTCGTCGAGCACGTAGACGCTCTTGCCGATCAGCGGGGTGCCGATGGGCACGGGGTTCGGCGCGCGGCCGGGCTCGCACTCCCACATGGTCGCGCCGATCGTGGCCTCGGTCGGACCGTAGCCGTTGAACAGCCGGCGGCCCACCGACCACGTGGCCGCGAGCGCGGGTGAGCACGCCTCACCGCTCACCGTCACCGCGAGACCGGCGGGCAGCCCGTTGGGCGGCAGGTCCGCCACGACGGCGGGCGGGATCGCGACATGGGTGATCCCGTGCTCGGCGGCGAAGTCGACCAGGTCCTGGCCGAGCGGCCGCTCGCCGGCGGGGACGACCAGCGTCCCGCCCGAGAGCACGGCGCCGAACAGGTCCCACAACGCCGCGTCGAAGCTGGTGGAGACGAGCTGGAGGACGCGGCTGCCGGGTCCCACCGCCTGGCGGTGCCGCTGGGCGGCGACGATGTCGCCCACGCCGGCGTGCGCCACCACCACGCCCTTGGGACGGCCGCTGGAGCCGGAGGTGTAGACGACGTAGGCGGCGTTGCCGGGCAGGACCGCCCGGCCGGGCCCGGTCACGGGCCCGGTCACGGGCCCGGAGAGCGGGCCGGAGAGCGGGCCGGAGAGCGGGCCCGGGAGCGCGTCGTCCAGCAGCAGCCGGGGCGGGCCGTCCGCCGGCAGCCCGGTGGCCCATTCGGCGGTGCTCAGCACGAGCGCGGGGGCGGCGTCGCCGATCATGTACCGGATGCGCTCGGCCGGGTAACCGGGATCGATCGGCACGAACGCGGCGCCCGCCTTGAGCACCGCCAGGATCGAGATGACCCACAGGTCGCAGCTGGGCATGGCGAGCGCGACCCGGTCCTCCAGGCCCACGCCGCGCTCGACGAGGCGGTGGGCGAGCCGGTTGGCCTCCGCGTCCAGTTCGGCGTACGTGAGGGTGCGCGGGCCGTAGGAGAGGGCGGGGGCGTCCGGGGTGCTGCGCGCCTGGCGTTCGAACAGCTCGTGAACACCGGTGCGCGGGCCGGCGTCCGGGGTGACGTTCCAGTCGTGCAGGATCTGGCGGCGCTCGTCCGGGGTGAGCGGCTCGGGGCCGCTGATGGGGCTGTCGGGGTCGGCCGTCATGGCGTCGAGCAGGCTCACCAGGCGGCCGGCGAAGGCGCGCACGGTGTCGCGGTCGAACAGGTCGGTGGCGTACTCGATCATGCCGTCGATCCCGGCCGGCCCGCCGCCGGCGTCGTGCCGCTCGGTCAGCGCGACGGTGAGGTCGAACTTGGCCGCGTGGAAGCCGACGGGCTCCTCCGCGACCGTGACCCCGGCCAGGTCGAGGTCGTGCGCGGTGGCGTTGTTGAGCGCCAGCATGGTCTGGAAGAGCGGGTGGTGGCCGCCGCGAGCCGGGTTGAGCGCCTCGACCAGCCGCTCGAACGGCAGGTCCTGATGCTCGTACGCGGCCAGGTCCGCCGCCCGCACCCGCCCGATCAGCTCACGGAACGTCGGATCCCCCGACGTGTCCGCCCGCAACACCAGCGTGTTCACGAAGAACCCCACCAGATCGTCCAGCGCGTCATCCAACCGACCCGCCACCGGCGTCCCGATCGGAATGTCACCCCCGGCACCCAGACGGGTCAGCAACGCCGCCAACGCCGACTGCACCACCATGAACAACGTCGCGTGCGAATCCCGGGCCAGCCCCGCCAGCCGCGCGTGCAGCTCGGCCGGGATCGTCAGCTCCAGGTGCTCACCCCGCTGGCTGCCCCGCTGCGGACGCGGCCGGTCGGCGGGCAACGCCAGCCGGTCGGGCAGACCGGCCAGCGCCTCCGACCAGAACGCCAGCTGCCCCGCCAGCACGCTGCCCGGATCGTCCTCCTCCCCCAGCAGCTCCCGCTGCCACAAGGCATAGTCGGCGTACTGGACCGGCAGGGACGACCAGGCCGGGGCGAGCCCCTGGGCGCGTGCCGCGTACGCCACCGACAGGTCACGGCAGAGCACCCCCGTGGACCAGCCGTCGGCGGCGATGTGGTGCACGACGAGCAGCAGCACGTGCTCCTCCGGCGCCACCCTGAAGATCCAGCCGCGGACGGGCAGGTCGGCGGCCAGGTCGAAGGTCCGGCCCACGGCCTCCTCGATCCGCCCGGCCAGCTCCCCCGGGCCGCACTCGACCAGCTCGACGACCGGCCCGGCCGCGACCACCCGCTGGTAGGGCACGCCCCCGGCCTCGGGGAAGATCGTGCGCAGGCTCTCGTGCCGCTCCACCACGTCGCCGATCGCGCCGATCAGCACCTGCGCGTCCAGCGCCCCCCGCAGCCGGAGGGACATCGGCACGTTGTAGGTGGCGCTCTGCCCCTCCCACTCGCCCAGGAACCACAACCTGCGCTGCGCGAAGGACAGCGGCACCCGGTCGGGCCGGTCCCTGGCCAGCAGGCGCAGGTTGGCGCCGCGGTCACCGCCGGCCAGCGCGGCGAGGCCCGCCACGGTCGGCGACGCGAACAGCTCGGGCACGGTCAGCTCGGTGCTCAGCGTGGAGCGGATCCGCGAGATCAGCCGGATGGCCAGCAGGGAGTGCCCGCCCAGGTCGAAGAAGCTGTCGTCGATGCTCACCCGGCCGACGCCGAGCACCTCGGCGAACAGCCCGCAGAGGATCTCCTCACGGGGATCGCGCGGGCCGCGCCCGCCCGTGGTGCCCCCGAAGGACGGCGCGGGCAGCGCCCGGCGGTCGAGCTTGCCGTTGGGCGTCAACGGCAGCGCGGCCATCGGCACGAACGCCGCCGGCACCATGTAGTCGGGAAGAGCACCCGCCAGGGCGGCCCGTACGGTGCCCGGCCCGGCGTCGCCCACCAGGTAGGCGACCAGCCGCCGGCCTCCGGTGGCGTCCGCGACGGCCTGGACGGCGGCGTCGGTCACGCCGGGCACCTCGCGCAGCGCCGACTCCACCTCGCCGGGCTCGACGCGGAAGCCGCGCACCTTCACCTGTTCGTCGGCCCGGCCGAGGAACTCCAGCGTCCCGTCGGGGCGCCAGCGTACGAGGTCTCCCGTCCGGTACATGCGCGACCCCGCCGGGCCGTGCGGGTCGGCCACGAACCGGTCCGCGCTCAGACCGGGACGGCCCGCGTAGCCGCGGGCCAGGCCGCCGCCCGACACGTACAGCTCGCCCACCACGCCGACCGGGACCACCCGCAGCCCGCGGTCGAGCACCCGGACGCCCTTGCCGGCCAGCGGCACGCCGACCGGGATCGAGGGCCGGTCGCAGTCGGCCTCGGCGATCCGGTGGCAGGTGGTGAACCCCATGCTCTCCACCGGCCCGTAGCCGTTGAGCACGACCAGGCCCGGGAAGCGCCGCAGGGCGCGGCGCACGTGGGAGACGGAGGCGACGTCACCCGCGGTCATCGCCACCCGCAGCCCGGCGAAGACCTCCGGCCGCTCGTCGAGCAGCGCGTTGAACAGGCCCGCCGACAGTTGCAGCACGGTCACGCCGTGCCGGGCGGTCAGCTCGGCGATCTCGGCCGGGTCGGCCCGCCGCCCGCTCGGCAGCACGCACGTCCCGCCGTGCAGCAGGGCGCCGAAGACCTCCAGCGCGAACGCGTCCCACGACACCGGCGAGGACTGCAGCCACACGTGCCCGGGACCGAAGTCCAGGTAATCCTGGCCGAGGAAGGTCGAGGTCAGCGCCCGGTGCGGCGCGACGACGCCCTTGGGCCGGCCGGTCGAGCCCGACGTGAACATGACGCACGCGACGTCGTCGGCCCGTACGGGGACCCCCGGCTCGCGGGGGCCGTCCCCGTGGGCGGGGTCGTCCGTGATCACGATGTGGGGGTGCGCCCCGGTCAGCCCCTCGGCGAGCGCCTCCGTCGTCACCACGGCTGCCGCGCCCACCTCCCCGAGCACCAGCGTGTGCCGCTCGGCGGGGAAGGCGGGGTCGAGCAGGGTGTAACCGGCCCCGGCCTTCAGCACGCCGAGCAGCGCCGCGACCAGACCGGCGCCCCGCTCCAGGTGCACGCCCACCACGGCCCCCCGGCGGACCCCGGCCGCCACCAGCTCGCGCGCCACCCGGCCCGCCCGGCCGTCCAGCTCGGCGTAACTGACGCGCCGATCGCCGCAGATCAGCGCGACGGCGCCGGGAGTGGCCCGGGCCTGCCGCTCGAACAGCGTGTGCACGCCCTCCTCGACCTCGGAAGGCCCGCCGGCGCCCGCGCCGAGCGCACGCATGCGCCCGCGCTCGGCCGAGCCCAGCAGCTCGACGTCGCCGACCGGCCGATCGACCGGCGAGGCCAGCAGCGATCGCAGGAACGTCAGGAAGGTACGCTCCCCCGCTGCGAAGTCCCCGGCGTCCCAGGCGACCGGGTTGGCGTCCACGTAGACGCGCAGCCCGTCGCCGGTGCCCCGGCTGTCCACCACGACCTGGACGTCCTCGACCCGCCCGCTCATGAAGTGGCGCAGCTCGGTCTCCCGGTCGCCGAACCGCACCACCTGCTCGAACCGCATGATGTTCATCAGCGCGCCGAAGAACATCGTCTGCCCGCCGGGCAGCGACAGGTCCCTGCGCATCTCCTCCACGCGGTAGCGCTGGTGCGCCAGCACGCCGTCGACCTCCGCGGCCACGCGCGTGACGAGCTCCCGTACCGTCAGGTCGGAGTGCACGGCCACCCGGAACGGCACGACCTTGGACATCATGGACGGCACGTTCAGCGCCCTGGCGGTGGCGCGCCCGGTCAGGGGGAGGCTCATCACCACGTCCTCGGTGCCCGTGACGCGGTGCAGGAAGGCCGCCATGATCCCGACGAACAGCCGCGTCCACTTGACGCCCAGCTCGGCGGCCAGCCCGCGCACCCGGTCGATCTCCTCCTGGGTCAGGTGGTGGGTGCCGCGCAGGACCTTGGTCGTGCCCTCGGCCGACGGGCGGCCGAGGGCGACCGGCGCCGGGCTTCCCGACAGCCGCTCGCGCCAGAAGTCGCGGTCGCGGTCGATCTCGGGCGAGGCCAGATAGTCCTGCTCCTCCTCCAGCAGCTCGGCCAGCCGGCCGAAGGTCGCCTCGGGCACCGCCTGGCCGCGTTCGAGGGCCGTGTACACCTCTGCCACCCGCCGCACGAACATGGCGTGCCCGAAGCCGTCCATGATCAGGTGGTGCATCCGCCAGTACCAGAAGTACCGGTCCTCGTCGATCTTGCACAGCGCCTCGCCGAAGAGCACGTCGCGGCCGATGTCGACGGGCCTGGCGACGTCGGCCCGCATCCACGCCACCGCCGCGGCGGCCGGGTCGGGCCGGTCGGTGAGGTCGACGTACGAGAAGGGCAGCCCGCGGTCGGGCTCGACCACCTGGTACGGCTCGCCGTCGGCGTCCACGGCGAAGCGCATGTTCAGGGTGTCGGTCTCGCGCACCGCGCGGCGCAACGCCGCCTCGAACAGCGGCACCTCGATACTTCCGCGAATCTCGAGGTATTCGCCCCAGTTCATGAGCTCGTTCGGGGAGCCCAGCTGACCGGCGAACCAGATTCCCCATTGCGCGGTCGACAACGGCAGTCGCGACATCTCGTACTCCATCTGCTCTGATCAGTGGTTCAGCCGGCTGAGGTAGGCGTAACAGCTCGGTAGTTCCTCGATGAGCTGCTCGATCTTGCGGGGGATGCCGTCCAGGGCGGCCAGGGCCGGTCCCGGGTCCGCGTGCGCCAGGGCGGGCAGGGCCGCGACCGGCTGGGCGCCCAGGCCGATCAGCATGACCCGCCACGAGTACGGCTCGAAGCCGTGGAAGTGCGGGTGGATGCTCGCGGCGTCCGGCAGCATCGACCGCCAGCTCTCCAGCCGCCGTTCGAGGCCGGGTGGCAGGGCGCGGGTCTTGGCCGCCTTCCAGTACGGCGTGTCGTCGCGGGCGGCGGCCCGGTAGTGCAGCACGAGGAACTCCCGCACGCCGTCCATGACGCCGGCCACCCGGGCGTTGTAGGCGTCGGCGAGCGCCGGGTCCCACGTCTCGCCGGGGAAGCAGGCGACGAGCTGTTCCACGCCGTGCTGGATGAAGAAGATCCCGGTGGACTCCAGCGGCTCGACGAACCCGCTCGACAGGCCGATGGCCACGCAGTTGCGCACCCAGGACCGGCGGTTGCGGCCGATCCGCATCCTGATGTGGTTGGCCTCCAGCTCCGGCATCCCGGGCGCGGCGAACGCGCGCAGGGTCGCCTCGGCCTCCTCTGGCGAGCAGAACCGGTCGGAGTAGACGTAGCCGGTGCCGACCCGGCCGTACAGCGGGATCGTCCAGATCCAGCCCGCGTCCATGGCCGTGGCCGTGGTGTACGGGTCGATCCCGTGCGCGGCCATGTCACGCGGGACGCGAAGCGCGACCGCGCGGTTGTTCGGCAGGACGTCCTCGAAGGACTGGAACTCCTCGCCGAGCACCTGGTTGATCAGCAGCCCGCGGAAGCCGGTGCAGTCGACGAACAGGTCGCCGTGGATCTCGCCGTGCCCGGCGGTGACCAGGTGGCTGATCCAGCCGCGCTCGTCCTGCCTGACCTCCGTCACGTCGTCCAGCACGTGCCGGACGCCGCGGGCGGTGCCGAGCCGGGTCAGGTATTTCGCCAGCAGCGCGGCGTCGAAGTGGTAGGCGTACGGGAACTGCGTGCCGTGTTCGAGGGTGCCGGTGAGCAGCGAGCCGTCGAGGCGGCGCGGCGAGCGCTGCGCCTCGCAGACCGCCGGGATGACCAGGCAGCGCCGGTCGAACTCGGCCACCTTGCCGTCCAGGTGGAGCCACCAGTCGGCCAGGTCGAAGCCGCCGAAGGAGGGCAGCCGTTCGAAGGGGTGGTAGAAGTGGGTGCCGGGCTCGCGCCAGTTCTCGAACTTGATGGCCAGCTTGTAGCTGGCCGAGCAGCCGGGCATCCACTCGTGTTCCTCGACCCCGATGTGGGCGAAGAAGTGGCGGATGGTGCTGAAGGTCGCCTCTCCCACGCCTATGGTGGGCACGCGGGCGGACTCGACGACCGTCACCGACACCGAGTCGCCGAACGCCTTGTTGAGGTAGGTGGCGGTCATCCAGCCGGCCGTGCCACCGCCGACGATGACGACGTTGCGGATCATTGCGGTCCTCCGGAACCTGAGGGGGCTGGGGGCTGGTCGGGCCACGACGCGTACCGGCGCCTCCCGTAGAGCAGGGGTGCCGTCTCCGACGTGCGGGTGACGTGCTGGACCTGGCCGGCGACCACGATGTGGTCGCCGATCGACATGCTGCGGGCGAGCTCGCAGTCGGCGATCATGTGTGCGGACGGGCGCAGATGGGGCCCGCCGCAGCCGGCCGGGAGGCTCCAGCCCACCCGGCCGAACCGGTCGGGGGCGCCGGACGCGAACAGCTCGGCCGTCGCGCGGGCGTCGCGGTGCAGCAGGTTGACGGCGAACGTACGCGCGCTCAGCAGCGCGGCCAGCGTCGGGCTGCCGTCGCGCAGGCACACGAGGAGGGTCGGCGGCACCAGCGTGACGCTGCACAGGGAGGTGCAGGTCATGCCCCACGGCCGGCCCTGCGGCTCCAGGGTGGTGACGACGGCCACGCCGGTCGGGAACTCGGTCATGAACGGCCGCATGTCGACGACGTCCGTGCCGTTGCCGGGTGTGTGCTTCACGGGCGTCCCGCGCCTTTCGAAGTCATGGGGTGAGCGGCGGGGATCCGTTCGACGAGGGACAGCAGCGGGCCGGTCGCCGCCGTCGTCACCACCGCCATCACGAGGAATGCCAGGTAGAGAGCGGGGGGCAGCAGCCCGGCGGCGTACCCGGCCTGCAGGAAGACGATCTCGGTGAGGCCGCGGGCGTTCATCAGGACACCGACCCGCAGGCCCGTACGCCGGGAGTGGCCGGCGCCGACCGCGCCGAGGTAGCCGCCGCCGATCTTGCCGATCATCGCGACCACGGTGGTCACCACGATCACGTCCCAGCCGACGTTCGCCGCGTCCGGCCCGGCGAACAGCCCGACCCCGGTGACCACGAAGAACGCGGGCACCAGCCGCAGCCCGAGGGCCCCGATCCGGTCGGCCGGCCGCCCCCGCACCGGAGCACCGTCCGCGGCGGCCGGCCGGTCACCCGCGTGGGGGCGGGTGGCGTGGTCGGACGGGACGGCCAGACCGACGAGGAGCGGGCCGAGGAACTCGGTCAGCCCCCACCGCCCGGCCGCCTCCATGGCGCCCACCGCGATCAGGCCGGTCAGCACGGCGGCGGCCCGGGGACGCTCGGCCCACAGCGCGCCGGCCCGCCCCCGCTCCAGCAGCCGCCTGACCCCCAGCGCCACCGCCAGGCCGCCGCAGGACACCGTGACGGAGAGCAGCACGCCGCCGAGCCCCGCGGCCGACAACCCGATCACCACCGACAGCAGCAGCCACGCGACCGCGTCGATCAGCACCGCCGACCCGAGCGCGAGCGTGCCGGCGGTGTCGCCGGCCAGCCCGCGCGCCGCCATGATCCGGGCCAGCACGGGAACGGCCGTCACCGCGAGCGAGATCGCGATCATCGCCACGAGCGCGGGCTCCGACCCTCCGGTGCCGACCAGCACCGGCCCTCCTGTGCCGGCCAGCTCCGGCCGTCCGGTGCCGATCAGCCAGAGGGCCAGCGCCACCCCGCCCGCGAGCGGCAGGGCCAGGGAGCCCGCCGCCACCTTGCCGAGCTCTCCGAGCCTGATCCCGGCCAGGCCGCGACGCAGCTCGACGGCCATGCCGACGAGGAAGAGCGCCAGCCCGGCCTTGCCGACGGCACGCACCACCTCGATCAGCCCGTCGGAGAAGAACCCGGTCCCGGCGATCCGCATGACGACGTACCCGAGCAGCAGGCCCGCGCAGATCTCGCCGATCACCTCCGGCTGCCGCAGCAGCCGCGCGGCGGCCCGCCCGGCGTACACGGCCCCGAGGATCACGGCGAGCTGCACCAGTACGGTGATCACGACTCTCCCTCCGGGAACCAGACGTCCTCCGCGCCAAGGCGGCCCGGCGCGTACTTGCCGAGCGCGCTGACCAGCATCCGCAGCTCCAGGGCCAGACATTCGACCAGGTTGACCAGGCCGTGCTCCGGCTCCTCGTCGGCGGCCAGCAGCGCCGCGCGGCCGAGCCCGACCGCGGTCGCGCCCAGCGCGAGGCACTTCACCGCCCTGGCGCCCTCCCAGATCCGGCCGGACACCAGCAGGCAGGCGGGCGGGGGGCCGATCCGCCGCAGGCACTCGGCGAGCGGCAGGCCGACGTGCTGGAGGAAGGAGAGCGGCGCCCAGCCGGTGCCGCCCTCGCCGCCGTCCACCGTGACCGAGTCCGCGCCCGCCGACCAGGCGGTGAACGCGGCCGCCCGTACGTCACGGACCGGCGGGAGCTTCACCCACACCCGGGCGCGCGGGTAGTTGTTGCGCATGAGGTGCACCTGGCGGCGCAGGATCTCCTCGGTGAACGTGCCGGGGCTACCGCTCCTGAGCGACGCCACATCCCGGCCCACCGCACCGCCCCCGCCGCCCCCGCCGCCCCCGGCATCCACGGCGTCCACGGCATCCACGGCGTCCGCGCTCTCCGCGCCCGCGACGGCATCAAGCAGATAGCGGCCGGCCAGCCGGGCGGCCTCCGCGGCGTCCAGCACGGTCATGCCGCCGAGGCCCGGCTTGGCCCCCTGCCCGGCCTTCAGCTCGAACGCCAGCCGCCCGGAGGCGAGCAGCTCCCCCACGACGGGGTCGCTGTAGACGAGGTTCCACACCTCGGAGTCGGCGTCCTCGGTGCTCTGCTGGACGACGATCCCGCCGTGCTCGCCGTTCAGCTCCGCCAGGTAGGTCTTGATCCGCAGCAGCAGCCCGGCGGCGCCGCCCGTGTCGCGATACCCGCTCGTCGAGGCCACGTTCTCCCCGATGACCAGCGGCACGCCGAGCCGCGCGGCCTGCCTGATCACCGACAGGCCGGGACCGGTGCCGGCCACCTCGGTCGATCCCAGCGCGGAGACGTACACCGGCGACCGCGCCGGAATGCCACCGATCACCGTCGTCAGGTCCACGTCGGCGTAGGTCGGCTCGCGGCCGAGCTCGATGAGCTTGTCCAGGCGCTGCGGCGTGAAGATCGGCGGTGCCAGGCGGGCCCGGTCCAGGACGTCGTCACCGTCGGGGGGAAGCGCGCCGAAGACGGCGCTCCCGTACTCCGCCAGGGCCGGGAACGCGCCGGCCGGACCGGTCCTGGCCCGGGCCCTGATCGGCCCGGCGGGGAAGCCCGGGGCGGTCAGCCTGGTCACGGGGACACCACCCCGGCCAGCTTCGGGAACGGGGTGACCTGCCAGATCTCGTCCAGCCCGGCGACGTACCTGGTGAGCCGCTCCAGCCCGAGGCCGAATCCGGCGCTCGGCCGGAGGCCCTGCCTGGCCAGCTCCAGGTACCAGGCGTACTTGGCCGGGTTCTCCCCGGTCTCGCGCATGCGGGTGACCAGCCGGGCGTACTCGGACTCGCGCTCGCTGCCGCTGGACAGCTCGCCGTACCCCTCGGGGGCGATCAGGTCGAAGTTGCGCAGCACGCCGTCAGACGTACGGCTCTCACGGTCGTAGAACCCCCGCGAGCCCTTGGGATAGTCGGTGACGAAGAACGGGCAGGTGGCCTTGCCCGACAGCACCCGCTCTCCCGACCAGGCGATCTCGGCCCCGTCGTCCTGCGGGTGTCCCGCGCGCCGGATCTCGGCCACCGCCTCGGCGTGCGTCTTCCGGCCGAAGGGCTGGTCGAGCAGCTCGGCGAAGGCGCCGATGTCGCGGCCGAGCGCCTCCAGTTCCTCGGCCAGGTTGCCGACCACCGCCGCCACGGCGCGTACGACCAGCCCCTGTAGGAGGGCCATCGCCTCCTCGCGCGACGCGTCGGCCATCTCGACGTCGATCTGGTGGAACTCGACCAGATGCCGCCCGGTCGAGGCGGTCTCCGGCGGTTCGAGCCGGATGTTGGGCGCGACGCAGAAGATCCGGTCGAACGTCAGCAACGCGGCCTGCTTGTACAGGATCGCGCTGGACATCAGCTTGAAGCGGGTGCCGTAGTAGTCGATGTCCACCTGCTTGGCGCCGCGCACGCCCGGATCGGTCACCGGGCCGATGACGGGCGCCCGCACCTCGACGAATCCGCGGCGGGCGAGGTGGCCGCGCACGGCGCGGAGGATCTCCTGCTGCACGAGCAGGGCGGTGCGGGTGGTCGGGGCCATCAGGTGGTCGCGCAGCGGCCCGGGTGGCCGGTGCTCGTCACCGATCATGTGCTCACCTCCATCGGGCTGGAGCCGTGCGCTTCCACCGGCTCGCCGTCGTATTTCCTGCGCACCCGGCTCAGGCACTCGAGCAGGTCCGCGGCTGCGAAGGGCCGTCCCGCGGCGCGGCGGGGCTCGGCGACCGGCAACCGGCCGGTGTCCCGCCAGCGCAGCCGGCCGTCGCGGTCGAGGTAGCTGGTGGCCCGCCCGGCGTTGTCCGGATGCGGGCAGTAGGGGATGTCGAGGTAGCCGCGGCCGAAGGCGTCCTCCATGGCCCTGCCGACGTCATCGTCCAGATCGAGGACCGCCTCGACGATGGCCCGCGCCTCCGCCAGCACCTCGCCCCCGGCCGCCCGCTCGGCGGCGCGACCGGACCGCTCCTCGGTCGCGGTCGCGGTGGCGGCGGTGGCGGCGGCGTGCCGGAGCGCGGCGACGTTCTCCGCGATGGTCGGGATGCGCGCCGACTCGGCCACCGTCTTCACGATCAGCCGAGCGGCCCCACCGCGTACGGCGAGCCGGGCGGCATCGCCGAGCAACGCCTCGGCACCACCGCGGGTCCGGGGATAGAGCCCCATGTACGCGTACAGCACGATGTGCCACTCCACATCGGGAAGGAAGCGGGCGGCGAGGTGACGCAGGGCGCCCAGAGCCTCCTCGTCCTGGTCCTGGCTGGCCTGCTGGGCGTAGCTCAGGGAGATGCTGCGCAGGCCGTGCCGCCGGAAGAACAGCGCCTCCAGCAGGCTGATCGCGACGAGCAGCCCCGGCGGGCAGAGCTGCCCGAGCATGCACCCCCCGAAGGTCTCCAGGTGCGGCTCCACCCCGGTCCCGCGCGTCTCGGCGAGCATCCAGCAGCAGCGCTCCCAGCTCTGCCGGCTCTGGCGCAGCGGCGTACGGCTGTAGGGCAGGCAGTACGACACCGGCCCGCCCTCCGTCGCGGTCAGCCCGAGCTCGCACAGCCGATGGAAGAGCCGGTCCGGCGTGGGTGAGCCGTGCCGCACCTGCACGGGGAAGCTCTCGTCGCGGATCCCGTCGAGCAGGGCCAGCGTCGTGGCGGCGCCGTGGGCCACGATGGGATAGCCGTTGAGCTCCGTACCGGCCGCCAGGGCGCGCCGTGCGCCGTCGTGGTCGCCCAGCCTGGTGTAGCTGTCCAGCGTGATGGTGCCGGCCGTGGCCGGCGCGGCCGCCTTCGTCGCGGCCAGCCCGCGCCGCATGCGCGCGGCCCGGCCGAACCCCATTCTCGGCTGCACCACAAGACGGCCCGACGCGCGAATGTCCGCCACAAATTGCCCGAACGCAGTCAATTCCTCACCTTTGTCGAGACCTGGTTTTCAGAACGGAATCAACGAACGAGCCGAACAGCACCAGATCGAGCTCGTCATCACCGAATACGGCGGTGAAACCGGCATCGAGCAACGTCTGGACGCCTTCCGAACGCCACGAGCCCGCGACGCCGAGCTTGCCCCCGATGACCATGGGAATGCCCCGCAGAGACTCCTCGGCGCGGAGCAGCCGGACCGCCCGCGCCCCGTCGTTCACGCCGTGTCCGTTGACGGTGCTCACCACGACGAGATCGGGGGCGATGCGTACGGCCTCGCGCAACAGGAGGTCGTCCGGTGTGCAGCAGCCGAGATTGAGGACGTCGTGACCCAGCTCCTGGAGGAGCAGGTGCATGTAGACCAAATTCCAGACATGCGAATCCGACGACGTCCCCGTCAGCAGAACATTAAGCCTGAATCCGTTGATGGGAGCCTCCACCAGTAATTCCATGAAGTAATGCGAAAGGCTACTTGTGACCGTCAGGCGAAATAGGCAGTTGCCTGAGGCAGAATGCAGGCAGTTGCCGGTCGAGGCGGGATCGGTCCGCATACCTCACGCCAGAATGAGGCGTCAGATCACCAAGTCCGGGCAACCCATGGGACGAGGTTCATGGAAACCGACCGCGTAAAGACCGCCATCTCCCCCGACTACGGCAGGTACTTCGCGCTCCTGTGGTTCGGGCAGGCCACCAGCAAGCTGGGCAGCGCCGTGACCACCATCGTGATGCCCCTGATCGCGATCAGCGTGCTGGGGTCCAGCACCTTCATGATCACCGTGCTGGAGGCGTCCGTCTGGCTGCCCTGGCTGATCATCGGGCTGCCCGCCGGAGCGTGGGTCGACCGCATGCGCCGGCGCGGGACCATGATCATCTGCGATCTCGTCTCGGCGCTCGCGCTGGCCAGCGTGCCGCTCGCCGCCTGGGCGGGCGTGCTCACGATGGCTCATATGGTCGGCGTCGCCCTGGTCATCGGCACCACGGCGGTCTTCTTCTCCACGGCCGCCCAGGCGTTCCTGCCCGCCCTGCTGCCCAAGGACCGGCTGCCCGGCGCGAACGCCAAGCTGCAGGGGACCGACGCCGGCGCGCTCATCCTGGGCCCGGCCGTCGGCGGTGCCGTCGCCCAGCTCGCAGGGGCGGTGAGCGGCCTGCTCATCGACGCGTTCAGCTTCGTCGTCTCCGCGCTGTGCCTGCGCTCGATCCGGGTGCCGGAGACCCACCTGGAGCAGCGCGCGGAGCGCACGACCACCCTGCGCCAGGACATCGCCGCCGGCCTGCGGTTCCTCTGGCGCGACCCGTACCTGCGCGTCTTCACGATCCACGCGGGCACCGGCAACCTGGCCGCCGCGGCACTCCAGGCGACCCTGATCGTGTTCATGATCCGCGAGGTGGGGTTGTCTCAGGGGCTGGTGGGCGTGGTCGTCGGCGCGGTGAGCGTGGGCGGCGTCATCGGCGCGCTCATCGTGACCGCCCTGGCCCAGCGCATCGGCACCGCCAGGACCATTCTGATCGCCGAGCTGGGCGTCACGCCGCTGGCCCTGCTCATCCCGCTGACCACCGACGGGTGGGGGCTGGTCTTCCTCCTGGTCGGCGGTCTCACCGTGAGCGTCGCCATCGTGGCCAGCAACGTGCTCATCGGGACCTTCACGCAGTCGTACACACCCGGGCACCTCATGGGCAGGGTCGGGGCCAGCCAGCACTTCGTCAACTTCAGCACCCTGCCGATCGGCGCGGTGATGGGCGGCGCCGTCGCCGAGTTCGCCGGCCTGCGCGCCACCATGTGGATCGTCACGTCGATGGCGGTGCTGAGCAGCTTCATCCTGCTCGCCGGCCCCTTGCGCAAGAACAGGTTCCTCCCGACCGAGCCGCCGATCGAGCCGCCGATCGAGCCGCCGGCCGAGACGCCGTGACGACAGGCGCGGCGTGCCCGCCCGCCGCCGGAGGAGAGCGGCCGGGCGGGCACCGGCTCAGCGCGTGGCCCGGTCGCCCAGGACCTTCGCCTCTTCCTCCTCGATCTGCTGGTTCCACTCCGGCTTCGAGGACTGCCAGCCGTCCTCGTCACGGCCGAGCCGCCAGTAGCCGGAGATCGACAGCTGCTCCAGCGGCACGCCCCGCTCCACCCGCAGATGGCGCCGCAGCTCCTTGACGAACGTGGCCTCGCCGTGGACGAAGGCGTGCACCGTACCGTCGAGGAACTTCGCCTCCCGCACCGCCCGCACCAGCGCCTCGCCCACCTGCCCGCCGTCGCGGTGCAGCCACACGATCTCGGCGTCGCAGGCCGTCGGCAGCCCCTGCTCCTCCGCGGCGTCCGCCACCTCGACGAAGACCTTGGCGTGCGCCCCGGCCGGGACCCGCTCCAGCGCCGCGCCGATGGCCGGCAGCGCGCTCTCGTCACCGGCGAGCAGGTGCCAGTCCGCCTCGGCGCTGGGCGCGTACGCCCCGCCCGGGCCCAGGAAGCGCAGCACGTCGCCCGGTTTGGCCTGCGTCGCCCAGGGTCCCGCGAGGCCCTGATCGCCGTGGTGGACGAAGTCGATGGCCAGCTCCCCGGTCTGCGGGTCCCAGGAGCGGACGGTGTAGGTCCGCATCACCGGCCACTGCTCGCGGGGCAGCTCGGCCCGGATCACGCCCATGTCGAACGGCTCCGGATAGGTCACCCCGGGCACCGGGAACAGCAGCTTCACGTAGTGGTCGGTGAACTCGCCCGCGCTGAACCCGGCCAGCCCCTCACCGCCGAGCACCACCCGGATCATGTGCGGCGTCAGCTGCTCGGTGCGCAGCACCACGCCGGTGGTGCACTTGGGCGCACGCCGTGCCGTTTCGGTCGCCATGGGGGCTCCCTCCCTTGCGTTAATTAGGCAAGGCTAACTTAACCAGAGAGGCGCCCCGTCGTCGCGTCGTCGCGTCCGACGCTGGACGGCGAGGCTATTCACGCGGGCGGGTCAGCAGGGCGGTGAGGAGGCGGGTCAGCCAGGCGCGGGCGGCGGGCAGGTCCCCGTCGAGCAGGAGCTGGACGGTGACGCCGTCGTACGCGGCGACCACGGCACGGGCCGCTCCGGGCACGTCGCCGATGGCCGGGGGCAGGGCGAGCCAGGCGCGGGCGGCGTGCAGCCGCTGTTCGACGGCCGTGCGCAGGCGGTCGCGGTGGGCGGCGAGCCGGTCGGCGACGGCCGGGTCGCGGGCGGCGTACAGCAGGAAGTCGGTCTTGACCAGCAGCCAGTCGCGGTCCAGCAGCAGCGTCGCGGCGACGCGCTCGATGACCGCCTGGATCGGCGGTCCGGCGGCCTCCTCCACCGCCCCCTCGACGGACAGGGCGGCGGTGACCTGGTCGGCGATGAGGTCGGCGCGCTCGTCGTAGAGGGCGAAGAACAGCTCGTCGAGGCTGTCGAAGTTGGAGTAGAACGCGCCCCGGGTGTAGCCGGCGGCCTCGCACACGTCCTCGATGCGCACCCGTCCGAACCCCTTGGCCGCGAACACCTCGAACGCCGCCGCGAGCAGCCGGGCCCGGGTGCGGCCGCGCCGCTTGGTGACGCGGGGCGCGGCGCCGTCCGGCCGGCGCCGCTGCCGGGCCGGGGTGGGAGAGCTCACGGACACACGCTAGCCCCATTTACATACACGCACGTATCCGATACACAGATGTATCCGATACGGTGGGCGCCACCCGGGCGGCCACCGGCACCTGTATGTCCCCCGGGCCGTCCGGCGGCCTCCGGCAGTGAGGAGCACCCCCGCCATGGACGCGGACGTCATCGTCGTCGGCGCCGGCCTGGCCGGCCTGGTCGCCACCCATGAACTGACCGCCGCGGGCCGGAAGGTCGCCCTCGTCGACCAGGAGAACGCCGCCAACCTCGGCGGGCAGGCGTTCTGGTCCTTCGGCGGCCTGTTCCTGGTCGACACGCCAGAGCAGCGCCGCCTGCGGGTCAAGGACTCCTTCGAGCTGGCGTGGAGCGACTGGCTGGGCAGCGCCCAGTTCGACCGCCTGGACGACGAGGACTCCTGGGCGGTCAGGTGGGCGCGCGCCTACGTGGAGTTCGCCGCCGGGGAGAAGCGCTCGTGGCTGGCCGGGCACGGCCTCACGTTCCTGCCGACCGTCGGGTGGGCCGAGCGCGGCAGCCTGCGCGCCGACGGGCACGGCAACTCCGTGCCCCGCTTCCACATCGCCTGGGGCACCGGGACGGGCGTGGTGGAGCCGTTCGTCCGCTCCGCGCACCGGGCCGCCGCCGCCGGGCTGGTGCGCTTCTACCACCGGCACCAGGTGGACGAGCTGGTCACGACCGGCGGCACGGTCAGCGGGGTGCGCGGCACGGTGCTGGCCGACGACGACTCCCCTCGCGGGGTCGCCTCCACGCGCGAGCAGGTGGGCGAGTTCGAGCTGAGCGCCCAGGCGGTGATCGTCACGACCGGCGGCATCGGCGCCGACCACGACCTGGTCCGCCGGTACTGGCCCGAGCGGCTCGGCCGGCCGCCCGCGCACATGGTCACCGGCGTCCCGGCGTACGTCGACGGCCGGATGCTCGACATCGCCGCCGGCGCCGGGGTCAGGCTGGTCAACCGCGACCGGATGTGGCACTACACCGAGGGCCTGCACAACTGGGACCCCGTCTGGCCGGGGCACGGCATCCGCATCCTGCCGGGCCCGTCGTCGTTGTGGTTCGACGCCCTGGGCCGGCGGCTGCCCGAGCCCTGCCTGCCCGGCTACGACACCCTCGGCACGTTGCGGCACCTGCGCACCACCCCCGACATCGCCGAACACGACCATTCCTGGTTCATCCTCAGCCAGCAGATCATCAAGAAGGAGTTCGCGCTGTCGGGCTCGGAGCAGAACCCCGACATCACGAGCAAGGACCGCAAGGCGTTCCTGCGCGCCCGCCTCCTCGGCAAGGGCGCGCCCGCCCCGGTCGAGGCGTTCAAGCGGCACGGCGCCGACTTCGTCGTGGCCGACACACTGGAGGAGCTGGTGGCCGCGATGAACGGGCTCACCGACAAGCCCCTGCTCGACGCCGCGGTCATCCGCGCCCAGATCGAGGCCCGCGACCTGCAGATCACCAACCCCTACAGCAAGGACGTCCAGGTGCAGGGCATCCACAACGCCCGCCGCTACCTCGGCGACCGCCTCGGCCGGGCCGCCGCCCCGCACCGGATCCTCAACCCGGCGGCGGGGCCGCTGATCGGGGTGAAACTCCACATCCTCACCCGGAAGACGCTCGGCGGGATCCAGACCGACCTCGACTCCCGCGCCCTCGGCCTGGACGGGCAGCCGATCGACGGTCTCTACGCGGCCGGCGAGGTCGCCGGGTTCGGCGGCGGGGGCGTGCACGGCTACAACGCCCTGGAGGGATCGTTCCTGGGCGGCTGCCTGCTGTCCGGCCGCACCGCCGGCCGCGCGGCCGCCGACCGGACGGCCTGACACCCCCGTTCGGCGCGGCGCCGTCCGTCGCGACGGACCCACCATGGACGACCGGCGGATCCTCCGGCGCATCCACGCCCTCACCGGCGAGGAGCACCACCCGCGCCCAGCGGCAGGAGCCGCCTCGCCCCCATCGAGGGCTGCCTGCGATGACCGCCCGACGGGGGCGGCACGCGGAGGGGGACGTGCCGATCGCGGTGTTCGAGGAGCACCACCGGACGCCCCAGGTCCGTCGCTGAGGAGGGGCCTCAGGACGGCGACACGTCGAGCACCGACTCCACGGCGGCGCACGGATCGGTACGGGGACGCGCCTCGTGGATCGTCGCGGCCGCCCGCATCGTGATCTCGCGCAGGGCGGCCCGCTCGTCCGGCGTGAGGCCGCCGAGGATGCGCTCCTCCGCCGCCGCGACCCGGCTCTCCGCCTCGGCCAGCACCTGCCGGCCGTGATCGGTGGCGACGATCAGCCTGGCCCGCCGGTCCTGCGGGTCGGGCCGCCGCTCGATGAGGCCGACCTCGGCGAGGTCGTCGAGCAGGTAGACGAGCACGGTGCGGTCGATCACGAGCCGGTCCGCCAGGGCCCGCTGCCGCTGCGGCTCGCCGTGCGCGACGGCCGCCAGCACGTGATAGCCCCTGCTGCTTCCCGGCATGCCGCGCAGCACCTCGTCGACCTCCTCCTGCCAGGCGCGCAGCACCATGCCGAGCGACCAGCCCAGGTTGCCGGTGGAGAGCCTCTCAGTCGATGCCACGTGTCCAGCATACCGAGGAACAAGTTGTCCCGAAGATATGTTGCGGTGCATATAAGTTGTCATCCTGATGAGTTGCTAGGCAACCTAACTTGTGAGGACACCGCATGTCTGACCACGGTCACGAGCCCCTGCTCGGCACCTTCACGCGCGAGCGCGCCCGGTCCGGCGCCGGCACCGCGCTCACGCGCTCGGCCGTCGCGCTCGCCAGGCGGCACGACACCCTCGACTACGACGCGCTGCCGCCGTCGCTCGCGCGGAAGGCGATCGAGCCGGGCGACCGCGCCTACGACGACGTGCGCCACACCTACACCCGCACCGGCTCGCCGGCCCTGGTCATCCAGGCGGAGAACGCCGACGACGTCGCGGCGGCCCTCGCCTACGCGCGGGGCCAGCACGCCGAGATCGCGGTACGCAGCGGCGGGCACGGCATCAGCGGCCGCTCCACGAACAACGGCGGCGTGGTCATCGACCTGTCGAGGATGAACGCCGTCCAGGTGCTCGACCGGGCGGCCGGGCGGATCCGCGTCGAGCCGGGCGCCCGCTGGGGACACGTCGCGCGGGCGCTGGCGCCGTACGGGCTGGCGATGAGCTCCGGCGACTACGGAGACGTCGGCGTCGGCGGCCTGGCCACCGCCGGCGGGCTCGGCTACCTGGCCCGCAGGCACGGGCTCACGATCGACCACGTCACCGCGGCCGAGATCGTGGTCGCGGACGGGCGCAGGCTGCGCGTGGACGCCGAGCACCATGCTGACCTGTTCTGGGCGATCCGCGGGGCGGGCGGCAACTTCGGCGTCGTGACGGCGTTCGAGCTGGACGCGTACGAGCTCGGGGACGTCGCCTACGCGACGATCACCGTGGACGCCACCGGCACCGCGGGCTTCCTCGTGGAATGGGCCCGGCTGGTCGAGCGGGCCCCGCGCGAGATCACCAGCTTCCTGTCGCTGTTCCCCGCCCGCCGGGGAGCGCCGGTGACCGCCCGGATCACCCTCGTGTACGCGGGCGACGACGTCGAAGCGGCGCAGAGCGCCCTCAGCCCGTTCCTCGGCGCCGGCCCGGTCCTGCACCAGCAGGCGCAGCTCGTGCCCTACCACCTGATCGTCACCCCGCCGGAGAACCGCCACCAGGGCCACGGGCTGGAGAACACGCGCAGCGGCCTGCTCGAACACCTCACCCCGGAGGCCGCCGGCGTCATCGAGGAGATGATGCGGTCGGGCGACATCCCGATCGTGCAGTTCCGCTCCATGGGCGGCGCGGTGCACGACGTGCCGGCCGACGTCATGGCCTGGCCGCACCGCACGCAGCAGTTCTCCGTGCTCGCCGCGGCGACGCCGAGCCGCGTGCCCGCCCTGAACGCGAGCTGGGCGCGGCTCTACCCGCATCTGAACGGCATGTACCTGAGCTTCGAGACCGACACCCACCCCGACCGCCTGCTCGACGCCTTCCCTGAGCCCGTGCTGACCCGCCTGCGCGCGCTCAAGGCCGAATGGGACCCGGACGACGTCTTCAACCGCAACTTCAACATCACCCCCGCGGGTGCGGAGGAGACCCCCGCGGGTGCGGAGGAGACCGCCGCGGGGGCGGAAGAGGCCGCCGTGCCGGCGGGCGGTGGCCGGTGACGGCGATGCCCGGCCACCCGGCGGTCTACGCCTCCGGTCCGAAGATCTCGGGGTACGGCCCGGGCTTGCCCGGCGCGGGGTCCAGCCGGGCCCACAGCGCCCGCAGGATCTCCCGCAGCTGGCCCACCTGCTCGTCGGTGAGCGGGTCGAACAGGAGCTCGCGCACCTCCTCGACATGCGCGGGCGCGGCTTCCGCCAGGACGGCGGCGCCGGCGTCGGTCAGCTCGGCCAGGGTGATCCGCCGGTTGTCCGGATGCGGCGAGCGGCGCACCCAGCCGCGCTCCTCCAGCCGGGCCACCGCGTGCGACAGGCGGCTGAGCGAGGAGTAGACCAGCGTGGCCAGGTCGGTCATCGTCATGCGCCGCTCGGGGACGTCCGAGAGCGTCGCCAAGATCATGTAGTACGTGTACGGCATGCCCGCGTCGCGCTGGAGCTGCCGGTCGAGCGCGTCGCCGAGCAGCCGGGTCGTCCACAGGTACGCCCGCCACGTCCGCTGTTCGTCGTCATTGAGCCACCGTGTCTTCACACCCGGCATCCTAACTTGAACTCTCAACTGTGGCCGTGTAGCGTCCCGGTCGAACGCTCACTTGAGAGCTCAACTGTTAGGGAGACATCATGAGGATTGACGACATCGAGGTGGGCGACCTCGGTTTCGGCACGATGCGGCTGGCGTCCGACGGCACGATCTGGGAGCCGCCGGCCGATCGCGGGGCCGCCACGGCCGTCCTGCGGCGGGCGGTGGAGCTCGGGGTGCGGCTCATCGACACCTCCGACGCGTACGCCCTGGGCGCGGGCGAGGAGCTCGTCGCCGAGGCCCTGCGTCCGTACGCGGACGACGTGGTGATCGCGACCAAGGGCGGCGTGGCCCGGCCGAGCGCCGAGGAGTGGGTCCCCCTGGGCCGCCCCGAATACCTGCGCCAGCAGGCCGAGCTGAGCCTGCGCCGGCTCCGCCGCGACGTGATCGACCTGTACTACCTGCACCGCGTCGACCCCCAGGTCCCGCTCGCCGACCAGATCGGCGCCCTGGAGGGGTTGCGGCAGGAAGGCAAGATCCGCCACATCGGCCTGTCCGAGGTGACGGTCGACCAGCTCGAGCAGGCCCGCGAGATCGCCCCCGTCGCCGCCGTGCAGAACCTCTACAACCTCACCGACCGCACCCATGAGGAGGTGGTGGAGCACACCGGCAAGCACGAGATCGCGTTCGTCCCGTTCTTCCCGATCGCCGTGGGCGACCTCGGCGCCGTGGCGGGCCTGGCGGCCGAGATCGGGGCGACGCCGGCCCAGATCGCGCTGGCCTGGCTGCTGCGCCGCTCACCGAACATCATCCCCATCCCGGGGACGACCTCTGTGCGGCATCTGGAGGAGAACGTCGCGGCGCGGGATCTCCGGCTGACCGACGAGCAGTTCGCCCGCCTGGACCGCCTCGGCCGCCCGATCGACCAGCTCGCCTGACCTGCATGCTTCGGGGCGAGCTCGGCGTGACGACCGAGGAAAGGCGGTCGTGGTCCCGCGAGCAGGGCCGCAGGAGACGTCACTACCGCCCTCGCGCGGGACGGGACCCGGTCGCCGATCAGGCCCGCGCCGGTGCGGCGCTGGCTCGGTCAGGCCCGCGCCGGTGTGGTGGTGGCCCGGTCAGGCCGGGGCCGGTGCGGCGCTGGCCGGTCAGGCCCGCACCGGTGCTGCGGTGACCCGGTCAGGCCCGGGCCGGTGCGGGGGTGGCGCGGGCGTGGGCGGGCTGGAAGAGCTCGACGAGGTTGCCGGCCGGGTCGGTGAGCAGGATCTGGCGGCCGCCGGGGCCGGAGACCGCGTCACCGAGGAAGGACAGCCCGGCCTCGCGGAGCCGGTCGATCTCGGCGTCGAGGTCGTCGACGACGAGGTGGATGCGGTTGCGGCCGGCGGCGGTGCCCTCGGGGGTGGCCCGGGCGCCGGAGCTGGCCGGGCCGGACAGCAGGAGCCGCAGCGGCCCGCGTACCACGTCGGCGAAGGCGGGGGCGGCGTCGAGGCGCAGGGTGAAGCCGAGGTGGGTGGTGTAGAACGCGACGGCGGCGCCCACGTCGTCGACGAGGTAGCGGACGCTCGCGAACTGGTCGGGGGTGGTCATGGCTGGTCCTCCTGTGGTGTGAGTTGAGGGAGGAGGTAGTGGATGCGGGTGTCGATCTCCGCCGCCGTACGGGCGAAGGCGGGGGGCCCGGCGCCGCCCGGCGCGGCCGGGTCGGGGATGCTCCAGTGGACCCGCCGGGAGTGGTCGCCGAAGTCGGGGCAGACCTCGCGGACCCTGTCGCAGAGGCTGATCACGTAGTCGAACCGGCGGCCGGCCATGGTGTCCAGGTGCCGTGGGCGCTGACCCGCCAGGTCGATGCCGTAGCGCTCGCGCAGGACTCGTACGGCGTCGGGGTGCAGCCGCTGCCGGGGGTCGCTGCCCGCGCTGGTCACCTCGACACGGCCGCCGGCGCGGTGGCGCAGCAGGGCCTCGGCGATCGGCGACCGGGCGCTGTTGCCGGTGCAGGCGAACAGCACGGCGGTCCGCCGCGCCGAACCGGACCCGGACGGGGACGCCGGGCCGGACGCGAACAGGGACGCCGGGCCGGGCCCGGACGGGGAGGCCGGGTGGACCGGGGCGGGGCCGGACGGGGAGGCCGGGCCTGGGCCGAGGCGGAGCGCGGGGTGCAGAGCGGCACCCGTGGCGGCCAGCGCGTGGGCACAGCGCTCCAGGTCCAGGTGGTAGTAGCTGTCGCGGGCGTCGAAGCTGCTCCGCTGCGCGGTGACCAGCCCGCCGTCACGCAGCAGCCGCAGATGGTAGGAGACCAGGTTCTGCGGCTCGCCCACCAGGCTCACCAGCTCGCGGACCCGGTAGTCGCTCCCGGCCAGCTCGGTCAGCAGCCGCCACCGCAGCGGGTGGGCGGCCAGCCGGACGAAGGCCGGGGCGGCCTGAGGCGAGGGCACCACGTGCTCGACAATACATCAAATCCATTTGATGTACATGGCACGGTCAGCGCTCGTCGGCGGCCCGCGTCCCGACGATCGGCAGGTCGCGGCACGGCTCCAGGAACCTCTCCAGGTACCACCCCAGATCGACGAACTCCGGCAGGTGCGCGATGGTGCGGTAGTCCAGCAGGGGGAGCAGCGAGACCACCGTCCGCTCCTCGTGGAACAGCACGTTGGCGAAGGTCTCCCCGTCGGGCAGCCGGGCGGTCAGGCCCACCGACTGCCCGGCCTCGTAGCAGGCGCGCATGTCGCGCCTGGCCTCGGCCAGGGCGGCCGGCGGCACGATCTTCCAGTCGAAATCGGTCGAGTACCAGACGGCGTCCTCCTCGCGCAGGAACTCCCAGCCCGCCCGGGCGAGCCGGTCGAGGATGTCCTCGAAGTGGACGCCGTGCCGGAACTCCAGGTCGATCGAGACGTCGCGGCTCACGTCTGCTCCTCAGGCCGAGGCCAGGCGCTGGTAGGCGGCGGGCGGGAGGCCGACCGCGGCGGCGAAGTCGCGGGTGAGGTGGGCCTGGTCGGTGTAGCCGAGCTCCGCGGCCAGGTCGGCCGGGGCGAGGCCGTCGCGCACGCGTTCCGCCGCCTCGTGCAGGCGGAAGCGGCGGATGACCCATTTCGGGCCGATCCCGACGTACTCCTGGAACAGGCGCTGGAGGGAACGTACCGACGTGCCGGCCAGGGCGGCGAGCTGGTCGACCCTGGTGATGGTCTGGTCGGTCTCGGCCGCGGCGACCAGCGCGGCGGCCCGTTCGATGAGCGGGTCGATCGGCGGGTCGGTCGCGGGGCGCAGGTCGAGGAGGAAGCGCTCGATCAGGCGCATGGCCTCCTCGTCGGGCGACGCGAGGACCTCCCGCCACAGCGTGGCGCCCGCCGTGCCGTACATGTCGGGCAGCGAGACGAAGCGGCCGGTCAGCTTAGAGACCGGGCCACCCGCGAACGGGCGGAAGCCGCCGGGCCTGAACCGCAGCCCCACCACCCGGCCGCGCCCCTCCAGCGTGCAGGAGAACTCGCCGCGGATCACGCCCGCGACCCTGGCGTACCCCTCGGTGACGGTCAGGTTCACCGTGGGGTGGGAGATCAACCGCTGGGTGTACGGCTCCGCCAGGTCCCACGTGCTGATCCAGAAGTGCTCGGCGTACGGCGACAGCCCTTCCGCACACGAGTGCCGGCTGTGCCCGAAACCCGCGCGTGCGGGGTCGATCCAGCCGCGCTGTCGCGTTTCTACAAGACGCCGCGCGGCGCCCCCGGCAGGCTCCTCACCCATGCATGACATGATGACGCAGGCGGCCGGGCGCACGGGCGCGCTGGCGGCCGGAATGCGCGACGACCAGCTGGGCCTGCCCACGCCGTGCTCGGAGTTCGACGTCAGGGCGCTGATCAACCACCTGGAGTGGGTGGCGGACCTGTTCGCGTCGCTGGCGGGCAAGGGCCCGATGGTGCAGCAGCGCGAATACGCGGGCGACTTTCCCGAGCGGGCGCGGCGGATGCTGGCCGCGTGGGAGCCGCCGGAGGCGTGGGAGGGCGAGAGCCCGGCCATGGGGCTGCCGATGCGTACGGTGGCCACGATGGCGCTGTTCGACCTGGTCGTCCACGGCTGGGACCTGGCCAGGGCCACCGGCGCCCCCTTCGACGCCGAGCCGGAGACGGTCAAGGCGCTGCTGGGCTTCGCCGAGCACATGGCGCCGATGGGCCGGCAGCAGGGCATCTTCGCCGACCAGGTGACCGTCGGCCGGGACGCGACGGACCTCGACCGCCTGCTCGCCCTGACCGGCCGCGACCCGGAGTGGGCCCCGGGTCGGTGAGCCGACGGCGCCCTCCCAAAAAATCTTGAAGAGATTTCGTGGCGGGTGTCGAATCGGGGTCTTCCCGTTCGCAGCGTACGCAGAGGGCCGGAAAGAGCCGGCCCCGCGGACGCGAGGACGAGGACCATGACCCAGCAGCTCACCCACACCGCCACCGGCCCGATCTCCCCCGTGCGCCCGCTGCTGGGCCTCGGCGTCGTCGCCGGCCCGCTGTACGTCACGGTCGCCCTGGCACAGGCGCTCACCCGGGAGGGCTTCGACCTGACCCGCCACCCTTGGAGCTTCCTGGCCAACGGCGACCTGGGCTGGATCCAGACCGCCAACTTCGTGGTCACCGCCCTGGCGACCATCGCCTGCGCCGCCGGGCTGCGCCGCGCGCTGTCGCCGGGCCGGGGGGCGCGGTGGGCGCCCCGGCTGATCGGCGCGTTCGGCGTCAGCATGATCGGCGCCGCCATCTTCCCGGCCGACCCGGCGATGGGCTTCCCGGCCGGTACGCCGGAAGGGCCCGGCGTGATCACCATGTCCGGTGTCGGGCACATGGCCGTCGGCGGCGTCGGGTTCCTGTGCATGGTCGCGGCCTGCTACGTCATCGCCTCCCGGTTCGCCCGCGAGGGCCGCACGGGCTGGGCCGTCTACTCCCGCGTCACCGGCACGCTGTTCCTCGGCGCCTTCATGGGTATCGCCAGCGGGGGCGGCGTCGTCTGGTCCAACATCGCGTTCATCGCCGGGATCGTGGCGGTCTGGTGCTGGCTGTCGCTACTGTCGCTGAGCCTGTCCCGGACCGCCGCCTGACCTCGACCTTTCCACCACTCATCCAAGGAGGACATCATGCGCTACCTGGTCACCCTGAAAGTCTCCGCCCAGCCCGAAGGACCGCCGCCGGCGGACCTCATGGAGGCCATCTTCAAGCTCGGCCAGCAGGCCACCGAGGCCGGGGCGCTGCTCGACAACAGCGGCCTGGCGCCCAGCTCCGAAGGGGCCAGGGTCGAGGTGTCCGGCGGGCGGCTGACCGTCTCCGACGGGCCGTTCGCCGAGGCCAAGGAGCTGATCAGCTACGCACTCTACGAGGTCAGGACCAAGGAGGAGGCCGTGGAATGGACCTCCCGCTTCATCAGGCTGCACCTTGACCTCTGGCCCGGCTGGCAGGGCGAGGCGGACGTGCTGCGGCTGTTCGGGCCCGAGGACTTCGCCCCTCCCGCCTGATGCGCCACCTCCGGTCGCGGGACGCGGCACGCGTCCCGCGACCGGATGCTGTATCCAGGACGCATGACGGTTGCCGATTCCCACCGGGCGGTGGAGGCGGTGTGGCGGATCGAGTCCGCCAGGGTCATCGCCGGCCTGGCCCGCATGGTCCACGACATCGGGCTGGCGGAGGAACTCGCGCAGGACGCGCTCGTGGCCGCCCTCGAAGAGTGGCCGCGCAACGGCATACCGGAAAATCCGGGTGCCTGGCTCATGCTGACCGCCAAGCACCAGGCCATCGACCAGTTCCGCCGCCGCGACACCTACGAGCGCAAGCTGCAGGAAGTGGGACGGGACATGGAGCTCCGCCAGGACTCGGCCGAAGCCGAGCTCGACGACGCCCTCGACGACCACATCGGTGACGACCTGCTGCGGCTGATCTTCACCCTCTGCCATCCGGTGCTGCCGGCCGAGGGCCGGCTCGCCCTCGCCCTCCGTCTCCTGGGCGGCCTCACGACCGAGGAGATCGCGCGGGCGTTCCTCGTGCCCGAGCCGACCGTGGGACAGCGGATCTTCCGCGCCAAGCGTACGCTCGCCGACAAGAAGGTCCGGGTCGAGCTGCCGCCGCCCGGCGAGCTGCCCGACCGGCTGGCGTCGGTGCTGGAGATCGTCTACCTGATCTTCAACGAGGGTTACGCGGCCACCGCGGGCGACGACTGGATCCGGCCGTCGCTGTGCCAGGAGGCCATGCGGCTGGGCCGCGTCCTGGCCGGGCTCATGCCGGACGAGCCCGAGGTGCACGGCCTGCTGGCGCTCATGGAGATCCAGGCGTCGCGCATCCCGGCCAGGACCGCGCCCGACGGCTCCCCCGTCCTGCTCCTCGACCAGGATCGCAGCCGCTGGGACCGGCTGCTCGTCCGCCGCGGGCTGGCCGCGCTGGGCCGTGCCGAGGCGCTGGGGAAGCTGGGCCCGTACAGCCTGCAGGCCGCCATCGCCGCCTGCCACGCCCGCGCCCTGACCCCCGAGGCGACCGACTGGGAGCGGATGGCCGCGCTCTACCGCGTGCTCGCCCACGTCACCCCCTCGCCGATCGTGGAGCTGAACCGCGCGGTCGCCGTCGGCATGGCCCACGGCCCCGCCCGCGGCCTGGAGATCGCCGACGCCCTCCGGGACGAGCGCGCGCTGCGCGGTTACGCCCAGCTCCCCGCCGTCCGCGGCGAGCTGCTGGCCAGGCTGGGGCGGGCCGAGGAGGCGGCGGCGGAGTTCGGCCGCGCCGCGGAGCTGACCCGCAACGAACGCGAGCGCGACCTGTTCCGCGCCCGCGCCACCGCTCTGAAAGATTCCTGATACCCGAAATGTTTCAGAGGCGACAACCCGAGGTCAGCGCGTTCCATCAGACACATTGGCCCGCATGTCGCCGAAACATTTCTGACCATCGTTGACACGTTTCGGGAGCTTCTCCACAATGACCGCAGGTGAAGCCCCCCAAACGATCAAGGGATCAGCATGGTCGACCGGAAACGCCGTTCACCCCTCGCCGCCGCGCTCCTGGGCGCGATCCTCGCCCTCTGCCTCACCGTCACCTCAGCGGTGGTCGCCGGCAGCCGCGCCACCGCCGCCGCCGACTGCAGCGCCGGATATGTCGGGCTGACGTACGACGACGGACCCAACGCCGGCAACACCGCCAACCTGCTCAACGCGCTGACCTCGAACGGCCTGCGGGCCACGATGTTCAACACCGGCCAGAACGCCCAGAACAACCAGGCTCTGGTCAGGGCCCAGCGCGACGCGGGCATGTGGATCGGCAACCACAGCTGGTCCCACCCGCACCTGACCCAGCTCGGCAGCGCGCAGATGACATCGGAGCTGCAGCGCACCCAGCAGGTCATCCAGCAGGCCACGGGCACCGCGCCCCGGCTGTTCCGGCCGCCGTACGGGGAGACCAACGCCACCTTGCGGTCCGTCGAGCAGCAGCTCGGACTCACGGAGGTGCTCTGGGACGTCGACTCGCAGGACTGGAACGGCGCCGGCACCGCCCAGATCGTCCAGGCAGCCGGCCGCCTGCAGAACGGCCAGGTCATCCTCATGCACGACCAGTACGCCACGACGCTGGCCGCCGTCCCGCAGATCGCCGCGAACCTGCGCAGCCGCAACCTGTGCGCCGGGATGATCTCCCCCACCACCGGCAGGGCCGTCGCCCCCGACGGCGGTGGCGGCCCGACGTCCCCGCCGCCCGGCGGCGGCACCTGCACGGCCACGATCGCGCAGGGCCAGCAGTGGAGCGACCGCTTCAACCTGTCGGTGACGGTCTCCGGGACGAACGCGTGGATCGTCACGGTCACCGTGACACCGCCACAGAAGATCATCGCCACCTGGAACGGCACGCCGTCGTGGGGCTCCGGCGGCAACGTGATGACCATGAGGCCGAACGGCAGCGGCAACACCTTCGGTCTCACCATCCAGCACGGCGGCACCTGGACCTGGCCGTCGGTCTCCTGCCGGACGGGCTGACGCCGGGCGGGTGTGGCGGGATCCGCGCGTCCCGCCACACCCGGCACGCTCGCCCCGCCTGGCACCGCCGCGCCCCACGATCGGGGCGAATCACCCCCGCGACCACGCCGCGATGCTCGCCGCCCTCAACACCCCATGAGCCCGGTGTCCGGGCGCGGCCGTTGAGCGGGCCGATCGCCGGCGAGTTCGTCGGGTCCGTCCGCACCCCTGTTGGACACCCTGGCCAGGCGATTTGGCTGGCACCCGACGCGGGCGGCGGGTTGGAGCGGGGCGGAGGACTTCGGTGGCCGGGCAGGGGACGGCAGCCGCGATCAATGCCGCAGCCTGAGCAGGGCCAGTGCGGGTGCCGCCGCGATGGCGGCCATCACGAGCGCGGCCTGGGCGAGCAGCCCGGCGGCCAGCAGCGGCGTGACGACGGCGGCGCCGATCGGGGGCGTCGCCTGCATGAGCGTCCTGAGTACGGCGAAGCCCCGGCCGCGCAGCCGCGCCGGGATGCGCGCCATGCGCAACGACTGCGCCCACACGGTCATCGGCGCGCTGAACAGGCCGATGACGAGGTAGCCCGCGGCCACCGTCATCGTGTGGGGCGCGGCCGGCAGCGCCAGGAAACCGGCGGCGGCGACGAGCTGGACTACGGCCACGGCCCTGATCGGCCGGGCGCGGGGAGCCCGGGCACCGGCGATCGCCGCACCGGCCAGCTCGCCCGCGGACAGGGCGGCCAGCAGCAGGCCGAGGGTCTCCGGCCCGCCGTCGAGCCGGGTCTTGGCCAGCCAGGGGCCGGTGACGATCAGCATGCCCAGGGCGATGTTGAAGGCCATGAACGCGAGCGTGGTCGCCACCAGCACCCGGTCGCGGAACAACGTCAGAACGCCGTCACCCGACGGGACGACGGCCGCCCTCGCCTGCGGCCGGAGGGGCCGGCGGACGGCGAGCGCCGCCGCGGCGAACAGGGCGTACGAGACCGCGTCGAAGGCCAGCACGGCCTCGCCGCCCAGTCCCGCGATCAACACCCCGCCTAGCCCTGGCCCGACGATGCCGGCGACGCCGAAGCTCAGGCTCTCCAGCGCGTTGCCCGCGTCTCGCTCCTCCTCGGGAAGGAGGTCGGAGATCGCCGCCGGGAACCCGGCGAGCGGCACCATCTTGAACAGCCCGTACACCGCCGCCACGACGAACGGCAGCGCCGCGGGCACCTCCCCCGCCAAGGACACGACGGGGATCGCCGCCATCGCCACCCCACGCACCACGCTGTCGGCCGCCAGCACGTACCGCTTGTCGAACCGGTCCAGGATCGGCCCGCTCAGCAGGCCACCCGCGAACACCGGCAGCGTGTAGCAGACGGTCAGCAGCCCGAGCCGCTCGACGCCGCCCGGCTGGGCCAGCACCAGCCACGTCAGGGCGACGAACGTCATCCCGTCCCCCACCAGCGACACGGACGAGCCCAGCCACAGCAGGCGGAAGTCACGCCGGGACCACACCCGGCGGTAGGTGGCCGACCGGCCAAGGAGATGGTTCACGCGGCCAGCCTGGCCGCGGCCCGGCCTCCGGTGCTGGCGGGCATCGGTCGCGGAACGTCGGCGTCCGATGCCCGCTGGTCCCGTTCGCCCAGGTAGGGCACCCTGAGAAGGGTGATTGACGAGGAGGTCGCGTTCGCGGCCATGGAGAGCCGCGACCCGCGCTTCGACGGGTGGTTCTACGTCGCCGTCACCACGACCGGCATCTACTGCCGGCCGAGCTGCCCGGCCGTCATGCCGAAGCCGGGCAACGTCCGGCTGTTCCCGACGGCGGCGGCGGCGCAGGTCAACGGGTTCCGCGCGTGCAAGCGATGCCGTCCCGACACCGCTCCGGGCTCGCCGGAGTGGAACACGCGCACGGACCTGGTGAGCCGGGCGATGCGCTTGATCGCCGACGGCGTCGTCGACCGCGAAGGCGTGGCCGGGCTGGCCGCGCGCCTCGGGTACAGCCCGCGCCAGGTGCACCGCCAGCTCGTCGCCGAGGTCGGCGCCGGGCCGCAGGCCCTGGCCAGGACACAGCGGGCGCAGACCGCCCGGATGCTGCTGGAGGCCGGTGCGCTGCCGGTCAGCGACGTGGCGTTCGCGGCCGGGTTCGCCAGCATCAGGCAGTTCAACGACACCATCAGGCAGGTGTACGCGACCACGCCGAGCCGCCTGCGCGGAGCCACGAGCGGCGCCCGCGTGCCGGGAGCCCTCGCGCTGCGGCTCGCCTACCGGCCGCCCATGGACGTCGCCGCCGCGCTGAACCACCTCGGCGCGCGGGCGGTCCCCGGCATCGAGGCCCACGGTGCGGGCGCCTACCGCAGGTCGCTGGCGTTGCCCCACGGCGCGGGCGTCGTCACGTTGCGGCCCGGGACCGGCCACGTGGCCTGCGAGCTGCGGCTGGAGGACCTCAGAGACCTGGCCGCGGCCGTGCAGCGCTGCCGCCGGCTGCTCGACCTGGACGCCGACCAGCAGGCCATCGACGCCTTCCTGGAGGCGGATCCCCGGCTCGGTCCGCTGGTCGCGCGCCGCCCGGGCCTGCGGGTGCCCGGCTGCGCCGACCCGGCCGAGCTGGCGATCCGGGCCGTGCTCGGCCGCCGGCCGCGCGCCGCGGAGACGCGCGCCCGGCTCGCCGCCCTGGTCAGCACGTACGGCAAGCCGCTGGCCAGGCCCTTCGGCGAGATCACGCACCTGTTCCCCGACGTGAGCACACTGGCCGAAGCCGATCCGGCCGGGCGCACCCTCCTCGCACTGGCCCGGGCGCTCGCCGACGGAACCATCAGGCTGGACGACGACCCGCACCGGGTGCGCGACCGGCTGGGCACCCTGCCGGGCATGAGCCGGTGGGCTCTGGCGTACATCCGCATGAGAGCCCTCGGCGACCCCGACGTCCTCCTGCCGGACCGCGCCGTACGCCGGGCCGTGCGGCGCCTGGGCGCCCTGCCCGACCGCTGGCGGCCCTGGCGCTCCTACGCCACGCGGCACCTGGAGCTCATGCCCCGGGCACCGCGGCACCCGCCCCCGATGGCCGGCGGGGCAGCAGGAAGCTGGCCGCGACGGTGAGCGCCAGGAGGGCGAGGCTGACCCGGATCGTGACGCCGAAGGCCGCCCCGTAGCCCCGCGGCTCCAGCAAGGGGAAGAAGATCACGCCGATGACGGCGACGCCGGCGGAGGCCGCGAGCTGGGCGACCGTGTTGAACAGGCCGGAGCCCGAGCCCGCCTGCCCGGCGGGAACGTCCTCCAGGGTCAGCTGGGCCGGCGGGGCGACGGTCAGCCCCATGCCGGCCCAGCCTGGGCAGCAGCACCCACCACGCCCAGGCCGGCGGCGACGGTGGTGGCGATCGGCCAGGGCAGGATCGTCACCCCCGCCTCCAGCGGCGCCATCCCCCAGGCCGGACTGCAGGAGCTGCATGAACGTGAAGAAGAAGCCCACCACCGGTACGAAGAACAGGAACTGCACCAGCAGCCCGCCGCCGACCGAGCGCACCCGGAAGAGGGAAACCTCCACCAGCGAGGAGCCGCCGCGGCCGGCCAGCCGGCGCTGGTGGCGGTGGAATCCGGCCGGCACCGCCCCGAGGATCGGCCCGACGGCCGCGGCCAGGCCGGACAACGACGAGAACGCGGCCATCGCGCCGCCGCGCTCGTGCGGCGCGTACATGAGCTGGATCGGCGAGAGCACCTGGGGGACCATCGCCGCGGCGAAGACGCCCTGAACGACGCGGGCGGCCACGAGCAGGTCTGCCGTCGGGGCGGCGCCGCACAGGGCCGAGGCGGCGATGAACCCGGCGATGCCGATCAGGAAGACGCGGCGGTAGCCGTACAGGTCGCCGAGCCGGGCGCCGGTGACGATGCCGAGCGCGAAGGCGAGCGTGTAGCCCGCGAGCATCCACTGCAGGTGCGCGGGCGACGCGCCGAGCTCGGCGCGGATGGAGGGAACGGCGATGTTCACGATGGTGACGTCGAGCAGGTCCATGAAGCCGGCCAGAAGGATCACGGCCAGGGCGATCGTACGCGTGCGGCCGCCGGCCGGGGTGGTGGTCGGGTTGGCTGTCTCAGTGGACACCGAGGGCTCTCCAGATGGGATGATTGCCTCAGTGCCTGCACACCCTCACGCTGAGCGCCCGGCTCGGCCGTACGGCGGGTGCCATCACGCAGATGATCGACCGGCTGCAGATCATCCACGGCTTCCTCGTCGCCACCCACCGGAGCGCCGTCGAGGAGTCCGACCTGCTGGCCCGCTGAGCAGGCGCGACGCTCAGCGGGGAGCGGTGCGGGCCAGGAGAGCGACGGGGCCCGGGCTCATTCGCCCAGGGATCGCCAGATGCGGTCGGGCAGGATCCGCGCCGCCTCCTCCAGGTCGATCCCCGGCACCCCGGCCAGCCACCGCCTGGTCACCTCGGCGACCGGGCCGATCAGGAGCATCTCCACCTGCGCCACCGGCAGCCGCGCGACCGTGCCGGCGTCCATGTGGCCGCGGATCCAGCCGTTCAGCCGCGCCAGCCGGGGCGCCTTGGCCGCCGCGATGCGTTCCGCGTACGGCCCGAGGTCCAGCGCGTACGGCGCCGCGTGGATGAAGCGGGCCTTGTCCGGGTGGTCGGTGGTGAAGCCGAGGTAGGCCACGACCGCCCGCCGCACGCCGTCACGGGCGTCCGCGGCCTCCTCCACGGCGGCGGCCATCCGGTCGAGGAGTTCGTCCATGCAGCGGCCGTACAGCGCGGCGGCCAGCCCTTCGAGGCTGCCGAAGTGGTGGTACAGGCTGCCCATGCTCACGCCGCTGCGCGTGGTCATGGCCCTGAGGGTGAAGTCGCCGGGGTAGACCTCCAGGGCCGTGTCGAGGAGCTTGCGGATCGTCTCCTCGCTGCGCTTGTGCCGGGTCACCGCGCCGCCGTCAGCTCCGCGGCCTCGTCCCAGATGCGCCTGGCCAGGTCGCCGTCCAGCGCCGGCCCCTGCAAGGGCACCTCCTCGGCCAGGTCGAAGTAGCGGCCGGTGCCCGTGGCGCCCACCAGGGCCACGACCGGCCCGGCGCCCTCCTCGGGCGTGGCCCACTTGCGTTTGACGGCCTTGAGCAGCCATCCGAGGGGCCCGCGCCGGTCGCCCAGCCCGGTGCGGACCACGCCGGGGTGCACGGCGTCGATCGTGATCCCGGCCTCCCGCCAGCGCTCGGCGAACAGCGGCACGGCCAGCAGGTTGCACAGCTTCGTGTCGGCGTACGTACGCATCGGCGAGAAGTCCGCGCCCACGGCCGTCCGCCCCGCCTCCGCCCGGCCCCTGACGTAGAGCCCCGCGCTGACCTGCACCACCCGCCCGAGCCGGTCCTCCAGCAGGTGGTTGAGCAGGAACGGCGCCAGATGGTTGACCGCGAAGGACTGCTCCAGCCCGTCCTCGGTCAGGACGCGCCGGCTGGGCCACACCCCGGCGTTGTGGACGAGCACGTCGATGCGCGGGCACCGGGCCCGGAGCGCGTCGGCCAGCCGCCTGACGGACGCGACCGTGGTGAGATCGCCGGCCATGGGCTCGACGTCCCCCCGGATCCCCGCCGCGGCCCGCTCCCCCTGCTCCGAATCCCGCGCGATCAGCAGCACCTTGTGCCCGTCGCCGGCCAGCCGCGCGCACACCGCGTGCCCGATGCCGCGGTTCCCGCCGGTCACCACCATGATGGACGCCATGTAGAGCATTTTTCTAGAGAATTGCTCTGAATTCAATGGCCCTGGTAGAGGAGCGTGAGCAGAGGGCGGGTCAGGGCGGCCATCTCGTCCGGGGTGCGCGGGCAGTCGCGCTGGAGCCAGTCGACGGCCACGCCGAGGAGCGCGCCCGCGATGAAGGCGGCCGGCACGTCGTGCGGGGTGTCCGCGGCGCGGCCGGGCCAGCCGTCGGCGGGGCGGGAGCTGGCGTACGTGGCCACCGTGGCGCGGCGGCGTACGTGGTCGATGAGGCGGGCGCTGCCCTGCGGCCCCAGCACGCTGCGGTAGAGGCCGGCGTGCTCGGCGAGGTGGGCGAAGAAGATCAACAGGGTGTCGGACTTGGCCTGCGACGGGCCGGGCGACGCGAGGACGTGGCCCGGTATGGCGTCGATGAGCTCGTCGATCATCTCCGTGCAGGCGGCCTCGGCCAGCTCGTGCACGTCGCGGTAGTGGTCGTAGAAGGTGGAGCGGCCCACGCCGGCCCGCTCGGCGACGTCGGCCACGCTGACCTTCGACAGGCTCCGCTCCTGGACGAGCTCGATCAGCGCGCGCCGCAGGGCGGCCTGGGTGCGTCGTGTCCGGCGGTCACCCTCGGCTCCGCGTTCTCTCATGGCCACGCACCCATCCTCGGACACCAGTCTGTTAACGTACATATGTAGCTTATCTATGCGGTCCACACCGAATGGGGAGAGCTTTGACCACTGACCCCGCTGCGACGCTCCAGACCACCCGCGGCTGCCCGTTCGCCCCGCCCGAGCAGCACCTGCGGCTCCTGCGCGAGCAGCCGGTCGCCAAGGTCACGCTGCCGACCGGGAGCGACGCCTGGGTCGCGGCCCGCTACGAGGACATCCGGACGATCCTCAGCGACCCGCGCTTCAGCGCCGACCGCCGCCACCCCGGCATTCCCCGGCTGAGCGAGCAGGGCGGGCAGGGGATGGCCGGTTCACCGCTGCCCAAGATGCTGCTGGAGATGGACCCGCCCGAGCACGGCCCGGCCCGCCGCGCGGTGGTCGGCGAGTTCACCGTCCGGCGCATGGCGGCGCTGCGGCCGCGCATCCAGCAGATCGTGGACGAGCACATCGACGCCATGCTCGACGGCCCCCGCCCGGCCGACCTGGTGACCGCGCTGGCCCTGCCGGTGCCCTCCCTGGTGATCTGCGAGCTGCTCGGCGTGCCGTACGCCGACCACGACTTCTTCCAGACGCACTCGGCCCAGCTCCTCAACCGCCGCGCCACCGAGCAGGAGCGCCAGCACGCCGTCCTGGAGCTGGCCATCTACCTCGACAAGCTGATCAGGACCAAGGAGCAGGAGGCGCCCGACGACCTGCTCGGCCGCCAGATCGCCAAGCAGCGCGACAACGGCGGCGTGGACCACCCCGCGCTGCTCTCCCTGGCCTTCCTGCTGCTGATCGCCGGGCACGAGACCACCGCGAACATGATCTCGCTCGGCACGTACACGCTGCTGGAGCACCCCGAGGCGCTGGCAGCGCTGCGCGAGGACCCGGACCGGACGGCCGGCGCGGTGGAGGAGCTGCTGCGCTACTTCACCATCGCCGAGTTCGCCATGGCACGGGTGACCCTGGAGGACGTGGAGCTCGGCGGGACGGTGATCCCCGCCGGGTCCGGCGTGCTCATGCTGGCCAACGCCGGCAACCGCGACCCGGAGGTGTTCGAGGACCCCCAGCGGTTCGACATCGACCGCGGCGCCCGCAACCACCTGGCCTTCGGCTACGGCGCCCACCAGTGCCTGGGCCAGAGCCTGGCCCGGGTGGAGCTGGAGGTCGTCTTCGAGACCCTCTTCCGGCGTATCCCCGATCTCCGGCTGGCCGTCCCCGCCGACCAGCTCTCGTTCAAGGAGGAGTCGACGGTGTACGGCATGCACGAGCTGCCCGTCACCTGGTGACCCTGAAGCTCGGGGAGCGGGCCGAGACGTAGGCGCTCGGCCCCGCGGGACAGGCCGGCGCGCAGGCCGGACTCGACCCGCTCCGGCCCGGCGGCACCGTGTGCGTGCTCGCGCCCGAACCAGACCTCGCCCGCCGACCATCGGCACCTGGTCGGCGGCGAAGCCGAGGGTCCCGCTGCGGGTAGGTGGATCGGCAGGCATGGGCCGGCTCTCCTTCGTTCAGCCGGTAAGGGACAGCTGGCTGAGCGCCATGAGAGCGGCGACGGCGAGCAGCCGCACTCCCACGGAGATACTTCTTTCGTCCACGTCGAAAATGCCTTGGTGGAGGTCGTAATCGCTCTGCCCCGGCGCGCGGACGCCCAGGCGGGCATATGCGCCGGGCACTTCCTGCAGGTAAACCCCGAAATCGTCGCCGCCCAGGCTCTGCGGCGCGGTGAATATCTTGTTCTCGCCGAGGACGAGCTGCGCCGCGTCCCGGAAATTGCCGACGCTGTTGCTCTCGTTGACGGTGGGAGGAATGCCGTGAATGTATTTCAGTGATGCCTCGATGTCATAGGCGGACGCGACCGAGCGCACCAGCTCCTCGATTATCCCGGGCGCCCGGCGCCGCGCCGCCTCGTCGAAACACCGCACGGTCCCTTCGGCAATGCCGCTGTCGGGCAGCAGGCCATCCGTGGGAAGCGCTTTCAGGGTGCCCCATACGAGGCTCAGGCTGGAGCGCGGGTCAATACGCCGCGACAGGGCCGCCGGTAACTCGGTAATGATCTTCGCAAGGGCGAAGATGAGATCCGGATGCCGCCCCGAAGCGGACATCCCCCCGATATGGACGCGCACTCTGTCGTACGCGCCGGTTATCGCGCCATCGCGCAGCCCGACCTGGCCGACCTCGTATTTCGGCTCGCAATGCAGCCCGAAGATCCGCTGCACACCCGCGAGGCCGCCGGAGGCCACGACGTCCAGCGCTCCGCCGAGCGTTTCCTCCGCCGGCTGGAACACCAGGCGCACGGTGCCCGGCAGGAGTCCCTCATCAGCCAGGCCGCTCAGGAACAGGCCCGCGCCGAGCACCGCCGTCGTGTGGACGTCATGGCCGCAGGCATGACAAACGCCCAGGTTCGTCGATCGATAGGGAACGGACTTTTCATCCGTCAACCGCAGCGCATCGATATCCGCCCGCAACGCGACGATCGGTCCTTTTCCCGAGCCGATATCGCATATCGCACCGGTGCCTTTGGGAAGGCGGACGGCCGTCAAGCCCACCGTCTCGAGCTGGTGCAGGATTCGTTCCGTCGTACGAAACTCCTGAAAGCTCGCCTCAGGGTGCATGTGAAGATCACGGCGAAAGGCCACCAGACCCGGTTGACGCCGCACCAGGAACCCGTCCAGACGTTCCAGCCAATCCGGGCCCTGCGTTCTTCCCATGTCAGTACCTCCGACGATACGGCAGAGATCCCTTTTTCGGGAGATCAGCTGACGACACGACCGTGCACTGGAGAGGGTCAGGCGGGGAGTCGAGCATGTAGCATAGCCAGAGTATCTGGCGGACGCCCTGAGATCTCCACCATCCTCCCCAGAGGATCTTGGGATGTGGCATCGTTTGTGACGCGAAATGCTGCGGGGCTCCCGGGAGCGTAATAAAGCTCATATTTGCTTTGAGCGCCACGAGAGCCGCGAAAGGCAGCGGGGGCATGGCCTTGTATTTCGCGAATCATTCGTCTGCGGTCGGCCGGTGATCAGGGCCGGACCCGGTCGGCGTGAACTATCTCAAGATTTCTCACGGATGGAGTCGATGGCATGGGATTAATAGCCGCGGAGGCCGGGTTCGACACTGCCCGGCAAGCGAATCCCCGGTCCATGCTCCGCGTCAGGGAGCGGATGCGGATCCTGGTCGTCAATCCGCAGGAGGGAAAGCTCCTGACCGAGCTCGGCCTGCGCCCCTACGGTGAGTGGATCGCCTCCGTGGCCCGGCTCGCCGGGTCGCAGATAGACGTCGTCGACGTGGCGGACGGCGCGGACCTGCCCGGCACGATCGAGGCGCACGGGATCATCGGCGGCGGGTCGGTGCACGCCGCCTACGAGGATCTGCGCTGGATCTACCGGACCAAGGAGTTCTACCGGTCCGCGCTCCGGCAGGGCATTCCGCAGTTGCACATCTGCTGGTCCCACCAGGCGCAGGTCATGGCGCTCGGCGGCGACGTCGGGCCGGGCTCGAACGGCCGCAGGGTCGGCATCGAGGAGTTGCGGCTGACCGCGGCCGGCCGGCAGGACCCGCTCTTCGCCGGCCTGCCCGACACGTTCGAGTTGTTCACCTCTCATGTCGACGTGGCGACCCGGCTTCCGCAAGGGCAACACGGGCAGGCCACCGAGCTCGCGTTCAGCAGCAGCTATCGGCACGAGGCGCTGGCGTTCGGCTCGCAGGTGCGGACCTTCCAGCCGCACCCCGAGGTGGCCGCCGACCATCTCATCCCCTTGGCCAGAATGCGACGTGACACCCTTGCGAGCGAAGGGATCATCGGGCCCGGCGAGGCCGACTTCGAGGACTTCCTGACCGAGCTTCGCGAGGCGGACCAGCGCATCCGGAAGAACAACATGCGGATCTTCGAGAATTGGCTGACGCGTTTCGCCGCGCCGTTCTTCCGGATGAACCCGCTGCCGTCCCTCACCGGGGGCTGACCCCGCGGGGGCTTACGACGCCTGCCGCGCGGCCGGCACTGCGGGCGGGGTCCCGCGGCGTGGTGGACTACAACACCACGGGCCGCTCCCGATGAGCCGGACCTGCGCCGGAGGCCGCCGATGACGGCGCGGCCTCCGGCGACGTGGGTCAGGCCGCTGTGCCGAGCATGCCGTGCGGGTCGAGCACGTACTTGCGGGCGGCCCCCTCGTCGAACTCGTGGTAGCCCCGCGGCGCCTGGTCGAGCGGGATCGGCGTGGCGTTGACCGCCTTCGCGATCTGCACCCGGTCGTGCAGGATCGCCTGCATGAGCTGCCGGTTGTAGCGCATGACCGGGCACTGGCCGGTGGCGAAGCTGTGCGACTTCGCCCAGCCGAGGCCGATCCGGATGGACAGCGCGCCGTGCTGGGCGGCCTCGTCCGCCGCGCCCGGGTCCCCAGTCACGTACAGGCCGGGAATGCCGAGCGCGCCGCCGGCCCTGGTGACGTCCATCAGCGTGTTGAGCACCGTGGCGGGATGCTCCACCCCCGACTCGTGGCCGTGTCCGCGGGCCTCGAAACCGACCGCGTCAACGCCGCAGTCGACCTCCGGCTCACCGAGGATCTGCAGGATCTGGTCCTTCGGCTCGCCCATGGCGACGTTGATGGTCTCGCAGCCGAAGCTGTGCGCCTGGTCCAGCCGCTCCTTGTTCAGGTCGGCGACGATCACCACGGCGGCCCCCAGCAGGTGCGCCGAGGCGGCCGCGGCCAGCCCGACCGGGCCGGCGCCGGCGACGTAGACGGTGGACCCCGGCTTCACCCCCGCGGTCACACAGCCGTGGAACCCCGTCGGGAAGATGTCCGCGAGCATGGCCAGGTCGAGGATTTTCTCCATCGCCTGTTCCTTGTCGGGGAACTTCAGCAGGTTCCAGTCGGCGTAGGGAACGAGGGCGTAGTCTGCCTGGCCGCCGACCCAGCCGCCCATGTCGACGTAGCCGTACGCCGAACCGGGCCGGTCCGGGTTGACGTTCTCGCAGATTCCGGTCTTGCCCTCCTTGCAGTTGCGGCAGCGGCCGCAGGCGATGTTGAACGGCACGGACACGAGATCGCCGGTCTTGATGAACTCCACGTCAGAACCGGTCTCGACGACCTCGCCGGTGATCTCATGACCGAGGACGAGCCCCTGTGGCGCCGTGGTGCGGCCGCGGACCATGTGCTGGTCGCTGCCGCAGATGTTGGTGGCGACCGTCTTGATGATCGCGGCGTGCGGCAACCTGCGGCCGACATTCGCCGGATTGACCCCGGGGCCGTCCTTGAGCTCGAATCCGGGGTAGTCGATCTCGTTTACTTCGACCTTGCCTGGGCCTTCGTACATGACTCCTCTGTTACCAGGCATGGCGTTCGTCTCCCTCGCTCGGCAGTGACGGGCATACGGTCGTTCACGGCCTCATGGATCACCTCCTCGCGCCGCATCGGCGGCGACGGCGACCACGGGCGGACGACGCCCGGCCGGCGCCGGAGCGGCAGGTCTCCCACCATCGCAACCCCCGATGACGATGGTTCGCTCCCCCAATATTCGAATATATCCCAGGGTCTCCCAGCTGCTGGTCAGGCGCCCGGTCCGCTCGTCATCCAGGGGCCTCGCGGCGGCGAAGCAGATGCTGAGACGGCTCACCCCGTCGAACGCGACATCCGATTCCGTCATCACTCCAAAAGGAGACAGGAATGCGCAAGTCGTACAAGATCGCTTCGCTCGCCGCTGCCGGGATGCTGATGTTCCCGGCCGCGCTCACCTCGCCGGCGTCGGCCGAGACGACCGCGTCGGCCGGCTCGGCGAGCATGATGGCGCTGACCCTGACCGGCGGCGGCTGCGAGGCGCTCGCGCGGCGGTTCCTCTGCCAGGTGGCCTTCAGCGGCGCGGTCGCGCCGGTCTCGATCCGCTGGTTCCTCGACGGCAACCGCGTGCCGTCGTTCGACGACCGGACCTTCGTGGGGATCGGCTGCCAGCCCCCCTTCCGGTACGACATCCGATCGGTGATCTCCGACGCCACCGGGGCGTCCGTCGAGTTCCGTACCCTGGCGACCTGCCGGTCCGGCAACCCGTGACGGGTCTGAGCTGAGGTGAGGTGGCGCGCGGCCATGGCCGTGCGCCACCGAAACTTTCGGAGAGGCAGGTCATCCGTGGCCACCCTGCCTCTCATTTCAGCTAATTTCCGAAACTATCGGACTCGTGCATTAGCGCCTTAGCACGTCAATTACCCATAGCCAGGCTGGCGTCCGAAATATTTCGACTTATACGTTGACATGTTTCGGATCGATTCTCACACTGATCGCCAACACCCCACCCGGAAGGGAGAGCCCTGGTGATCATCAGCTTGGCCCGCTCCAAGACCCGTTCGAGGGTCGTCGCGCTGGCGGTGGCGGCGGCGCTCTCGGTGGCCGGCACGGTGACGGTGACCGCCACCGAGGCCGCCGCGGCCGCCGGAGTCGAGAACGAGGGTGCCGACTGCGCGGTGGCCGGCCTGCCCGACGCGGGATCCCTGCCCACCGACTCCAGGCTCCCCGACCCCTTCAGGAAGCTGGACGGTACGCGTATCGCCGCCAAGGCCGACTGGCGGTGCCGACGGGAAGAGATCAAGAGGCTGGCCGAGAAGTTCGTCTACGGCGAGAAACCCGTGAAGCCGTCCAGCGTCACGGGTACGGTCTCGCGAACCGGCATCACCGTGAACGTGAGCCACAACGGCAGGAGCTCCAGCTTCTCGGCGAGCGTGGAGCTGCCGAGCGGCACCGGGCCCTTCCCGGCCGTCGTCGTCCTGGGCGGCTTCGGCGCGGACACGGCCGCCATCAGAGCGGCCGGCGCCGCCGTCATCAGCTACGACCCCTACGCGGTCGGGCGGGAGGGCACCCCGCGCAACAACAAGCAAGGCGCCTTCTACAGCATCTACGGCTCCTCCAGCGGCACCGGGCTCCTGCTGGCCTGGGCCTGGGGGGTGAGCCGGATCATCGACGTTCTCGAGCAGTCGGGCGGCAGCATCCTCAAGGCCGACGCGACCGGCGTCACGGGCTGCTCCCGGTTCGGGAAGGGCGCCTTCGTGACGGGTGCGTTCGATCAGCGCATCGCCCTGACCATGCCGATCGAGTCGGGCAGCGCCGGCGTGCCCATCTTCCGCGGGATCCCCGGGGAAGGCGCCCAGAGCCTGAGCAGCGCGTACGGGGAGCAGCCGTGGCTGGGCGACGCGTTCGGCTCCTTCACCGGCAGTCCGGCCAGGCTGCCGGTGGACACGCACGAGATCGTGGCCATGGTGGCGCCGCGCGGGCTGTTCATCATGGACAACCCGCACATCGCCAACCTGGGCCCCCGATCGGCGAGCGTGGCGGCCCTGGGCGGAGCGGAGGTCTACAAGGCGCTCGGCGCGGGCGAGAACATCACGTACTGGTCCGACGTCCAGGACGGCAGCCACTGCGCCAGCAGGGCCGAATGGCGGACCCCGCTGCAGCAGAACATCCAGAAGCACCTCCTGAAGACCGGCAGCGCGCCCGGCGCGATGAGGATCTCGTCCAGGGCGAGCGGCAACCTGGCCGAGTGGCGCAACTGGACGACCCCGGCCCTCGGCGACTCCGGCGACACCACCACGCCGAGCACCCCGGGCACCCCCGCCGCGTCCGGCGTCACCGCCACCAGTGCCACGCTGACCTGGGCGGCCTCCACCGACCAGGGCGGTTCCGGGCTGGCCGGTTACAACGTCTACCGCGAGCAGGGCGCCACCGACCCGCAACTCGGCCAGTCCACCACCAGCTCGATCACCCTCACCGGGCTGACCGCGAACACCCGGTATCAGGTGTACGTACGGGCGCGTGACGGCGCGGGCAACCTGTCCGGCGACTCCCAGCCCGTCACGTTCACCACGACCACCACCGGCGGCGACACCTCGCCGCCGACCGCCCCGGCCGGCCTGGCGGCCTCCGGCACCACGTCCACGGGCACGAGCCTGAGCTGGACGGCCTCGACGGACGACAACGGCGTCACCGGCTACGACATCCTGCGCGCCGCGGGCGCGGGCGCGTTCAGCCAGGTCGGCACCTCGGCCACGACCACGTACGCGGACACGGGCCTGACCCCGAGCACCGCCTACCGCTACCAGGTCAGGGCCCGGGACGCGGCGGGCAACCTCTCCCCCGTCTCGAACACCGCCGAGGTCACCACCCAGCCCGGCTCGTCCACCGGAGGCTGCACGGCCGTCCCGACCGTACAGACCCAGTGGGCCACCGGGTACGTCATCCAGCCGCTGACCGTCACCAACACCGGCACCTCGGCGATCACCGGATGGACCGTCACCTTCACGCTGCCGGCCGGGCACACGCTGACCGGCTCGTGGAACGGCACCACCACGGTCACCGGGCAGACCGTGACCATCACGAACACCGGGCACAACGGCACCCTCGCGCCCGGGGCGGCCACCACCAGCGTCGGCTTCCAGGCGACCCGCCCGAACGGCAGCACCGCACTGCCGTCCGGATACACCTGCGCCTGACGGCCGGCACTCCCCCGACGGCGACCCCGGCCCATCCCTCCGAGCCGGGGCCGCCGTCGGGCTCTGTTTTCCGGCGTCTCGTTGGCTGCCGTACCGGGGTGCGGGCAGGATCCGGCGCGGGCAGGATCCGGCGCGGGCAAGATCCGGTGCGGGCAGGATCCAGCGCGGACGGGATCCGGCGCGGGCAGGATCCGGCGCGGGCAAGATCCGGTGCGGGCAGGATCCAGCGCGGACGGGATCCGGCGCGGGCAGGATCCGGCGCGGGCAGGATCCGGCGCGGACGGGATCCGGCGCGGACGGGATCCGCTGCGGACCGGATCCGGCGCGGACGGCATCCGGTGCGGGCGGCCGGCCCACCGATCGATCGCACGCCGGGCGGGTGGCGCGGTCAGCTGGTGATGGTGAGGTCGCGCAGCAGGAAATAGCTGACGGCGTCGGCCTGCATGTAGAGGTGGAACTTGTCGGCCTTGGACCGGGCCGTCTTGTCCGCGGTGACGATCGTGACGACCACGTACTTCTTCGACACGTTGGTGCGGATCTTCCCGTACGAGAAGTTGGCGAGGGCCATGTCCCTGCGGATGTTCACCGAGTCCGCGGGGACCTTGGCCAGGCGCGTGGCGGCGGTCCTGGCGGCCTTGTCCGTCGGGAACGCCATCATCACCTGCACCGCCTTGAGGTGCCCCCGGTAGGCGGAGTAGGCGACCTGGACGGCGCGCTCGCACTTGTTCTTGGCCAGCACGCCCTGGGCGTCCACCGGGTCGCAGGTGTCGTAGGTCCAGCCGGCGACCTTGTTGGCGTCGAACTTGACGCCACTCAGGGCGAACTTCCAGTCGTCGAACTCGGTGTGCGCGATGGGCGATCCCGGCTGGGCCCGTGACGAGGTGGGCGGGCTGCCGGTGGGCTCGGTGCCCGGCTCGGCCGGATCGCCGGTCGGGTCACCCGGATCGGCGGTCGGATCACCTGGATCGGCGGTCGAGTCGCCTGGATCGGCGGTCGGGTCGGCCGCCGGGGAGTCGGACTGCCAGGGGGCCGTGGTGGGTAACGAGGTCGCGCCGCTGGGCAGGGCGGTGACGCGCTCGGGGGCGGAGGACTTGACGTAGGTCACCGCGCCGATCGTGCCGCCGCCGAGCAGGAGGACCCCCAGGCCGACGGACAACGCGATGATCAGGGCGCTGTTGCGTCTGCGGGGCCGGCCGTAGTCGTAGAGGTCCTGGGGGAGACCGTAGGGATCCTGGGGTTGACCGTAGGGATCCTGGGGGATGCCGTTGCGGTCAGTGGGGAAGCCGTAGGGGTCCTGCGGGAGGCCGTGGCGGTCGGTGGGTAGGCCGTAGGGGTCGCCCTTGCCGTACTGGGTCGGCCAGTCCAGGGGGTTGGGGGGTGGTGGCGGGCCTCCCTGCCGCGGTTGTGGGCCGGGTCCCGGGCGGCCGGGGTTCTGGGGGCGGCCGGTGCCCGGCGGTCCGTAGCCGGGTGGCGGGCCCGCCTGGCCGGACGACGGCCGGCCGTATCCGGACCGGCCGTGCTCCTGGGACGGTTCCTGGGACGGTTCCTGCGCCTGCGGGCCCCACGGGTCCTGCGGGTGGTGGGGCTGTGGAGGGTATGCCATTGCCCCATTGTGGGATGGCTTATCGCGGTTACCCCGGATACCCCGTCAGCTGGCATAAGAGTGAACCGGGGGGTCGTGGTGGTACGTACTAGACAGGGTCTTCGATCCTGCCTGGTGGGGGCGTCGGGCTATGGGCCCAGGCGGAGGTCGAGGACGCGCAGGGGCGAGGGGGTCGGGGCGGTGGAGGTCTGTTGGTACATGATCGAGAGGATGCGTTCGGTGGTCGCGCGCGGGTAGTCGATGGTGACCTCGCCGAAGGCGTTCAGGCCGGCCGCGTCGAAGAGCAGGCTCCAGTCCGTCCAGCCGGAGGCGGCGCTCGCCGCCGCCACCCGGCCGAACGGCAGCACCACGTACGCGTTGTCGGCGGTGTCGAAGACCAGGCGGGAGCGGCCCGTGGAGTTCGGGGGCACCGGGAGCTCGCGCTTGTGCCAGGCGCCGGCGGAGTCCCGCCGGACATGGAAGACCCGGCCGTACGTGCGGCGTTGGGCGGCGTACGACGAGACGCACTGGGTGAAGCGGCCCGGTACGTAACTGATGATCACGTGCGGGCGGCCGGTGGAGTCGACGGCCTGGCTCTCCTGGTTCATCAGGCCGTGGTCGACGGTGAGCGGGTCGGCGATCAGGCCCGGTGAGGTGATCGACACGAGGGTCCCGCCGGTCGTGCCCACCTGGGTGCCCGCGCCGTTGCGCCAGGTGCGGCCCTGGTCGTCGCTGTAGACGTAACACGTGTCGTGGTTGGCCAGCCCGCCCGCGTTGCACAGGACGGCGGTGTTGCCCTCGCGCCAGGTGAAGGCCACGTGCAGGCGGTTGCCGTGGTAGGTCAGGCCGTGCACGTACATGTTGCGGGTCGTGCTGGTGGCGCCGTTGTGGGTGTGGGAGCCGGTGGCCGACGACCACTTGCCCAGTTTCGTCCAGCCACTCGGCGTGTACTCGGCCAGCTCGTTCGTGCCGTTGCCGGAGCCGCCCGTACGGTAGAACAGCTGCAGCCGGCCCGATGGCGCCACGACGAACTGCGGATACGTGATGGCGCCCAGGGAGACTCCGTCGAGGCTGCGTTGCACCGGGCCGAAGCGGGCGGCCGACCAGGTGCCGCCCGCCGCGAGATCCGCGTCCGACTTCGTGTAGTAGATCGTGCTGTTGTGGGTGTCCATGGCCACGTGCAGCCGGCCGTCGGCAGGTGAGATGCCCAGGCAGATGACGTTGTGCGAGTCGTTCACGCTGAGCCGGTGCGGCAGCGTGATCGCCTGCCATGCCCCGCCCGGGAGGGTGCGGCGCGCGATCCGGACGTCGCGGGTGGCGGTGTACCAGGCGGCGTACTGGTGCCCGGCGTGCGTCATGATGCCGTTGAGCTGGAACGACTCGACGTTGACCAGTCCGTCGTAGGAGACGAAATACAGGGCTGCCTGGTCGAGCACGGTGTCGCCCAGCCGGGTCAGCGTGGGCCCGGCCGCGGCGACCGGGGCGGCCGGGATGGCCGGGGTGGCCTGCGTGGCCTGCGTGGCCTGGGTGGTCTCCGGGGTCGTCGGGACGAGGGCTGCTGCCGCGGCTCCGCCGCTCGCCGTCAGCAGGCGCCTCCTGCTCAGCTCGGAATCGGCCATTCCCGCCTCCGCGTGGTTTTGCGTGACTTGGTGGGTCTTTCCCGGCTCACGGTCATTCGCCTCACTCTGTTCCCAGTGCGGGTGATCCGGGCGAGGGCTCGGCGGCGCCCTGTTCCGGACCGTTCCGGCTGCCAGCAGGGCAGAGACGGATTCTCGGCCGGTCAGCGGGCCGGGGTTAGTCGTGAAAGTTTCAGCGGGTGATGTCACACTCCGGCCGCCGGGGGCCTCTCAGGTTCCGTCCGAACAAAAGCTCACTGAAGCAAGGTGAACACGATGATTCTGATCACCGGAGCCACCGGCGCCGTCGGGCGCCTGATCGTGGAACGGCTCGTCGGCCAGGGCGCGAAGGTGCGTGCCGTCAGCCGTACGCCCGGAGCCGCCGGCCTCCCGGCGGGCGTGGAGGTCGTCGAGGGTGACCCGGCACGGCCCGAGAGCCTCGCCGGCCATCTCGACGGCGTCCGGGCCGTCTTCCTGCACCCGCGTACCTTCGGCGAGTCGGCGGACGCCCTGCTCGCCCTGGCCCGGGAGCGGGGCGCGGAGCGGGTGGTCGCCCTGTCGGCGATGAACATCGACGACCCGTACGAGCTGCAGCCCTCCCGTCAGCGGGGCGACCGGAACAAGGAGGCCGAGGAGGCGGCCGTGGCCAGCGGCCTGTCCTGGACGAGCCTGCGGGCCAGCTCCTTCTGCGGCAACCTGCTCCAGGCGTGGGGCCCCCAGATCCGGACCGGCGACGTGGTCCGGTACGTCTACGCGGGGTTCCAGGAGGCGCTGCTCGACGAGCGGGACCTGGCCGAGGTCGCGGCCCGCGCGCTGCTCACCGACGAGCAGGCGGGCCGCAGGCTGGAGGTCACCGGGCCGCACTCGCTCACGCACCGGGAGGCGGTGACCGTCCTCGGCGAGGTCCTCGGCCGGCCGTTGCGCTTCGAGGAGGTCTCGCCGGACCACCTCATCGCGCACCTGACCGGGATCGGGCTGCCCGAGCCGTTCGTACGGGCCCTGATGGCCAGGTACACCGCCTACGCCGAGCGGCCGCAGCACCTCGCGACGGGCGACGTGGAGAAGGTCCTCGGCCGCCCCGCGCGTACCTTCGCCGACTGGGCGGCCGACCACGCCCGCGCGTTCCAGGACTGATCACGTCCATGTCAGCCGCCTACGTCGTCACCGCCCTGGTGACCATCGCCGCGAACACGTTCTCGGGGTTCGCGGCCATGACCCGGCTCGAGCCCATCATGCGGGTGCTCGGGCCCGCGCTCGCCAACGCCGGCGTGCCCGAACGCTGGCTGGTGTGGCCGATCGGCGCCCTCAAGGCGCTCGGCGCGCTGGGCCTGACCCTTGGCCTGCTCGGCGTGCCGGTCATCGGCACGGCGGCCGCCGCGGGCCTCGTGCTCTACTTCACCTGCGCCCTCTACACCCACGCGCGCGTCAGCGACTACTCGCCGACGTTCGGGCTGGCGAACGTGTTCCTCGGTCTGGCGGTGGCCACGCTGGCGCTCGACCCGGCCCTGTCGCTGGACCTGACCCGGTGAGCGCGTCCGGCCGCGAGCGCCACGTGCGGCCGGCGGCCGGGTTCGGGTCGGGCGGCCGGCGGCCGGGTTCGGGTCGGGCCGTCGGGGCAGGGGGGCGGCATGCGTGCGAAGCAGCTTGCGTTCGATGTGGAACAGACGTACGTGGTCGTGTTCGACCAGGGCGAGCAGGTGGTGGACGGCCTCACCGAGTGGGCGGCGCGAACCGGCATCCGGTCCGCCCGCCTGACCGGCATCGGCGGGTTCCGCAGGGTCACGCTGGGCTTCTTCGACCCGGAGGCCCAGGACTACCGCCGCATCCCGCTCGATCAGCAGACCGAGGTGCTCGCCCTGATCGGCGATTTCGCGATGGCCGAGAACGGTCAGGCCCCTCAGCTGCACGCCCACGTGGTGGTCGGGCTGCCGGACGGGGCGGCGCGCGGCGGGCACCTGATCAGCGGCGAGGTGTTCCCCACCCTGGAGGTGATCGTCACCCAGTCGCCCCGGTACCTGCGCCGCCGCCACGACCCCCGCACCGGCCTGGCCCTCATAGACCTGGACGCGGGCGCCTGACCGTCGCCGGCCGGCTCTCAGATCGGGACCAGCTCGAAACCGGTCACGATCTCCGGGCGGATGTCGATCACCTGTTCCCTCTCACCCGCCACCCACGGGTGCAGGAGCTCCTTGAGGCGGGCCACCTCCTCAGGTGCCTCCACCAGCCGGGCCACGCCGGTGACCACCACGCTCCAGCCCAGGCGCCGGTGGACGTCGAAGTCGTCCACCTCGTAGGCCACCACGGTTTCGCGGGCGGCGATCTCCGAGCTCAGGATGGTGCCGGGGCTGGAGCGGATGACGATCCGCCCGTCGAGGACGAGGTGGTTCACCGGGCGCACGGCCGGGAGCGCGTGGCGGGTGAACACGACCCGTCCGAGGGACACGCCGGCCAGCCTCCGGAGGGACTCCGCCTCGCTGAGTTCCATGAGATCGCGGCCGGTCATGCAGATCCGGCCACCTGTCGTACGTGCGTCGTCGCGACAGCGTGACCCACCGGCGGGACCGGCGGCAGGGCCCCGGGTCCCTTTCTGCCGCGCCGGCCGGCGGGGGTCATCGCGGGCTCCCGACCACGGCCAGCGGGCCCGGCGCGCGGTGGACCAGCTCGTGGCTGATCGAGCCGAGGATCATCCCGGCGAGCGTCCCGTACCCGTGCGAGCCCACCACCAGCAGGTCGGCGCCGCTCGCGGCCTGGCGCAGCACCTCGGCGGGGTGGCCGGGCACGACCTCCTCGACGATCGGGACGTCCGGATGGTCCGCGCGAAGCGCCGCGAGCGTCTCCCGGAGCACGCGCGGCCCGTCGGAGCCCTCCGGGTCGAATCCGCCGGGCCGCGCACGGTCACTGGCGTGCACGGCGTGCAGCCGGGCTCCCCGCAGCCGGGCCTCCGCGAGGGCGAACTCCAGCACCCGCGGCGACGCCGGTGACCCGTCGACTCCCGCGACGATCTCCCCCGAAGGGGGCGAGGGCGGCCGGCGTACCACGACGACGTCGCACGGGGCGTGCCCGGCCACCCCGTACGCCACCGACCCGACCAGCATCCCGCGCACCCCGCCGACGCCGTGGCCGCCCACGACCAGCAGCTCGGCGTCCGCCGCCGCGTCGATCAGGGCCGTGCGCGGATCGTCGGGCAGGAAGGCGGTCTTCAGGTCGACGTCCGGCCGCTCCCTGCGCGCCCGCTCCTCGGCCGCCGCCAGCACGGTCCGGCCGCCTTCGCGCATCCATCCGGCCACCTCGGCCAGGCGGCCGGTCTCCGTCTCGTACGCCCACCGCGGCATGGCGTGCGCCACCGTCAATGGCACCCCGCGCAGGCCCGCCTCCCGCGCCGCCCAGCCGACGGCGTCCAGCCCGGCCCGCGAGCCGTCCACTCCGACGAGCATCATGTCTCCTCCTCCACCTTCCGCCAGCGCAGCGCTGGTGATCGCCCACGCGAACGACGAGCGCCCACCCCCGTGGCGGGGGGTGGGCGGGGTCGCCGGGCCGGTTACTTGAGCCAGTTGTTGCGGCGGACGACGGGCAGGTTGCCGAGTCCGAGGGTGCCGCCCGCGCCGGTGAGGGCCAGGCCGATGAGGACGATCGCGTAGATGATGTGCTCGTCCATGAAGGGGTTGTTGGCCAGGGGCAGCTCGGCGGCCCACATGAGGGCCAGCATCAGCGTGCCGGCTACGGCGGCGATCCGGGTGCCGATGCCCAGGACCAGCGCCAGGCCGATGCCGAGCAGGCCGGCCATGAACAGCCAGTCCACCCACGCCAGGCCCGCCAGGCCCAAGAAGAAGCCGCCGAGCGCGTTCTCGCCGGTGCCCTTGAGGAAGCCGGTGGTCGGGCTGCCGCCCTCGATCCAGGCGCGGCCGGCCGGCGTCGCGAGCCCCCAGCCGAAGGTCTTGTCCAGGAACGCCCACAGGAAGACCCAGCCGATCGAGATCCGGGCCGCCGCCCAGACGTAGTCGACGGGGGCGTGTGCCGCCTTGGCGACGCGGGCGTCCATCACGGGCCTGCTGACGGTGGTGGCCATGGCGGGCCTTCCTCTCTGTTCTGTCGTGTCTTCCTTGTCGCACCCTCATCACACCGTTTCCGGCCGCCGCTGATCAGTGCCGTACGGCCTGCGGCGGAAGGACCTTGGTCCTCTCCGCCCGCTCCCGCCGGGAAGGGACGTTCGGCGCCGGGGGCGGGGCCGTCCGGCACTCACCACGGGCCGGCCGGTGCGGAAGCGTCGGGCTCAGGAGGTGTGCGATGTCCTCTTCACTCGCTACCGAACTCGGTGTCCGCAGGCTGCTGGTGGCGGCCGGGCAGGCGCCGTCGGTGCTCAACACCCAGCCGTGACGCTTCCGCGTGGTCCGCCGCGAGTTCGTCGAGCTGCTCGCCGACCCGGACCGGCGGTTGCGGGTCCTCGATCCGCGCGGCCGCAACCAGTACGTGAGCTGCGGCGCGGCGCTGTTCAACCTGCGCCTGGCGGTGCGTACGGCCGGGCAGCGGCCGATGGTGTGGCTGCTGCCGTCGCCGGAGGAGGAGCCCGACCTGCTGGCGGCCGTGCGCATGACCGGGACGCTGCGCGTACCGGAGGAGCAGCGGGAGCTGTACGACCTCATCCCGGTGCGCCGCACCAGCCGCCGGCCCTTCGACGACCGCCGCCTGCCCCGCGCGGTGCTGGCCGAGTTGCGGACGGCGGCCTCCCGGGAGGGCGCGGGCCTCGTCCCGCTCGACCGGCACGGCACGATCGACATGCTCGACCACGCCGCCATCGCCGAGGAGGAGCTCGCGCACGACCACGAGTACCGCGCCGAGGTGGCCGCGTGGACGATGCCGGGCGCGCACCACGACGGCATGCCCGGCTACGCCCACGGGCCGCACGCCCTGAAGGACCCGTCCCCGGTCAGGGACTTCGGCCGGCGGGAAGGCGAGGCGCGCTTCGAGGGCAGGCCGCAGCTCGCGGTGCTGACCACCATGGGCGATCGGCCGCTCGACTTGCTGCGCGCCGGGCAGGCCCTGCAGCGGGTGCTGCTGGTCGCCGCCCGGCACGGCCTGTCGGCGTCGTTCCTGAACCAGCCGCTCGACCTGCGGGACATGCGCCACCGCCGGGACCCGCACCACCGGCGCGGGCACCCCCAGATGATCATCAGGTTCGGCTACGGCCCGCACGAGGCACGCAGCCCGCGCCGGCCCGCGGCCGAACTCGAGGCCGGCTGATCCGCGCGAAGATCGGGCCGAAGGACCCTGTCCGGTGTGAGGGTGGCTGGGTAGCGTCCCACGAGTCGGACCATCACCACGGAGGGCACGCTCATGACAGGCAACGGCGACTTCGGGCGTCGCATCACCTTTCACCGCACCAAGCTTGACCTCACGCTGGAGGAGGTCGCCGACCGCGCGGACATGTCGCCCGGGTACGTCCAGTATTTGGAGACCCACCTGGGCACCCCCGACATGGGCACGGTGACCCGGCTGGCCAAGGCGCTGGAGACCACGGTCGAGGACCTGCTGGGCGGGGGGCAGGACCACCCGCCGGGCGCCGGTCCCGGACCGGCCGGCTCCGTCCTGGAGGGGCTGGAGCCGGAGGAGTGCCTGCGCCTGATCGGGCCGGGAGGCATCGGCCGGGTCGCTTTCACGGGCTCGCACGGGCCGACGGTGCTGCCGGTCAACTACCGCCTGCACGACGGCGCCATCGTCTTCCGCACCGCGCACGGCGGCCCCATGGACCGGGATCTGCGGACGGGGCTCGAGGGCGTGGACATCATGATCGGGTTCCAGGTGGACCGGATCGACGAGGCGCGGCACGAGGGCTGGAGCGTCCTCGTCCAGGGCGCCGCCCACCACGTGCCGGAGTCCGAGGCGGCCGGGATGGGCGAGGCCGACGTCACCCCTTGGGCGGGCGGCCGGCGGCACCTGTACATCCGCGTCGTGCCGCACCACATCACCGGCCGCCGCATCCATGCCCTCTGAGCGACCGAGGACCGCCTCGCGACCATGCGCCCGCGCGGCGGCCCACCGGCACCAGACCCGCACGCCCGCACCCCGCAGCTGCTCCACCCTTTACGGGGCCCTCATGTGCGAAAGACACCCGCCGGGCGAGTGAGCGGTTCCGCCCGGCGGGGCTCGCCGACGTGGCGACTGTGACTGCCGGCCGCTGCCGGCGATCCGCTGCCGGGCGGAGCCGCCGCGGGGGATGGGGACCTCTCTCGCACCTCGGCGGGTGTCTGATCTCATCCTCGTGGTACGTCCCGCCCCCGCCTAGGGTCGTTGGTCCCGGCTCGTCCGGGACCTGTGGCGGATTCCCACCCGCCGCACCAGGTCGCACAGCGGCGGGGTGAGCAGGGCCGCGCCCAGCGCCATGCCCCAGCCCAGCGGCGGGACGGGTGCCAGGGCGAGCAGCGCGCCCAGCGGCGGCACGAGCGTGACCAGGGCCTGCAGGGCGGCCGTCCCGAGGACCGCGAGCAGCACGGCCCGGCCGCGCCACCAGCCGTGCTCGAAGGTCCACCGGCGGGCCCTGGCCACGTAGGCGAGGGTGAGCCGGGCGAAGACGAGGGTGAGCACGGCCTGGGTCCTGACCTGGGTGTCGTCCCAGCCGAGGCGGCGGGCGGCCTCGACGGCGGCGACGACCAGCACCCCGACGATGAGCGAGCGGATCGCGATGCGGCCCAGCACCCGCCGGGACAGCAGCCCGTCGCGGCCGGGCCGGGTGGCCAGCGGGTCGCCGGGCGCGCGGTCGACGCCCAGGGCGATGGCGGGGATGCCGTCGAGCACCAGGTTGATCCAGAGCAGTTGGACCGGCAGCAGCGGGATGACCAGGTCGGGCCACAGGAACAGTCCGACGAGCACGAGGAAGATCTCGGCCAGGTTCCCGGCGAGCAGGTAGCCGATCATGGAGACGACGTTGTGGTGCAGGCGGCGGCCCTCGCGCACGCCGGTCACGATGGTGCCGAGCTCGCCGTTGGTGACGACCACGGCGGCGGCCTCGCGGGCGACGTCGGTGCCCTCCTCCCCCGCCATCGCCACGCCCACGTCCGCGTGCCGCAGCGCCGGGGCGTCGTTGACCCCGTCGCCGGTCATCGCGACGACCTCGCCGCCGTCGCGCAGGGCCCGTACGAGGTCCAGCTTGCTCTCCGGGTCGACCCGGGCCAGCACCCCGGCCTCGCGCAGCCGGTCCGCCCGGTCCGCGCCGTCCAGCCCCGCCCCGGTCACCACCGGATCCGGCTCGATACCGACCTCCTCGGCGACGGCGCGGGCGGTGTCGGCGTGGTCGCCGGTCACCATGATCACCCGGATGCCGCCGGCCCGGGAGTCGGCCACCGCCTGCCGGGCCGAGGCGCGGATCTCGTCGCTCAGCGCGACCAGCCCGACCGGCCGCAGCCCGGTCGCGTCCAGGTCGGCGGTGTCGCCCTCGGCCAGCGCCAGCACCCGCAGCCCTCTCCTGGCCAGATCGGGTACGGCGGCGGCCAGCCGGTCGGTCTCCCCGCCTGGCGCGCAGCGGGCGAGCACCACCTCGGGAGCGCCCTTCACGGTCAGCACCGGCCCGTCGGTGACCACCGCCATCGAGCGGGTGTCGGCGTCGAACGGCCTGGCGGCCAGCCTGGTGTCGCCGGGCTCCGGCCGTACGCCGTGGTGGGCGGCGCCGGACAGCAGGGCGACGTCGACCGCGTCGCCGAGCCCGTCGCGGGCGTCGTTGCATCGTACGGCGGCCCGCCACAGATCGGCGCCGGGCACCGTGACCCGGTCGGCCACGGCCAGGCGGCCGGTGGTGAGGGTGCCGGTCTTGTCGGAGGCGATCACGGTCGTCGCGCCCAGCGCCTGGATCGCCGACAGCCGCCGCACGATCACGCCGAGCCGGGCCATCCGCTGCGAGCCGAGCGCCAGGGCGGTGGTGACGGCCGCCGCCATGCTCTCCGGCACCGCCGCGATGGCCAGCGCCACCCCGGCCAGCACCAGGTCGAACGGCGCGATCCCGCCCCTGGTGAAGCCGAGCGCCACCATGACCAGGCCGGCGGCCACGGCCAGCACGCCGATGCGCTTGGAGACGCGCGCCAGCTCCACCTCCAGGGGCCCCTTCACCTGGCCGTGCAGGGCCGAGGCGATGCGGCCCATCTGGGTGCCGGCCCCGGTCGAGGTGGCGACCGCGACCCGGAGCCGCGTACGATCATGGTGCCGGAGAACAGCTCGCCGTCGCGGTCGCCCAGCGACCCCTCCAGCAGCCCGCCGGCCCGCTTGCCCGCCGAGCGCGACTCCCCCGTGAGCATCGACTCGTTGGCCGCGAGCGAGACGGCCTCGACGACCCGCGCGTCGGCCGGCACGCGGTCGCCCGCCGCGACCTCGATGACGTCGCCGGGCACCACCTCGGCCGCCGGGATGCGCCGTACGCTCCCGTCGCGGCGTACCTTGGCCATCGGCGCGGTCATCGTCCGCAGGGCGCGCACGGCCTGCTCGGCCTTGGCCTCCTGGCCGACCCCGATGACCATGTTGACCGCCAGGATGGCCAGGATCGCCGCCCCCTCGGGCACCTCGCCCAGCACCGCGAGCGTGACCACCCCCGCGATCAGCAACAGGATCGACAGCGGGTCGGCGAGCTGGCGCGCGGCCCGCGAGAGCAGGGAGCGGCGCTTCGGCTCGGGCAGCTCGTTCCGCCCGTGCTCGGACAGCAGCCGGGCTGCCTCGTCCTCGGCGAGCCCGTCCCGGGCATGCGTCATGGCGTCCATGGCACCACTGGATCACCCCCGGCCCCGGGCGCGCCGGAGCCGAAGGCCCTCGCTGCGAAGGACCTTCGGCCCGCGCTTCACCCGTCCTCCCGCGAGCCGGCCTTTCCCGCCGACGAGTCGTCCGCCCTTGGACCGGTGTGGCCGGACATCCGGGCGGCGAGAATGCCGGCGGCTTCGGACGAGCGCGAGGGGACGAAGGCCCGTGGCGCGGGCGGGTCCCGGCGCTGCTCCCCGAGGAGCGGCGGCGCGGGATCCTCGACGCCGGCTGGGTTCGACGCGACGGCCGCGGCCGCATCATCGGCGACCGCCGCCGCGTCCCCCCCTTACGGCCTGGACGAGGAGTTCGCCACCGACGCGGTGATCCAGGACCGGGACCCGCCCACAGGGCCGTCCGGCTCCGGCACCCGCTCTGACCGCTGACCAATGACCGCCGCCGGTCGGGACTTCCGGCCCTACATCGCGATCCGGCTCCGAGTTGTCATGAAAGAAGACAAATCCAGAGGAATGCCGAAAGAGCTGACCCGCCATGCGCATGACCGTCACGGACGTGATGACGAGCAAGGTCGTCTCCGTCACCGCCACCACCGCCTTCAAGGACATCGCCGAGACGCTCATCACCGGCGGCATCAGCGCCGTGCCGGTGGTGGACGACGACGGGGCCGGCAGAAGGCCGCCGGCGACACCGCCGGCGAGCTCATGACCAGCCCCGCCGTCTCCGTCTCCCCCGACGCGCCGGCGGTCGAGGCCGCCCGCGACGACATCCTCGACCGCGCGCTGTGGGTGAACACCGAGGGCGTGCAGGTGACGGTGGACCAGGGCGTCGTGACGCTGTCCGGCTGGATGGGGCGCCGCACCGAGACGGGCATCGCCGTACGCATGACGCGCCGGGTCAACGGGGTGGTCGACGTGATCGACAGGCTGACCTGGAAGCAGGACGACTCCACGTGGGACGCCAAGTGACCATCCCCGACAGCCCTGATCGCCAGCACCGCACCCGGCGCCGGCCGGGCCGGACACACCAGGAGAACACCATGAGAACCATCGTCGAGAACGTGATGACCACCGACGTCGCCGCCGTCGGCCGCAACGCCTCCTTCCACACCGTGGCCGAGCTGCTCATCACCAGGGGCGTCAGCGGCGTGCCGGTGCTCGATGACGACAACCGCGTGCTGGGCGTCGTCTCCGAGGCCGACCTGCTGGCCAAGGAGGAGTTCAAGGAGCGCTACTACGGCGACGGCTACCGCCCGCCGCTGCGCGCCCGCATCCGTCACACCACCGGCAGCGAGGGCAGCGGCTACCGCAAGTCGCTCGGCGAGACCGCCGGCGAGCTGATGACCGCGCCCGCCCACGTCACCACGCCCGACACGCCGATCGTGTCGGCCGCGCGGCTGATGGACCGCCACGGCGTCAAGCGCCTGCCCGTGGTCGACGCCGACGGCCGCCTGACCGGCATCGTCAGCCGCCGCGACCTGATCAAGGTCTTCCTGCGCCTCGACAAGGACATCGAGACGTACGTGCGCGACGCCGTGCGGGCCGACGACCACGGACTCGTGGTCACCGTCGCCGACGGCGTGGTCACCCTGTCCGGGACCCTGCCCGAGCACAGCCAGGCCGTCACCGCCGTCCGCCTGGCGGAGAACATCGACGGCGTCGTCGCCGTCCACGACGACCTCGCGTGGAAGCACGACGACATCGCCGATCTGCCCATGTGGGGCGGAGCATGACATGAGCGGGTCGGCCTCGACGCGCCGGGCCCCGGCCCCGCCGCTACGCCCGCGAGCGGTAGTGGTAGCCGTGCGACGCGGTGAAGCCCAGGCCCTCGTAGAGCGCGCGGGCCGCGCCGTTGTCCGCCTCGACCTGGAGGTAGAGACGGTCCGCGCCCCGCTCCTCCGACCAGCGGGCGAGCGCCGCCAGGAGGGCCCTCGCCACTCCCTTGCGCCGGTGGTCGGGATGGGTGGCCATGCAGAAGACCCCCGTCCAGCCGTCCTCCGTGACCGCCAGGGCCACACCGCTCGTGTCCTTGGCGAGCAGCACCGCCTCGGGCCGGATGCGCTCGATGACCGCCATGTCGCCGGCATCACCGTTCACCGCCTGGAACAGCTCGGGCCAGCGGGCCCGGTCGTGCACCGGCCCGGCCCCGGCGGGGTCGCCCGCCGCGGCCAGGACGGTCGCGGTGCCGGCGGTCATGACCAGTGTCCTGCCCGCCGTCGTGTAGCCGCGGGCCGCCAGGAGCGCGTCGAGCTCCCCGTGGTGTTCCGCGGGGCTCACCTGGACGGTCGCGGGGATCCCCCGTGCCGAGCAGAAGTCCTCCACCGCCTGGACGGACGGGACGGCCACGCCGGGCAGCGGGAGTGCCGAGTTGGAGCGCCTGCGGTGCACGCCCGGCGTGTGGCGCAGGAGCCAGCCGTCGCGTTCCTCAACGTGCAGGGCGGGCCAGGCGCCGGCCGCGCGCCGTTCGACCTGCCACGGACGCGACGCGGCGCACAGCCGGACGAGCTCGGGGACCAGGCTCCTGAGCATCTCCTCGTCCCGGGGGTCGGAGGGCGCGTACTCGGTGATGCCCAGGCCGGCGATCTCGTGCCGGGCCGCCAGGGCGGCGACCGCCTCGGTCAGGGCCCGCGCCGGCAGGCCGTCGGGCTCGGGGTAGCCGACCGACCTGATGCCGTCCAGGACGTCGAGGTCCACGTGGATGTAGAGGATCGCGCCCTCGTCGAGGGTGGAGAGGCCGCCGATGCCCGTCCGCTCGATGTACGCCGCCTCCCCGGGGTCCAGCGAGCGCGTTCCGACCATGGCCACCTGATCCGGGCGCAGCGCGGGCGAGGGCGTCAGTCCTGGCGGGCCCTCGCCCAGGAGGGCGCGCAGGATCATGCCGTGGAAGGCCCCGGACGGTGACGTGGCCGGGGAGTTCAGGTCGCCGTGGGCGTCGAACCACACGAGGTTGAGGCGATCGCCGTGCCGGCGCAGCGCGGCCGCGACCGGTTCGAGCTCCACGCCGCAGTCGCCGCCGACCGTGACGACGAAGCCGTCCTCCGGCAGCGCCCGCCGGACCCGCTCGGCGGTCTCGGCGAGGGTGTCGCCGGTCTCCACCCGTACGTGCCGCGCTCCGGGAACCATCGCGGCCAGCCGGGCCGCGCCTTCGACCAGCCTGGGCGCCGTGGGCGACAGCGACCCCTGCCATTGCGGGATTTCGACGACAGTCCGCATACTGCCCTCCTTCACCTGGGGTTTTCTGGTGGCCGGGCGACAGTGTGGCGTGGTCCAATCGGCAACGTCCACTTAGTATTCATGAGCCGATCTATAAGGTTTCCTTGATGTTGGATCCCACGAGGCTGCGCCTGCTGCGCGAGTTCGCCGAGCACGGCACGATGACGGCCGTGGCCGAGGTCTGCGGCCTGACCTCCTCCGCCGTCTCGCAGCAGCTCGCCACCCTGGAGCGCGAGGCCGGGGTCCGGCTGTTCGAGCGGGCCGGGCGCCGGGTCCGGCTGACGGCGGAGGGGCGGCGCCTCGTCGGCCACGCGCACAATGTCCTGAACGCCCTGGACGCCGCCGAGGAGGATCTCCGCTCGGCCTCGACCCCGCGCGGTCCCGTACGCGTGGCCTGCTTCGCCACCGCCGCGGTCCACCGCCTGCTGCCCGCGATGGCCACCGTCCGAACCCGGCACCCCGACCTCCACGTCATCATGTACGAGCTCGAGCCCCGCGAGGCGATCGAGGCGCTCCGCGAGGGCCGCTGCGACCTCGGGATCGCCTTCACCTACAGCCTCATCCCCGAGGACCCGCCCCCCGGGGTCACCCGGCGGCGCCTGGGCGTCGAGCCCCTCCTGATCGCCCTGCCCGCCGGCCACCCGGCCGCCGCCGACGAGGTGGACCTGCGCTCGCTGCGCGGGGAGCCGTGGATAGCGGGCTCCTGGGGCACCGCCGACCACGAGATGCTCGACCGCGCCTGCGCGCTGGCGGGCTTCCGCCCGAACGTCGTGCACACCGCCGACGACTACGCGCTCGTCCTGCGTATGGTCCGCGAGGGACTGGGCGCCAGCCTGGTGCCCGAGCTGGTGGCCACGGTGGTCGGCGTACCCGACGGCGTCGTGCTCCGCCCGATCTCCACGATCGAGATCACCCGCACCACGCACGCGCTGCTCCGCACCGAGACCCCGGCGATCAACGCCGTGCTCGCCCTGCTCAGGAGCCCGGGCACCGGCATGAGCGGTCGGCGGGCCGACCTAGAGTCGGAAGGAGACGAGAGGAGAGGGCAAGGTGGACCTGCGTGAGCTCGGATCGTTCCTGAAGTCCCGCAGAGACCGGCTGCGCCCGGAGGCGGTCGGCCTGCCGCCCGGCACCCGGCGGCGGGTGCCCGGGCTGCGCCGCGACGAGGTGGCGCAGCTGGCCTGCGTGTCCGCCGACTACTACACCGAGCTGGAGCAGGGCCGCGGGCAGTCCCCCTCGGAGCCGGTCCTGCGCGGGCTGGCCGGCGCCCTGCGCCTGGACCCGGACGAGACCGTCCACCTGTTCCTCCTGGCGGGCCGGCCGGCGCCGTTCGGCGCGGAGCCCCTCCAGATGCAGTCCGCGCTGCGCCAGCTCATGGACCGCCTGCAGGACACGCCCGCCATGGTGATCACCGACATGCACGAGGTGGTCATGCAGAACCACGCCGCGCAGGTCCTCGTCGGGCCGCAGGCGGGGCTGACCGGCGTCCGGGCCAGCTTCCTCCACCACTGGTTCACCGTCCCGGCCACCCGCGACCTCTACCCGGCCGAGGACCACGACTACCACTCCCGGCTGCTCGTCTCCGACCTGCGCGCCGCGGTCGCCCGCCGCGGCCCCGGCGACCGGGCCGGCGCCGACCTCGTCGCCCACCTGCTGGCCGCCGGCGGCGAGTTCGCCGAGCTGTGGCGGGCGCAGGAGGTCAAGGTGCGCCACGAGGAGTACAAGCGGATCGTCAACCCGGCGCTCGGCATCCTCAAGGTCACCTGCAACAGCATCGTCACGGCCGACGCCGCCCAGCGGCTGCTCTGGTTCGTCCCCGACGACCCCGCGGTCATGCCGGCGCTGCGCACCCTCGACCCCGCCGGCGTCTGGCGCGACACCCCGGGCCCGGCCTTCGGCCTCTTCGCAAGCTGGGGTTGATCACCCCAGGCTGCACACTTTTCCCGCCGGGCGGTCGGGGGGCAGGCTGGAAGGAGGCGGTGCGGGGGCACTCTCCGAGCCTCCGTACGAGCTCAGCCAACGAGGAGACCGTCATGCGAGTCGCACTGGCCACCGGGGTGAACGCCCCGCTTTCCCTTACCGAGCGCGAGGTCCCGGAGCCGGGTCCGGGCGAGGTCCTGATCAAGATCACCGCCTGCGGCGTGTGCTTCACCGACCTGAACCTCGTGCGCGGGCACTACCCGTTCGCCCGCTTCCCGGTCGTACCCGGCCACGAGATCACCGGCACGGTCGCCGCGCTCGGCAGCGGCGTGTCCGGCCTGTCCGTGGGCGACCCGGTCGGGGCCCAGTTCCTGTACGACTCGTGCGGCCACTGCGACTACTGCGTGTCCGGCGACCAGATTCTCTGCCCGTCCAAGCGCATCACCGGCATCGTGGCCGATGGCGGGTACGCCGAGTACGGCCTGTTCAAGGGCGGCTACGTGACCCCGCTGCCGGCCGGGCTCGATCCGGTGGCCGCGGCGCCGCTGATGTGCGCGGGGCTGACCGCGTTCAACGGCCTGCGGCAGGCCGGCGCCACCCCGAGCTCCAGGGTGGCGGTCATCGGCAGCGGCGGCATCGGCGCGCTCGCCATCCGGTACGCCCTGGCCATGGGCGCGCGGGTCGCGATGATCGGCAGGTCCGCCGACGGCGCGGCCGCCGCCAAGGAGCTCGGCGCCGAGCTGTACGTGGCCACCCGCGACACCGACCCGGCCGCGGCGCTCAAGGCGTGGGACGGCGGCGCGAACGTCATCCTGAACGCCGCCCCGTCCAACGCGGCCGCCGCCGCGACCCTCGGCGGGCTCGCCCCCGACGGGACGCTGGTGCTCTGCGGCTACGACAACACGCCGCTCACCCTGCAGGCCCAGCCGATGGTGCTCAACCGGCTGCGGGTCATGGCCTCGCCGTCCGGCTCGCCGCACGACCTGCGCGACACGCTGGCCTTCTCGGCGCAGCACGGCATCCTGCCCGCGGTCACCCCGATCACGCTCGACCAGGCCCCGGAGACGCTGGAGGCCATGGCCGCCGGCTCCGGTGGCGGCCGCCGCGTCATCACCTTCCACTGACCAGCCGGGTCATCGCCTTCCAGTGACCGGCCGGGTCGTCGCCTTCCACTGACCGGCCGCGGCCCGCGGGCTCCGCCCGGCTTCCCGCCGCCTGTCATCCTGATCTCCGGGAGTACCTCATGAGCGAGACCATCCTCATCACCGGCGCGAGCTCCGGCTTCGGCGCCCTCTCCGCCCGCGCCCTGGCCCGCGCCGGCCACACCGTGTACGCGGCCATGCGCGCCACCGACGGCCGCAACGCCGCCCGCGTCGCCGAGGTGCGCGACTACGCCGAGGAGCACGACGTGGACCTGCGGGTCGTCGAGCTGGACGTGCTGTCGCAGGAGTCCGTCGACGCGGCGGTCGCGGCCGTCGTGGCCGAGGCGGACGCCATCGACGTGGTCGTGCACAACGCCGGGCACATGGTGCTCGGGCCGGCCGAGGCGTTCACGCCCGAGGAGCTCGCCGCCGTCTACGACACGAACGTGCTCGGCAGCCAGCGGCTCAACCGGGCGGTCCTGCCGCACATGCGCCGCCGGGAGCGCGGTCTGCTGCTGTGGGTCGGCTCCAGCTCCACCAGGGGCGGCACACCGCCGTACCTCGCCCCGTATTTCGCCGCCAAGGCGGCGGCCGACGCGCTGGCCGTGTCGTACGCCGCCGAGCTGGCCCGCTTCGGCATCGAGACGACCATCGTCGTCCCCGGCGCCTTCACCTCGGGCACCAACCACTTCGCCAACGCCGGTCACCCGGCCGAGCGGAGCGTGCTCCCGGCCTACGACGAGCGGTACGGCGCGCTGATGGAGCAGGTCGCCAAGCGCCTGGCCGCCCTGCAGCCGCCCGATGCCGACGTGTCCCTGGTGGCCGACGCCATCGTCCAGGTCGTCGGCGCCCCGCACGGGCAGCGCCCCTTCCGGGTGCACGTCGACCCGGCCGACGACGGCTCGGCGGAGGTCAGCGAGGTCGCCGACCGCATCCGCACCCGTTTCCTGACCCGCATCGGGCTCGCCGACCTGCTCACGCCGCACTCCGCCGCCTGACCCCCTTCAGGGGGAGGCGGCGAGCCTCCGGGACGGCACGCCCGCTCCGCTCAGTGAGCGGCTTCGTACTGCTCCACGACGGTGGCGGCGATGCGGCCGCGCTCGCTCACCGGCAGACCCTGGGCCTTGGCCCAGCGCCTGATCTCAGTGGACTTCTCACGGCTGACTGCCCGGGTGGAACCGGCGCCCGCGCGCCTGCCGCGAGGCCCCCTGTCGGCACGGACCGCGCGAGCCTTGGTGATAAAGGGCGCGAGGGCCTTCTCCAACTTCTCCCTGTTCGAGCCCGACAGATCGATCTCGTAGCTCGTGCCGTCGAGCGCGAACCGTGTGGTCCCCTCGGCGTCACTGCCGTCGATGTCATCGATAAAGGACTCAACAATACGCTTCGCCATAAGGGTGCTCCAATTACGTAACGGTTGCAGGTACTGTAGCCTTCTTCAGCACATTATGCATCTCCAGGGGGTGCCGTTCCAGCTCAAAGGAACGGCTCGGGCCAACCTTGAACAACGCGGTCTTTCGCCCATGTGGCGCAGTTCTCGTGGTTCTCGGGCCCGGCATTCATCGACGGCGGCTCAGCCCCTGACCTGGCGGTGGACATCCCGGCCGCCCGGGCGGGGCCGAGGCGCGCGTCCGGGGCCGCACGAGATACCCGCCCCCCTTCCTACCAGTGATAAGCCATCGACACACGGCGACCGCACCATGGAACCGGCACCCCTGGAGCGGCGTGGGAGGTCGCCGTATCTCCAGCCCCACGGCGCACCCCTGTGAACGTGCCCCAATCAGCCCTCACCGGCGCCGATCCACCGGCTCACCTGGCGCTCCCGGCATTGCCGCCGCGCGGGCGCCCGTCCCTGGTGTCAATAGCTATGATTCGCCATGTTGAAGTTCAATTCAAAGTATGGCCCGTCGCATCCGGTCATTGACCGAGAGCGTCCGACCGGTGCGATTAGAAGCAAGATCCTTCGGTGACATGGTGTGCGGCGTCCCCGACGCACACGAGGTTCTGAACCGTTCCGGCTTCCCCGGGCGCGTTACGGCGCAAAGCCCCGGCGGCATTGGGAACGACGGATCGGGCGGCCCCAAGGGTTGGGTTCTGGAAACGCACACCGCCGGGTTTTGAGCTGATCGCCGGTAAATTCCGCTCGCATGCTCCGGAGGACGTTCTCGTTATCTGTCGCGGATCCGGCAGACGGGGGTCAGGGCCACCCTCAGGGCGGCTCGGTGCAGCGGGTCGAGGCGGGTGCGCGTCCCGGCGGCGCGGCGGGCGATGGCGAGGGTCTCCTGGCACCGGTCCGGGATCGCGCGGACGGGCCCGGTCGCCTTCAGCAGCTCCAGCAGGCGGGGAGTGAGCCGGTCGAGCTTCGGGCGCACCCCGGTGGCCAGGTCGGGCCGCTCGCGCGGGCACAGCTCCGGGTACGCCCGCCAGCGCGCGTGCAGTCCGCGCTGCACCAGCTTGGCCGCCTCGATCTGGGCCCGGAAGAACCGTACGCCGGTGTCCGGGGGCAGGCCGATCTCCGCCGACGTCGCGGCGACCGACGCCAGCAGCTCCCGCTCCCGCACGGGATCGGTGATGGGACCCGCGCCCCCGAACTTCGCCGCCGCCACGGCATCGGCCAGGAGCAGCCGGCGAGCGGCCACCTCCGCCAGCGCCGGCAGGCCCGACGGCCCGGCCGGAGGTGCCGCGCGGACGGTGTCGGGTGGAGTGGTGGCGATGCGTGGAGCGGTGGGTGGCCGGGGCCGGTCGGGAAGGGCCGGGGCGGCGACGACGATGGCGGCGGCGGCGACGGCGAGCAGGACGGCGGCGGTGGCCGCGGCATGGCGCGCCGCGGGCCGGGCCTGATGGGTCATGTGCCTGCTCCGATGCGTGCTACCGGCGACGAGCGGGCAACGGCCACGTCGCCCGCCAGAGACGTGCTCACCGTAGCGCGTTCGTCACCTTCCGCGTTCGGAGCGTCACTGATCCGGGCCGCAGGCGCAAAGGACCGCGGCGCGTCCAGCTTTGGACTTCGCCAGATAATCCATTACGGGACGAGTTGGTAGCCTGGGGGCATGACTGCTATGGCACCCTCGCGCACCGAGCCCGACCTGTCCTTCCTGCTCGACCGCACCAGCCATGTGCTGCGCTCCCAGATGGCGGCGGCCCTGGCCGAGATCGGGCTGACCGCCCGCATGCACTGCGTGCTGGTCCACGCGCTGGAGGAGGAGCGCACCCAGATCCAGCTCGCCGAGCTCGGCGACATGGACAAGACCACGATGGTGGTGACCATGGACGCCCTGGAGAAGGCCGGCCTGGCGGAGCGGCGCCCGTCCAGCACGGACCGGCGGGCCCGCATCGTGGCGGTGACCGAGAAGGGCGCCGAGGTCGCGCGGCGGAGCCAGGAGATCGTGGACGGCGTGCACGCGGCGGCGCTGGGCTCCCTGCCGGACGACGAGCGGGAGGTCCTGCTGCGTGCTATGAACCGGCTCGTCACCGGCCACCTGGCCACCCTGCCCGAGGCGCCGCAGGCGGTCCGGCGGGCCCGGGAGCGCACAAAGTAGGTCCGATAGGGATCGTCTGCAACGGAACTATCTGCTACGGTCTCTCCTGTTGATCCCTTGAGACAGGAGTGGACCATGTCGTTCACATCACGTCGCACGGCGCTCGTCGTGCTGTCGACCTCCGCGTTGATGACCATCCTGGACGGCAGCATCGTCACGGTCGCGATGCCCGCCATCCAGCGTGACCTGGGCTTCTCTCCCGCCGGTCTGAGCTGGGTGGTCAACGCCTACCTGATCGCGTTCGGCGGGTTGCTGCTGCTGGCCGGCCGGCTCGGCGACCTCCTGGGGCGCAAGGCCATGTTCCTGGCCGGGAACGCGGTGTTCACCGCCGCGTCCCTGCTGGCCGGGGCGGCGGGCAGCCAGGAGATGCTGATCGCCGCCCGGTTCCTGCAGGGTGTGGGCAGCGCGATGGCCTCGGCCGTCGTGCTCGGCATCCTGGTGACCCTCTTCACCGAGCCACGCGAGCGCGCCAAGGCGATCGCGGTGTTCAGCTTCACCGGCGCAGCGGGGGCGTCGATCGGGCAGGTCGTCGGCGGCGTGCTGACCGATGTGCTCGACTGGCACTGGATCTTCTTCATCAACCTGCCGATCGGCCTGGCCACGATCGCGGTGGCCCTGCCGGCGCTGCCGGCCGACCGCGGGCTCGGGCTCCGCGCCGGGGCCGACGTGGCCGGTGCGCTGCTCGTCACGGCGGGCCTGATGCTGGGCATCTACACCGTGGTCAAGGTGGAGGAGCACGGGTGGCTGGCGGCGCACACCCTGGGGCTCGGCGCGGTGTCGCTGGCGCTGCTCGCCGCGTTCGTCGTCCGCCAGGCCACCGCGAAGAACCCGCTGATGCCCCTGCGCGTGCTGCGCTCCCGCAGCGTCGCCGGGGCGAACGCGGTCCAGGTCCTCGCGCTGTCGGCGATGTTCTCCTTCCAGATCATCGTCGCCCTCTACATGCAGAAGGTCCTCGGCTACGGCGCCCTGGACACCGGGCTGGCGATGCTCCCGGCGGCGGTGGCGATCGGCACGATCTCGCTCTTCGTCTCGGCCCGGCTGAGCGCCCGCTTCGGCGCCCGCGCCGTGCTGCTGGGCGGGCTCGTGCTGCTGTTCGCCGCGATGGCCTGGCTGACCCGGATCCCGGTGCAGGCGAGCTACGTCACCGACCTGCTCCCGGTGATGGTGCTGATCGCGGGCGGCGGCCTGGTGCTCCCGACGCTGACCGCGCTCGGCATGTCCGGCGCCCGGGAGGACGACGCCGGGCTGGCCTCCGGCCTGTTCAACACCACCCAGCAGATCGGCATGGCCCTGGGCGTCGCCGTCCTGTCCACGCTGGCGGCCTCCCGTACCGAGGCGCTGCGGGCCGGCGGCGCGTCCGACGCGGCCGCGCTGACCGGCGGGTACCACCTCGCCTTCGCCACCTCCGCCGGGCTGCTCGTCGCGGCCTTCGCGGTCGCCCTGATCGTGCTGCGCCGGCCGAAGCCCGGGCCGGGCGGATCCCCGGCCCGGCCGCAGATCCAGCACCCGACCACCGTCTGAACAGGAGCCATCGAGATGTCCGAATACGGACCTGGGCAAGGACCGGGCGCGCGCCCGCTCACCGAGGACGAACTGCTGGAGATCCTGGGCAAGCAGCCCTTCGGCGTCCTGGCCACGCTCAAGCGCGACGGCCGGCCGCACCTGGCCTCCATGGTCGTCAACTGGAACGCCGGGGAGCGGGTCATCCGGATCTCGTCGGCGGAGGGCCGCGTCAAGGTAGGCCATCTGCGCCACGACCCGCGGGCGACCGTGCACCTGCAAGGTGACAGCGTCCTGTCCTACGCCGTGGCCGAGGGCGAGGCGGAGGTGTCGGAGGTGACGACGGTGCCCGGCGACGCGACCGGCCGCGAGCTGCTGGAGATGTCGGGGGGCTTCGCGGACCCGGCGGACGAGGCGGCGTTCCTCGAGGAGATGGTCAGGGGCCGGCGGCTGGTGATCCGGCTGAAGGTGTCGCGGATGTACGGGGTGGCCCTGGACCTCGCCCCGGAGGGCTGAGCGGCGCTCCCACGACGGTGACGCCGCCCCTCGCGTCGAGCAGCCCTCTGGCACCCAGGGGGCTGCTCAGCCGGTAGGTGAAGGGCCTGGCGCGGAAGTCGGCGGGCACGACACACCGCTCGGGCGCCCCCTGGGGTTCGAGCGTCTCGACGACGCCGATCACGACGACATCCGGGGTCTCCGTGATCCGCACGTGCGGAGCCGGCCGGTCCCCGCCCCCGCACGTGCGGCCGGGGTCCATCCAGACGGTGACCTCGCGCCGCGCCGGGCTCGCGCTCGCCCACGTGATGGCGGACGACCGGGAGAGCGACCCGAGCCGCCAGAAGAGCCGGGACGGCAGCGCCGGCCACACCAGCACCCCGCCCCGGGACAGGCGGAAACTCCAGGCCGGAAGCCGTACGGGGCCGCGGTCGGACTGGAAGGCGTGCACGGTGTGCTGCGCCCCGACCACCGTGTCCTCCGGCCCTGGCGCCCCCAGCCGGGCCAGCTGCCGGGCCAGGCCGTCGAACGCCTCCGAAGCGGAGATCCGCGGCAGCCGGGCCACCCCGTCGGGCAACGACACCGCCGTGGCCGCCGGCGCCGGTGCGTCCAGGGGCGTGCCGGGTCTCACGCGTGCGACGCGCCCGCCGGCCGGCTTCACGGCCACCGCCGGAAGCGTCTGCACCAGCAGGATCGGACGAGGCGCCCGGCCTTCCCGGAACGGCGCCCACTCCTGGACCACTGCCGACGGGTCCCGATACCTGATCACGGTTTCCCCGGTGAGCACCAGCTGGGCGGCGACCAGGAGGAGAACCGCGCACATCGCTTTTCTCATCGTAAGAACGGGACGTGTGCCGGCGAACCTGGGTTCACCGGCCGTGGCATCCCCGATTCGGCTTGACTGGCGATCTTAGATGCACCAGATTATTCGCGACTTTTCGGACCGTTCCCTAGGAATCCTCATGAAGCGAACCATCGTCGGTGTCGCCGTGGTCGCGGGCGTGGTGCAGCTCACCGCCACCCCCGCGCAGGCGGCACTCGCAAGCGACCCGGTCAAGGCGCTCCAGTCGGAGTTAGCGCGCGGCAGGGCCGTCAACGTTCAGTCCACGGCGAAGGTGGCGTACTCGCGTGACCAGGTCGCCGGCTCCGAGCTGGACGGCACCATCGGGTTCGGCCCCCGGGGCGCGGTCGCGTCCGACGTGGGCCAGACGCTGACGTACAGCGAGGCCCTGCTCCGCGGCATGATGCGCTCCCGCCCGAAGGAGACCGAGGACCTGCTGGAGGGGCCCATCCGGATGATCTCCTCGGGCACGTCGAGCTACGTCTCCGGTCCGGTGGTCGACGACGCCCTGCCGCAGGGCACGAGCTGGGTGCGCTACGGCGGCGTGACCCTGCCGGCGAGCAATCTGCTGGTGGAGACGCTGGAGCCGGCCACCCTCAAGACGCTCCTGGCCGGCCGCTCCTCCTGGCGCGACGGGGTGCTCAAGGGGTCCGTCAAGGCCTCCAAGCTCGCGGCCGCGTCGCCCGCGTTCGCCGCGCGCTACGGCACGCGGTACAAGAAGGGCCACGACGGCACGATCTCCTACACCCTCTGGTTCGGCGCCAAGGGCCTGGTCGAGCGGGTGTCCGCCAAGGGCGTGCTGCCCGTGGACAAGGGTTCCGTCAGGATCGAGTCGACCACCCGGTTCTCGGACTGGGGCCGCGAGGTCACCGTCCTGCTGCCGCTGCGCGGCGACGTGATCGACCGGACGCGGGTCGCCGACGACGTGCCCGCCCAGGTCCCCGGGATCTGGAACTAGCGGAAGGGGCCCTGGCGTAGGGTCTGGGTGCGGCGCCAGGGCGCCCGGCGGTCGGGAAGGAGTGACGGGGATGGGCCTGGAGGTCGAGAGCCGGCCGTCGGATTCTCCGTACGTCGAGCGGGTGTGGCGCAGCCGCAGCGAGCACGTCGACCAGATGACGTCGATCGCCGCCGCCGGCTGGGACCTGGTCTTCTGGGAGCATCGCGGCCAGGTGAGCGTGGCCGTCCACGGGCCGGAGACGAAGGCCGCCACGGCCCCGGTCCCCGAGGACGCCACGTTCTTCGGGATCACCTTCTCGCTCGGCACCACGATGCCGCACCTCCCCGTCAGCCGGCTCGTGAACGACACGGCGGAGATCCCCGACGCGACGCGGAGATCGTTCTGGCTGAAGGGCTCGTCCTGGGACGTGCCCGGCTACGACGACGCGGAGGCGTTCGTCCGGCGGATGGCGCGGGAGGAGGTGCTGGTCCGCGACCCGATCGTGGCCGCGGTGCTGGGCGAGGCGCCCCCTGACGTGTCCGAGCGCACCGTGCAGCGGCGCTTCCTGGCCGCGACCGGCCTCACCCAGGGCGCCATCCGGCAGATCGACCGGGCCAGGCAGGCGGCGGTGCTGATCCAGGAGGGCGTGCCGGTCCACGACGTGATCCACCGGCTCGGCTACTTCGACCAGCCGCACCTGGCGCGGTCGCTGACCCGTTTCGTCGGCCGGACCGCCACGCAGCTCGGCGACCGGGCGGCGCCGATGCCGCTGTCGCTGCTGTACAAGACCTGAGCGCCGGCCCGCCAGGCACGTGATCAGCGGGACGTCGCCCGCCTGGTCGCCTTTCGCATGTCCGAACGGGATCCCCCGCCTCAGCCGGCGGGCGCGGCGAGCGAGCCGGAGAACCGTGCGGATCTCAGGTGAGCGGGCGGATGACGTCGGGACGCAGGGCGTCCAGCAGCGGCCAGGTCAGGGCCGCCATCTCGGCCGGGGTGCGCGGGCAGCCGCGCTGGAGCCAGTCCGCCGCCACCCCGATGAGCGCCCCCGCCATGAACGCGGAGGGCACGTCGTGCGGGATGTCCAGCGGCGCCCCGGCGCGCTCCGGGAGCTCGCCGCCGACGACGCCATGGTGCACGCGGTCGTGGATGGCCACGGTGCTGCGGCGGCGGATGTGGTCGGCCACGCGGGCGCTGCCCTGCGGCCCGAGGAGGGCGCGGTAGAGGCCGGCGTGCTCGGCGAGGCTGGCGAAGAAGTCCTCCAGTGACCGGGTCGCCTCCGGCCCCGGGTCCGGGGAGTCGGGGCCGGGGCCGGGCAGGGACGCCATCAGGTTGTCGATCATCGCGGTGCAGGCCGCCTCGGCCAGCTCGTGGACATCGCGGTAGTGGTCGTAGAAGGTCGAGCGGCTCACGCCGGCGTGCTCGGCGACGTCCGCCACGCTGACCCGGGACAGGTCCTGCTCCTCGACGAGCTTGAGCAGCGCGCGGGCCAGGGACGCCTGGGTCCGGCGCACCCGCCGGTCGCCGGAGGGGAGATTGCTGCTTTTCGTGGTGCCCACGCCTTTCACCCTACCGTCACTCTACATGTGCAGGTTTTCCTACATCTGTAGGGTAATCTGATCCCACGCGACGACGAAAGGACCACGTCACATGCGGATATGCGCAGGCAGGGCCGCCGCCGCCCTTCGCCGGAGCGACGCCCCGTGACCTCGCCCGGGAGCATCGTGATCGCCGGGGCTTCGGCCGCCGGGCTGAGCACCGCGGAGGCGCTGCGCCGGCACGGCTACGAGGGCCGGCTGACGCTCCTGGACGCCGGGCCGCATCTGCCCTACGACCGGCCGCCGCTGTCGAAGCAGGTCCTGGCCGGCGCCTGGGAGCCGGCGCGGACCCGGCTCCGTACGCAGGCGCAGCTGGAGGCGCTGAACGCCGACTTCGTGCTGTGCGAGCCCGCCGCCTCCCTGGACGCCGCGGCCCGTGCCGTCACCACCGCCTCCGGCCGCGTCCTGCGGGCCGACGCCGTCGTCATCGCCACCGGCCTGGAGCCCAGGACGCTCCCCGGGCAGGACGGGCTGGCCGGGGTGCACGTGCTGCGCGGCCTGGACGACGCGCTCACCCTGCACACCCACCTCACCGCCGCCGAGCGGCTCGTGGTCGTGGGCGAGGGTGTGCTGGGCGCGGAGATCGCCGCCACCGCCCGGGTCATGGGCCTGGACGTCACGCTCGCCGGGATGGGCCACACCCTGCTGGGCGACCAGCTCGGCGTGGTGGTCGGCGCCCTGCTCGGCAGCGTGCACGGCGAGCGCGGCGTGCGGCTGCGGCTCGGCGTCGCGGTCGACGGGCTGACCGGAGCAGGCGGACGCGTCACGGGGGTACGCCTGGCCACCGGCGAGCTCCTGCCCGCCGACGCCGTCGTGGTGGCCATCGGCTCCCGGCCGGCCACCGGCTGGCTGGCGGGCAGCGGGCTCACCCTGGGCGACGGGGTGGAGTGCGACTCGCGCTGCCGCGCCGCCGAGGGCGTCTACGCCGTCGGGGACGTCGCGTCGTGGCAGCACGAGGGGCTGGGCAGGCGGCTGCGGCTGGAGAACCGGACCAACGCCACCGAGCAGGCCCAGGTCGTGGCGGCCAACCTGCTCGGCGCCGACCGCCCGTACACGCCGATCCCCTATTTCTGGACAGACCAGTACGACATCAAGATCCAGGCCCACGGCCTGCCGTCACCCGCGGCCGAGGTCGGCATCGCCGAGGGCGACCCGGCGCAGGGCCGCTTCGCCGCCCTCTACCGCGAGGGCGGGCGGGTCACCGGCGTGCTCGGCTGGAACATGCCCAAACAGGCCCGCCTCCTGCGGCAACAGGCCCTCGGCAACCAGCCGCTCGCGCCCGCGTGACGCTGCGCCCAGGCGAGCAACCATCCACGAAGAGGAGATGCGCATGAGCGTCAACGAAGAGGTTCTGAGCTACCCGATCCCCAGCGACGCGGCGCTGGACCCGCCCCAGGAGTGGGCCGAGCTGCGCGGCAAGTGCCCAGTGGCCCACGTGACGCTGCCCAGCGGCGACCGGGCGCGGCTGCTGACCCGCTACGACGACGTCAAGCAGGTGCTGGCCGACCCGCGCTTCACCCGCCAGCTCACCGCCCCCGACGCGGCCCGGCTGTCGGCCGACGGCGGCGGGGTGTTCAACAGCGACGTCGCGCAGATCATCCCCGACAGCGGGGAGGAGCACCTGCGCTGGCGGCGCCTGGTCGGCAAGTGGTTCACCGCCAAGCGCATGGCCGCCCTGCGGCCCACGATGGCGCAGATCGCCGACGACCTCATCGACGAGATGGTGGCGCGGGGCGCGCCGGGCGACCTCAAGGCGAGCCTGGGCTTCCCGCTGCCGGTGTACGTGATCTGCGACATGCTCGGCGTGCCGGCCGAGGACCGGGACCGGTTCTCGTACTGGTCGGACACGCTGCTCAACCTCACCCGCTACACCAAGGAGGAGATCGAGGCCGCCCAGGCCGCGTTCTTCCAGTACATGTCCGACCACGTCGCCGCCAAGCGGGAGCAGCCGGGCGAGGACCTGCTCAGCGAGCTGATCGCGGCCGGCGGCCCGGAGGACGGCGGGCTGACCGACCTGCAGATCCTGGTCACCGGCATGGCCCTGCTGGTCGCCGGGCACGAGACCACCGCGAACATGATCGGCAAGATGGTCTCCATGCTGCTGGCCGACCGCAGCCGCTGGGAGGCGCTGCTGGCCGACCCGAAGCTCATCCGCACGGCGGTGGAGGAGACGCTGCGCCTCGACGCCAACTCCGGCTTCGGCCTGCCGCGCTACCTGCCCGTGGAGGCCGAGATCGCCGACACCGTGCTGCCCAAGGGCACCACCGTGATCTGCAGCATGGCCGCCGCCAACCGCGACGACAGCGCCTTCGAGGCCGCCGACCGGATGGACCTGACCCGCAGCCCGAACGCGCACCTGGCCTTCGGCGCCGGCGCCCATTCCTGCCTCGGCCAGTCGCTGGCCCGCACCGAGCTGCAGGTCGTGCTCGAGGTGCTGCTGCGCCGGCTGCCCACCCTGGAGCTGGCCGTGCCGTTGGCGGAGCTGGAGCGGGTGGAGGGCCTGGCCGTCGGCGGCCTGCGCACCGTCCCGGTCCGCTGGTGACCCGGACCGACAGAGAGGAGTCAGCATGAAAGTGACCGTGGACGAGGACAAGTGCTGCGGCGCGGGTCAGTGCGTGCTGCTCGCGCCGGAGGTGTTCGACCAGCGCGAGGACGACGGCATCGTCATCCTGCTGGAGGCGGAGCCGGGCGCGGACCAGCACGCCCTGGTCCGCGAAGCCGCGGCCGTCTGCCCGGCCGCCGCCATCGAGGTGAGCGAGTAGTCCCGACCGCGTAGGGCCGGTGCCGGATGTCCGGCACCGGCCCTTTCGCGTCCGGGGTCCCGACTGAAAGTTTCACTCCCGGAAATCTTGCCTGTTATGTCCTGACCGGCGACGACGCCGATTCCGCCGGAACGGATCACAGGCGCTTTGTTGACGACTGGAAAGCGCTTTCCTAGATTCACACGTGTTCACCATCTTGCCAGCCGTTCACATATGTGGACGGCATCGATACCTCTGAAGGAGGAGCACCACCATGCGCACATCACGACGTATCCTCACGCTGGCCACGGGCCTGGCCGCGGCGGCCGCCGGGCTGACCGTGACCGTACCGCCCGCCTCGGCCGACACCCCGCTGGTCGGCTGGGCCACCCAGGGCGGCGGCACCACCGGCGGCGGCAGCGCGCCCACCACCACGGTGAGCTCCTCCTCCGCCCTCTCGAGCGCCCTGTCGTCCGGCTCGGCGGCCGTGATCCGGGTCTCCGGCACGATCTCCTGCTCCGGCATGCTCAGGGTGGCCTCGAACAAGACCGTCATCGGCAACTCGGGCGCGACCATCTCCGGCTGCGGCTTCAACGTCTCCCAGGCGTCGAACGTGATCATCCGCAACCTCACGTTCCGCGGCTGGAACGACGACGGCATCAACGTCCAGTACTCGACCCGGGTGTGGATCGACCACAACTCCTTCAGCAACGGCTACGACGGCGCCCTGGACATCAAGCGGGCCAGCGACTACGTCACCGTCTCCTGGAACAAGTTCTCCAGCCACGACAAGACGATGCTGCTCGGCCACAGCGACGGCAACGGCTCCGAGGACCGCAACCATCTGCGGGTGACCTACCACCACAACTGGTTCGACGGCACCAACCAGCGCCACCCGCGCGTGCGGTTCGGCAACCCCGTGCACGTGTACAACAACTTCTACGGCAACGTGGGCAGCTACGGCGTCGCCTCCACCCAGGAGGCCGGCGTGCTGGTCGAGGGCAACTACTTCGAGAACACCGAGGACCCCTTCCACCGCGGCGAGGGCAGCTCCCCGGCCGGCAGCCTGGTGGCCCGCAACAACCACTTCGTCAACTCGGGCAGCGGTGACCAGGGCGGCAGCGTCCGGTCGATCCCGTACTCGTACTCGCTCGACAGCGCCTCCAGCGTCAAGTCCATCGTGACCGGCGGCGCCGGAGCGGGCCGCATCTCCATCTGACGCGGCACCGCGGAGGCCGTGGGCGCGGTCCGCCTCCCGCGCTCACGGCCCTCTCCCTGTTTGAGTCGCTTGACTTAAATGGATGACATGACTTCAATGTCGTCCAGCCACCGCGCAGAGGGAGACGAATCGTGACCGAGGCACCCGAGTACCCCTTCCGCAACCCCAGCGCGCTGGAACCGCCCCCGGAGTGGGCCGAGCTCCGTGAGGGCTGCCCGGTGGCGACGATCCGCCTGGCCAGCGGCGACGAGGCGCTGCTGCTCACCCGGTACGACGACGTGCGGCAGGTCCTGTCCGACCCGCGCTTCACCCGCCAGCTCGACGCCGCGGACGCCGCGCGGGTGACCGCCAACGAGTCCGGCGGCGTGTTCGGCAGCGGCGGCAGCAGCATGAGCGGCGACGAGCACCGGGCGTGGCGGCAGCTCGTGGGCAAGGCGTTCACCGCCAAGCGGGTCACCGCGATGCAGCCCAGGATCCAGGCCATGGCCGAGCACCTGGTCGAGGAGATGGTCACCCGGGAAGCGCCGGCCGACCTGGTGAGCGCGGTCGGGTTCCCGCTGCCGGTGTGGGCGATCTGCGACCTGCTCGGGGTGCCCGACTCCGACCGCGACAGGTTCGCGTACTGGTCGGACACCATGCTCAGCATGACGAGGTTCGGCCAGGAGGAGATCGACGCCGCGCAGGCCGAGTTCGACGCGTACCTGGTCGCGCTGACCGAGGCCAAGCAGGCCCGGCCGGGCGACGACCTGGTCAGCGAGCTGCTGTCGATGGTGGCGGGGCTGGACGGGCGGCTGACCGAGCAGCTGGTGCTGGGCACGGCCAAGGGGCTGCTGGTGGCCGGGCACGAGACCACCGCGAACATGATCGGCAAGATGGTCTCCATGCTGCTGGCCGACCGCGGCCGGTGGGAGGCGCTGCTGGCCGACCCGAAACTCGTCCGCCCGGCGGTGGAGGAGGTCCTGCGCTACGACGCCAACCCCGGCTTCGGCATGCCGCGCTACCTCAGCGAGGAGGTCGAGGTGGCGGGCGAGCCGCTGCCGAAGGGCACCACCGTGATCTGCAGCATGGCCGCGGCCAACCGGGACGAGCGGCAGTTCGAGCGGGCCGACGAGATGCGGCTGGACCGCTCGCCGAACCCGCACGTGGCCTTCGGCGTGGGCCCGCATTCGTGCATCGGGCAGTCGCTGGCCCGCACCGAGCTGCAGACCGTGCTCAAGGTGCTGCTCGACCGGCTGCCCACGCTGGAGCTGGCCGTCCCGGTCGCCGAGCTCAGGCGCCGCGAGGGCCTGGTCGTCGGCGGCCTGGAGCGCGTGCCGGTGCGGTGGTGACGGTGGCCGGCCGGACCGAGCGGGCCCAGGAGACCCGCGAGGCCATCCTCGACGCCGCCGAGCGGCTGTTCGCCGAGCACGGGGTCGGCGAGGTGTCCAACCGGCAGATCGGCGAGGCGGCCGGGCAGGCGAACAACTTCGCCGTCGGCTACCACTTCGGCACCAAGGCCGATCTGGTACGCGCGATCGTGCGCCGCTACACCACCGAGACCGAGCAGCGGCGGCTGCGCATGCTGGCGGAGATGGGCGACGCGACCGACCTGCGCGCGTGGGTCTCCTGCCTCGTCCGCCCCGCCACCGACCACCTCGACGCGCTGGGCGTGCCGAGCTGGCGGGCCCGCTGCCTGGCCCAGGTCAACACCGTCCCGGCGCTGCGCCAGATCGTCATCGACGAGTCCGTGGCGACGCCCTCGATGCGGCGCTCCCTGGAAGGCATGTTCCGGCTGCTGCCGGGCCTGCCGGAGGAGGTGCACGCCGAGCGGAGCGACATGAGCCGCCTGCTGGTCGTGCACATCCTGGCCGAGCGCGAGCGGGCCCTGCAGGAGGGCGGCCCCACGGCGCGTACGAGCTGGGAGGCCACCGCCCTCGGCCTCATCGACGCCCTGGCCGGCCTCTGGCTGGCTCCCGTCACCACGAGATCGGAGACCTGATGCGCGGCTTGGCGGACAAGAGGATCGTGGTGGCCGGCGGTGCCACCGGCATCGGCGCGGCCACCGCGGAGCGGCTGGCCGAGGAGGGTGCCCAGGTGCTGATCGGCGACGTCAACCTCGAGGGCGCCGAGGCCACCGCCGGGCGCGTGAAGGCCGCCGGCGGCACGGCCGTGGCGGTCGCGTTCGACCTCGCCGACGAGGGGTCGGTGCGGGCGCTGTTCGAGCGGGCGGTCGCCGAGTTCGGCGGGGTGGACGGGCTGTTCAACGTGGGCGCCGACCTGTCGCCGGACACGCTCGGGCGCGACGGCGACCTGTCGGAGATGGACGCGGCGATCTGGCGGCGCACGTTCGAGGTCAACCTCATCGGGTACGCCCACACCTGCCGCGCCGCCGTCCCGCTGCTGCTGGAGGGCGGCGGTGGCGCCATCGTCAACACCTCGTCCGGCGCCGCGTACGTCGGCGAGGCGGTGCGCCCGGCCTACGCCGCGTCCAAGGCCGGCATCAACGCCCTGACCCGGCACGTCGCCTCCCGCTGGGGCAAGGAGGGCATCCGCTGCAACGGCGTCTCCCCCGGCATGGTGCTCAGCGAGACCGGGCTGGAGACGATGAGCGAGGGGTTCAAGGCGGCGGTGCTGGGGGCGATCCGCAGCCCGCGGCTGGGCAGGCCGGCCGACCTGGCGGGGGCGGTGGCGTTCCTGCTGTCCGACGACGCCGCCTGGATCAACGGCCAGACCTGGTCCGTCGACGGCGGGGGCTCCCTGCGCGACTGAGTTCCAGCGCGCCTTCCCCAGGAGGCGGGCGGCGCGGCGGAGCATGGAAGGATGTCGTCCGGCACCCGCCTGCCCGTCCTCAGCCTGGCGCTGACCTCGGGCGCCGTGGACGGTTTCACCTTCCTCGCCCTGGGCCAGGTCTTCACCTCCAACATGACCGGCAATCTGGTCCTGCTCGGCCTGTCGGCGGGGCACGGCCGCCTGTCCGAGGCGGTGGGCTCGCTGGTGGCGCTGGTCGCCTTCATCTGCGGCCTGGTCGTCGCCTTCCGCTTCATCGGCCCGGCCACGGGCTGGGCCGCCCGTACCAGGCTGGCCGTGGGCGCGGAGCTGTGCCTGCTGGCCGTGCTGGCGACCGGCTGGGCGGCGTCCTGGCCGCAGCTGCCGCTGGTCGCGATCGCCGCCCTGGCCATGGGCGGGCAGAGCGCGGTGACCCACCGGCTGCGTACGTTCGTCGGCTCGACCACGTTCATCACCGGCGCGCTGACCGTCTCCATCTCCCGTCAGCTCGCCCCCGGCACCGGCCCGCCGCACCTGTTCGAGCTGGCGGCCGTGCTGCTCACCCTGGCGCTCGGCGCCGCCGCCGCCGCGTTGTGCGTGCACCTGCTGCCCGTGGCGGCCCCCCTGGTGGCGGTGCTGGGCGCGGCGGTCACCGTGGTCTCCAGCCTGTTCGTCCGAGGCCGGTGAGCGTCCACATCCGGACGTCACCGTGCGGTGAGCAGGCACGGGCGGGGAAGGGGGAGCATGCTGCCCCCATGGATGCCGAACGGGAACGACTAGCGCAGTCGGCCGCTCCGGACGCGCCCTGGCGCCGGTGGGGGCCGTACCTGAGTGAGCGGCAGTGGGGGACGGTCCGCGAGGACTACAGCGTGACGGGCGAGGCGTGGGACTACCTCCCGCACGACCACGCCCGCTCGCGGGCCTACCGGTGGGGCGAGGACGGCCTCGGCGGCGTCAGCGACGACAAGCAGCGGCTCTGCCTGTCGCCGGCGCTGTGGAACGGCCGGGACCCGATCCTCAAGGAGCGCCCGTTCGGGCTCACAAACAGGGAGGGCAACCACGGCGAGGACGTGAAGGACTACTACTTCTACCTCGACAGCACCCCGACCCACTCGTACATGCGATACCTCTACAAATACCCACAGGCCGTCTTCCCCTACAACGACCTGGTCGCCACCAACGCCGCCAGGGGCGGGCACGACTACGAGTACGAGCTGCTCGACACGGGCGTCTTCGCGGGCGATCGCTACTTCGACGTCTTCGTCGAGTACGCCAAGGCCGCCCCCGACGACCTGCTCATGCTCGTCACCGTGGCCAACCGGGGGCCGGAGGCGGCCACGCTGCACGTCCTGCCGACGTTGTGGTTCCGCAACACCTGGTCGTGGGGCGGCGGCACGGCGAAGCCGGCGATGCGGGCCGCCGGGCCCGGCGTGGTCCAGGCCGACCACCGGGAGCTGGGGACGTACCGGCTCCACTGCGCGGCGGACGTCCCGCTGCTGTTCACCGAGAACGAGACGAACAAGGAGCGCCTGTTCGGCGGCCGCAACGCCACCCCGTACGTCAAGGACGGCATCGGCCGCCACGTCGTGAACGGCGAGGGCGGCGCGGTGAACCCGGACCTGGCCGGGACCAAGGCCGCCGCGCACCACACGCTGACGGTGCCGGCCGGCGGGGAGGCGACCGTACGCGTCCGGCTCGCGGCAGGGGACGTGCCGGACCCGCTCGGGCCCGGCTTCGACGAGGTGATCGCGGCGCGGCGGGCCGAGGCGGACGCCTTCTACGCCGCGCTCGCCCCGCGGGACACCGGCCAGGACGCGGCGCTGGTGCTCCGGCAGGCGCTGTCCGGCCTGCTGTGGAGCAAGCAGTATTACTGCTTCGACGTCGAGACCTGGCTGGCCGAGCACGGCGCCGACCCGTGGAACCGCACCGGGCAGCGCAACCACGCCTGGTACGACCTGAGCGCCGACGACATCCTCGTCATGCCGGACAAGTGGGAATATCCGTGGTTCGCCGCCTGGGATCAGGCCTTCCACGCGGTCGCGCTCGCGATGGTGGACGTCGACCTGGCCAAGCACCAGGTCGAGGTGCTGCTCGGCGACAGATACCTGCACGCGAGCGGCCAGGTGCCGGCGTACGAGTGGGCGTTCGGCGACGTCAACCCGCCCGTGCAGGCGTGGGCGGCGCGCTTCATCAACAGCATGGACCGCCGGCTCGACGGCCACAGCGACCCCGACTTCCTGGAGCGGGTGTTCCAGAAGCTGCTGCTGAACTTCACCTGGTGGGTCAACCGCAAGGATCCCGACGGCCGCAACGTGTTCCAGGGCGGCTTCCTCGGCCTGGACAACATCGGCGTGTTCGACCGCAGCGCCGCGCTGCCCACCGGCGGGTCGCTCGACCAGGCCGACGGCACCGCGTGGATGGCGTTCTACACGCAGACGATGTTGCAGATGGCCGCCGAGCTGTCCGACCGGGCGCCCGCGTACGAGGATCTGGCCGTGCGCTTCGCCCAGCACTTCCTGCGCATCTCCGCCTCGACCGACCGGATCGGCGAGGTGAAGGAGGAGATGTGGGACGAGGCGGACGGGTTCTTCTACGACGTGCTGCGGCTGCCGGCCGGCGAGGCCACCCGGCTCAGGGTGCGCTCCCTGGTCGGGTTGCTGCCGCTGTGCGCCACCACCGTCTTCACGCCGCGGCCCGACGAGCGGGACGCCCGGCTGTACAACCGGATCAGGGAGTTCGCCCGCAGGCACCCGTCGGTGGCCGAGGGCATGTCGGCCGCCGACCGGCCGGGGGTGGGCGGGCAGCGGATGCTGTCGCTGCTGGACGAGCGGAAGCTGCGGCGGGTGCTGGCCCGGATGCTCGACGAGAACGAGTTCCTGAGCCCGTACGGGATCCGGTCGCTGTCGCGCCACCACGCCGAGCATCCGTACTCGTTCCGGGTGGCGGGCCGCGAGTACCGCGTGGCGTACCTGCCGGCCGAGTCCGACAGCCGGATGTTCGGCGGCAACTCCAACTGGCGGGGGCCGGTGTGGTTCCCGGTCAACGCGCTGATCATCCGGGCGCTGCTGCACCTGTACGCCTTCTACGGCGACGACTTCACCGTCGAGTGCCCGACGGGCTCGGGCAACCGGATGACGCTGTACGAGGTCGGCCAGGAGATCTCCGACCGGCTCGTCCGGCTGTTCCTGCGCGGCCCCGACGGGCGGCGGCCGGTGTACGGAGGGCAGCGGATCTTCCAGGAGGACCCGCACTGGCGCGACCTCATCCAGTTCCACGAGTACTTCCACGGCGACGACGGCGCCGGTCTGGGCGCCGGGCACCAGACCGGGTGGACCGCGCTCGTGGCCGTCCTCATGATCATCTACGGCCGGCTCTCCCCCGCCGACTTCCGGCCCGACGAGCACCTCGGCTGAGCATCCCCGGCTGAGCATCCCCGGCCCCGGCGGACGATCCTCCGGGGCCGCGGACGACATTTACTGCCGCCTTTACACCGACGGATTCGCCTTTTTCCGACATTGGCACCGCTTCGGCGGGTGGTTCCCGGCCTGGTCACCCTCGTCGTAAGGAGGCGGCCCCGGAGCGCACCGCGATCCAGATGAGGTCGCACCGAGCCGGGCGATCTGGTCGCCAACTTTCCTCCGTTACCAACCAGCCTGTTATCCAGGCATCTCTCTCCGTCACATCCGCGCGTCTCCCTTTAGGATCGCGATATGCATTGCATCCGTGTCCAATTTCGGACATGCTCAAATTGGCGGTCGTTGCGTCCATAACTACGGCAGAAACTTCTCGGGGCCTTTCTCCGTTCAGCGGTTAGGAAAAACGGCAACTGTGAGGAAATGTGCGCGTCACTTCATCCTTCACGTCCCTTTTCGCGCTGACCGTGACCGCTGCTGTGGTGCTTTTCCCGACGGCCGCGCAGGCCGGCCTACCCCGCCGGGCCCCGTCCGACGTCAAGCCCGTGCGCGTCGTCATCCTGGTCGACGAGTCGGGCAGCCTGAGCGGGCAGGACGTCGCCCGTGAGCGGGCCGCCGCGCAGCTCATCGCCCTCAGCGAGCTCTCGCCGCAGTCGCAGGTGTCCGTGGTGGGCTTCGGCAGCTCCAACGGTCCCGGCCAGTCGGCCGTGGACATCGTCTGCCCGCTGACCGGGGTGGAGACGGCACAGGACCGCGAGTCGCTGAGCCGGTGCGTGGAGCGGCTGCACCGCCGCGGCACCGACGAGGGCAACGACACCGACCACGCCGCCGCGCTCGAGCAGGCGCTCGACATCATGAACAAGCCCGACGACCAGCAGCGCGCGAAGATCGTGTTCCTGCTGACCGACGGCGTCCTCGACGTCAGGAACAGCCCGCAGTACGGCGCCGACGCCCAGGCCCGCAACCGCAACGCCCAGGCGCAGATCGGCAGCGGCCTGAAGGACGCCGAGCGGGCTCGGGTGCAGATCTGGCCGCTCGGCTTCGGCTCCGCCGACAAGACCAGCCTCGACGCCTTCGCCGCCGGCGGCTGGCGGCAGCCCTGCGGCGGCCAGGAGTCGGCCACCCCGCGGGCGCGGGTCGTCGCGAACTCCGCCGACGTCGAGCGCTCCCTGCTGGAGGCGTTCGCCTACGCCAGGTGCGCGGGCATCGAGGAGTCGGTGACCGATTCACTCGACGCGGGCGCCACCGTCGATCTTCATGTCAACATCCCGATCATCGCGACCGACGGCTCGATCGTGGTGGTCAAGCGCGACCGGCGCATCCAGGTCACCTACTTCGACCCGGCCGGCGCGCAGGTGCCCAAGCAGGGCGAGCAGAACGACTCGACCTTCCAGGCCGCCGGCGAGTCCGGCCCGGTGGAGTCGCTGCGCATCCGCAACCCGCTGCCCGGCAAGTGGCGCATCCAGCTCAAGTCGCCGCCGGGCGTCGAGCGCCAGGACGTCAGCGCGACCGTCGTCTGGCAGGGCGCGCTGCGCGCCTCGATCTCCCTGAGCAACCCCCGCCCGCGCCCCGGCGAGCAGGTGGCCGTGCGGCTGCGGCTCCAGACCAGGACGGGCACGATCACCGACCCGGCCGCGCTGGAGGGCCTGCGCTTCACCGCCAGGATGTCCGGCGAGGGCTTCCAGGAGCTCCCGATCGACCTGAGCGACACGGGCGACGGCGCGGACCGGGGCGAGGGCGACGGCGAGTTCTCCGGCCAGGTCGCCATCCCCGCCTCGGCCACCGGCGCGCTGTCCTTCCTGGGCAGGGTGACCGGGCCCGGCGTGGCCGGTGACGAGCGCCCCTACGCGACCCGCGTCGCCGGGCCCGCCGACCGGCTCCGCGCCCAGGTGCAACTGGACGCGGCCACGGTCGAGCCGGGCGCGGAGGTCTCCGGCGCCGTGCGCGTGACCAACGACGCCGGGCCGGCCCAGCTCGGGCTGCGGCTCGTCGACGTCCCGGGCACGGTGAGCCTGTCGGCCCAGCAGCTGCAGGCGCCGGCGGGGGCCTCCGAGCACGCCTTCGCGCTCCGGGTCGGCGCCGGCGCGCCCGAGGGCCGGATCGGCGGCGTGGTCCAGGTCGTGGACGCGACCGGGCAGGTGGTGGCCGAGGAGTTCGTGGACGTGGACGTGCGGCCGCCCACCCCGCTGTGGCAGCGGCTGCTCCAGGCCCTGCTGATCCTGCTCGCGATCGTGGCGGTGGCGCTGCCGTTCCTGCTGGTCAGGAGGCGGGCCCGGCGCCGGGCGGCCGATCCCAGCGAGCTGACGCTGCACCTGTTCGACCAGCCGGGCGAGCCGTACATCAGCCGGCTGCAGGCGCCGCTGGGCGAGGGCCCCGAGTTCACCTTCGAGGTCAGCGGCGGCCGCCTGGTCCGCACGTACGGCACCGGCTACACCGTACGCCGGGGCGCCGGCCAGGCCGTCCTGGTCCGCGACCCGTCCGGGCAGGAGCTGGACCCGCTGCTCCCCGGGCGGCCGATCGCCCTGCCGGGCGGCCTGTACCTCGGCGTGGACGACGGGCGGGCGCGCGGCTCGGCAGCCGGGCAGCCCGCGTACGGCGGGCGGGAGCCGCACCAGAGCAGGACCCACAGACCGATGCCGGGCGACGACCTGTTGTGAGGAGCGCATGAGGATCTTCGATCCGATGATGTTCGTAGGGCTCGGCGGCACCGGTTGCCGCGTGGGCGTGGAGCTGGAGCGCTGGCTGCGGGACGAGCTGTGCGGTCCCGACGGCATGGACCTGATCAGGAACTTCAGCTGGCAGAACTACCAGCCGTACGAGCTGCCCTCCTGCCTGCAGTTCGTCTACGTGGACCTCAACGAGGCCGAGCTCAACCGCACGCGGCGCCGGGTGGTGCCGACGGAGAAGGAGTTCCCGGCGGCGAGCCGGACCGCCCACCTGATCCACGACGTGGTGCCGAAGTTCGACTCCTACCCGGAGGTGGCCCGCAGCCTGCGGGCCACGCTGGGCGACCACGTCAAGGACTGGCTGCCGCCACGCGAGCAGGAACCGCTGGTCGCACCCCTCATGCGGGGCGCGGGGCAGCTGCCCACGGTGGCCAGGGCGGCGCTGTTCGAACGGATGCGCCACGGCACCGGGCCGGTGGTGCAGGGCATCGACGACGCCATCGGCGCGATCAGCAACTCCGGCAGCGAGCTGGCCGCGCTGGGCGGCCGGTTGCGGCGCAGCTGCGACGTCTTCGTGGCCTTCTCGGTGGCGGGCGGCACCGGCAGCGGCATCTTCTACGACTACCTGCACCTGATCGGCGACGCCTTCGCCCGCAACGGCATCCGGGCGCGGATCTACCCGCTGGTCGTCATGCCGTCGGCGTTCGCCGAGGGCAAGGGCGGCGGCCGCCGCGCCCGGCTGAACGCCGGCTCCAGCCTGCTCGACCTGTTCCGGCTGGTCGACGACCAGAACGCGCCGGCCGCGGGCACGCAGGTCGACGAGCAGGGCATCGTCGGCGAGCTCGGCGTGCGCTACCCGGCCAGGGGCGAGGTCCGCCTGGCCACCGGCACCGTACAGACCGCGTTCCTGTTCACGATGCCGCCCGGGGTCGAGCGGGACGACCTGCACCGCTCGATCGCCTCGCTGATCGTCTCGCTGGCCGGCACCCAGCCGCGCACCTCGGGCGAGGCGGCCGGCGGCATGGAGGATCGCGGGGAGTCCTCGTTCGCCGACGACTTCATCAACCGGGCCGTGGAGCGCGAGGTGGCGGCGGCCTCCGGGATCGGCAACCGGGGCGTCTCGACGGCGTTCGTGTCGTCCATGACCGTGCCCGTGGAGGAGCTGGCCGACCTGGTCAGCTCGCGGCTGCTGGCCCGCGCGGTGACGCAGCTCGAAGCCGTGCCGCCGGGCGCCGCCGAGAGCAACGTCGACGAGATCCGGCGCATGTTCACCACCACCAACCTCGAACCGCTCAACACCCGCGAGCCGCTGCCGCTGCCCGAGGCCCGCACCGCGACCGGCGCGGCCGACATCCTGAAGTCGCTGGCCAACCGGATGCGCGCGATGGAGGACAACCTCGCCTCGCTGGAGCGCCAGCTCACCCGCAGCGTGCCGGCCATGGCGCAGGAGATGGACGTGCGGCGCGGCGCGCTCGAAGGGCTCGGCCAGGTGGACCCGTTCCGGCTGCGGCGGGTGGTGGTCGGCCTGCCGGGCGACGTGCACGAGGCCGACCGGCTGGGCTTCGCCGGGCTGCTCGACCACCGCAGGGCACAGCCGCGCAAGCCGTACGACAACATGAACGAGGCTCCCCCGCAGCCCCGGCCGATGCGTGACCGGGTGTTCCGCAAGGTGCAGTGGGCCGACCCCGCCGTCCAGGCGTCGCTGGCCGACCAGGAGGCCTGGTACCTGTGGCGCAGCCAGTCGCTCTGGCACAAGGCGTGGGCCGACCAGATGCCCCGCTGGGAGCCGCGCCGCAAGCAGCTCATCCGCGAGGTGCGCGAGTTCACCCAGGTCTTCGCCGAGCACGCCGAGGCCGACCCCGAGCGGTTCGCGCGCCGGGCGGGCGAGCTCTACGAGACCCGCGTGGGCGTCTACCACCTGCTGCCGCCCACCGGGGCGGACGCCTTCTACGACGCGGTCGTGCGCCGCTTCGTCGACGTCTTCGTCGCCCGGCAGCTGCTCCGCCCGACCGACGGAGAGGCCGGCGTGGTCAACGCGCTGGTGGGCCCGGACGGCTGGCGGCACGCGTACGACCTGGCCTGGCGCACGGGCAAGCCGGCCGAGGCGCTCAACTGGGTGCGGGAGCGGCTCAAGCTGGAGGTGAAGAAGCTCTTCAAGGACCAGGACGAGGCCGCCGCGCTGGGCGAGCGGCCGCTGCTGCCCTCGCTGGCCGACATCCTGGCCCAGTCTGCCTCCGGGACCGCCTCGGGCGGGGGTGACGACCCGCACGTGCGGCAGTTCCGGCTCAAGCTGGCCGACCTGGTGCCGGGCGGCTTCACCCCCGACGGCACGGGCGACCTGAAGGTGCTGGTCTCCTACCCGGCGCCGGCCAAGGACCCCGACCTGGAGCGCTTCCTGAAGGACCGGATCGACCTGCCGGGCGTGCCCGACTTCTGCAACATCGACGCGGACTCGGTGACCGTCGTGCAGCTGCGCACCTCGATGAGCGTCACCCAGGTCCGCGAGCTGCGCGAGGTGCTGGCCAGCTGGGCCGACGCGCTGCACGGCGAGCGGCCGCAGGACCACCTGAAGTGGCGCCAGCGGCTCGGCTACGACTTCGGCTACCTGGCCACGACGGAGGAGCACCGGGTCCGCATCCTGCACCGGCTGCTCTGCCTGCTGTGGAACGGGCGGGTCAGCGTGGTGGAGGGCGAGCCGAGCTCGCCGTCGCGGATCCGGATCGACGTCGAGGGCGGCTCGATGACGCTCCCGCTGACCGGGTACGGCAAGGCGTCCTCGTGGCCGAGCATGCTGCGCGCCTACGAGCAGTGGGTGATCGGCGGCGACGAGGAGTTCCGCAGCCTGGTCAGCGAGCAGCTGATGAACGCCACCCCGGCGGGCCTGGCGGGCACCCTCAGCGTGCCGGACCCGCTCTACCACCAGGTCACCGGCATGGCCGCCGACCAGCTCGGCCTGCTGGAGATCATGGCGCCCAAGCTGCCCTCCGGCGCGCGCAACCGGGCCGACCAGCTCGTCGCCTTCTGGGCGCACACCCTGCCCGCCGCGCTGGACCTGCCCTTCGAGCGGGTCGCCGAGGCGGTCGCCTACAACCTGCGCGACCTGGACGCGCTCGTCGGGGAGTGACCATGGTCGTGGTGCTCGACCTGCGCGAGGGTGAGCCGGCCCGGCTCGGCCCCCGGGTGCTGGTGGTCGCCGACACGGAGCGCCTGGCGAACGGGCAGCAGGCCCTGCAGCAGGTGTTCAGCTCGCGCCTGGTCAGGTCGGTGCTCGTGGTCGCGCTGGGGCCGGAGCTGCGCCTGCCCCCGGCGCTCGACGGGGAGAGCCGCAGGGTGCTGTGGGTGGGCGACCCCTGCGGCATCCTGTGGGACGCCGACACCGGCGAGGCCGCGCACGGGCCGGGGGTGAGCTCGGAGTCCATCCTGATCGACCTGCTCAGCCAGCCGGAGGTCTTCGACGAGGTGGTCAACAGCCTGGGCGACATCCCATACGGCACCGCCTCGCCCGGCTGGCGCATCGTGGCCGGCCGGATCGACCCCGAGGTGCTCGCCCAGGCCTTCCAGGAGGTCGCCGAGCGCTTCGACGGGCCCGTCCAGCAGGACACCGCCACCTTCAGCTCGCCGCTGGCCACCGCGCTGCCGGTGCTCAGCGGCACCGTGGACCTGCCCGCCGACCTCCTCGACGCGCTCGTCGATGACGGCCCGCTGGACCGGCTGCACCGCCGGGCCGCCGAGCAGCTCGACCGGGCCGCCCGCGCCCTGGACGACCTGGGCTACTTCCACGCCGCCCCGGTCCGGAACACGATCGCCGACGAGGTGATCGCGGCGGGCAAGGCGCTGGCCGAGTTCCGCGACACCGTCGCGCGGCTGTTCTCCGAGATCGACCACGCCGACGAGGACACCGCCGAGACGCTGGCCGCGAACGGGGTCAAGTTCGCCACCCCCGCGCTCATGGGGCACGCCGAGATCGTCGGCGAGCTGCGCGCCGACGTCGAGGCGGCCCTGGCCGAGCGCAAGAGCCTGGCGCGGCTGGCCTCGCGGCTGCGCCTGCTGGCCGACCACAGCGCGCCCATCGGCAGCGCCGCCTTCGTCGGCGACCTCTGGCGGATCTGCCCCGACGAGCTGCTCAACGCGCTGCACGCGCCCGCCGAGTTCCCTCCCGGGCTGCTCGACCGCTTCGTCTTCTGGCGGCGCTCGCGGGCGTGGTGGCGCGAGCAGCTCTCGCTCGGCCCGGCCAGGACCGCGCTCGACGAGCTGCGCGCGCGGCTGGAACGGGTCGCGGCCAGCGAGTGGACGCTCGGCGCGGCGCGCACGCACACCTCCGACGCGGCCCGCACGCTGGCGGCCGCGCTGGGCGAGGTCTGCGCGCAGGTGGCCGGGACGCTGCGGGACTGGAGCAGGGCCGAGGCCGGCCAGGCCGCCGCCGCCCCGGCGCTGGACGAGGAGGTCACCGTACGCCTGCGCGACCGCGGCGGGCAGCTGCGCGAGGTCATCACCGGCGACCTGCTCGACGCGGTGACGGGCTGGCTGGAGCCCGGCTGGGTCTCCCTCGAACACGGCGGCTACCGGGACGTCCAGACGGGGCTGGAACGCCGGGTGGACGAGACGCTCCGGCAGTACCGCTACCACCTGGCCCACCGGGGCGTGCAGGAACAGCCCGACTTCGGCACCGGCGACACCGGCCGCCAGGAGCTCGTGGACGCGGTGTGGCGGCAGTCCCAGCAGGTCGTGCGGGCTCTGAGCGCCCAGGCGGGCGGGCAGATGTTGCAGCTGTGCGGCGACCGGGACCTGTCGGTGCTGCTGCGGCAGGCGTACGCGGTCCGGTTCGCGCCCAGGGCCGTACGGGGACAGGGCAACCCGCCCGGCGTGGTGTGGACCCGGTCGGGCCAGTACGCCGGGACCCTGCGCCTGGTGCCGCTTCGCCCCGGAACGGTGGAGGAGAACTGGAGTGGGGATGGAACCTGAGCCGCTGACCTTCACCTCCCCCGAGGGCGACCCGGTGACCTGGGAGGTGGAGGCGGAGCCGTGGCACGACCCCTTCGAGCGCCGGCTCACCCTCGTCGTCCAGGGCACCAGGCTCGTGCAGCGGCGGGTCCCCCGCGCCGAGGGCCGCGACCGCGAATACCTCTACGACCTGCTGGAGAACGAGGCCCGCATGGGCGCCCGGCTGCTCACCCGGCTGAGCCGGGCCTACCCCGTCGAGCTGCCCCGGCTGATGGGCTACAGCCTCGACGAGGAGGAGCCGTTCGTGCTGCTGTCCGACCGGCGGGGCGAGCCGGTCACCCGCAGGTCCGGCGCGCTGCTGATCGCCGAGCAGCGGGCCCTGCAGGCGAGCCTCTTCCGCGCGGTGCGCATCCTGTCGGCCTGCGGGATCGTGCACCGGCGCATCGAGCCGGAGACCGTGCGCTGGGACGGCTCCCACGTGCAGCTCACCGACCTCAGCCGGGCCACGCTGATCGGCAGCCGGCGGCTGCGGCTGGGCGAGGCGCCCTACGCCTGCCCGGCGCAGCGCGCGGGCACGGGCCTGGCCGCCACCGCCGACGACCTGTGGAGCGCGGGCATGGTGATCTACCGTACGGTCACCGGCCGCGACATCGCCGACCTGCCCGACCTCACCGCCGCCCCGGCGCTGCAACCCATCCACGACGTGTTCTCCGGCGAGCCGCCGTCGGCGCGGTAGGTGCTGGCCCGGCTGCGCGTACCGGACCCGATGCAGGCCGTCCCCGTCGAGCAGGACCTCGGGCTGGAGGAGGGGCGCGCCGCCTTCGACCGGGCGCGGGAGGCCAGGACCGAGGCGGCCCCCGCGCCGTCCTCCGCGGGGTCCGCCACCGAGGAGCCCGTGACCCGGGTCCATCCGGTGCCCGAGCCGCCGGAGGAGGCGCCGCGCCCCTGGTGGGCCCGCTGGCTCCCGCTGGCCGTGCTGCTCGTCCTGCTCGTCGTCCTCTGGTTGGTGACCCGGTGATCCTCTGCCCGATCTGCCTGCACGAGTTCGCCTGGAGCGAGGACGAGCTCTACGAGCGCACCCCGGCCGGCCAGTACCGGCCGCTGTCCCTGGACGACGTGACCGGGGCCCGCCGCGAGGACCTCCTGCGTGCCGCCCACGTGCGCTGCCCGGCCCCGGTGGCCGACGCGAGCCAGGAGCACCACCTGCCCTACACCTACGTACGGCACGGCCGGCCGCTGGTGATCGGCCTGGTCGGCGGGCCGGAGACGGGCAAGACGCACCTGCTGGCCGCCATGATCGGGGCCATCGAGCAGGGCGGGCTGCGGCCGTACGGGCTGACCACGGACGCGGTGGACATCGAGCGGCACGCCGAGTACGTCGACACGTACGTGCATCCGCTGATGGTGGAGCGGGTCGCCCTGTCGCGCACCACCCACCGGGCCACCGCAGAACCGGCCGACGCGCTGCTGGTCAACGACGGCCGGCACACCACCGCGGTGGCCTTCTTCGACATCGCCGGCGAGCTGCTGCGCAGCAGCACGCACGAGGCGACCAGGTTCGTGCCGGCCGTCGGCGGGCTGCTCTTCGTGATCGACGCCGACACCCGGCCGGCCAGGATGGGCGACGAGTCCTTCCGCGCCGTGCTCGACCGGCTGCCCAAGACCGGCGGGCGGCTGGACATCCCCGCCGCCATCGCGGTCACCAAGAGCGACGCGGTGCGCTTCCAGGCGCCGGTCGACACGTGGCTGTACGGCGAGCCCGACCGGCTGGACCCGGAGGCGGTGCTGGAGGAGAGCCGCGACGTCTACGCCTTCCTGCACCGGCGGGGCGCGCAGGCGTGGCTGAGCCCGTACGACAAGTGCCGCAGGTGCACCCTGCACTTCGTCTCGGCGACGGGCGCCACCGCCACCGAGGGGCGCTTCCGGCGGGGTGTCCGGCCCCGGCGGGTCCTGGCGCCCCTGATCTCGCTCTTCGCCATGACCGGCGTGCTGCGCGGCTATCCGGAGGTGGGGCTGTGATGGGACGTTACGCCAGCGTCGACTGGATCCAGTTCGAGTGGGACGAGCGGCGCACCGGTCTCGGGCCCGTGCGCTCCTCGCTGGAGGACACCCGGGGCTGGTACCACCAGCTCGGGCCCTGGCTCGACCCCGGGCCGGCGGCGGGGGTGAGCGTCTGCCGGCTCCTGGTGGACGGGCGGGTGGTGGTGCTCGCGCGGACCCGGACCGGGGGTTCGGACAGCAGGCGGACCATCCGCGTCCAGGCGTACCTGGGCGGCTCCGCCGACCGGTCCCCCGCGATGCCGAACGTGCGCCAGGCGCTCGCCCTGGCCCCCGGCTGGGCCGAGCAGCTGCCCGCCGACGACCAGCCGCTCGACCTGGCCCGGCTGCTCGATTCCTACACCCGGTCCAGCACGGCCCTCGACCGGCGGGCGCGGGCCGGGGCCGGGACGCTCGCGCCGATCGTCGCGGAGGCGCTGCGCCGGCCCGGGAAGGAGCTGTCCGTGGCGTCCCACGGGGACGCCGTCGCGCAGCTCTGGGGGCTGGTGGACATCCTGGACCTGGTGCTGGGGCGGCATCCGGAGACGTTCTCCACGTACGAGAGCGACGACCTGACGCAGGGGGCGGAGGTCGTCTTCCTGCAGCAGTGGCCGGGGCCGTCGTCGCGGGCCTCGCACCGGGCGCGGGTGGATCTGCGGGCGCCGTACCAGGAGGACGAGTACGGGGAGATCGCGGCGCGGGTGGTGGACGCGTACGCGCGGGACGAGCTGGTGGAGCTGGTCAGGCGGCTGAGGTTCACGGACGGTACGCCGCCGGAGGAGCGGATCCGGCTCCTCGCGACCACCCCGCCCGAGCCCGTGGGCTGGGCCGCCGCGCCGTCGGAGGATTCCTGGGCCCCGCGCCCGCCGGCCCGCGCGTCCGGCCAGGCCGGGCCGCCGTCGGCGGCGGCGCGCGCATCGGGCGAGGCCGGGCAGCCGCCCGCCCCGGCCCCGCGTGCCGCCTCCGCCTCGCCGTATCCGGCGGCCCAGGCGTCGCAACCCGGGCCACCGCAGCCCCCGGAACCGCGGACTCAGGCCGCGCGAACGCTGGCGGCCCGGGCGCAGGCGGCCCCGTCCCCCTCGGCGGCGCAGTCGGGTGCGGGAGCGGGAGCGGGGCAGGCCGATCGAGGGCGTGCGCCCGGCGGGCGGGAGCCGCAGGCGGGGCACCGGGAGCCGCTCGCCGGCACGCCGGCCGCGCACGCGCAGGCGGCCGCCCAGGGCGCGCGGGCCGGGGGCGGTGCGCAGGACGAGGGGGCCGCGCCTGGTGTGCGGGCCGGGGGCGGTGCGCAGGGCGAGGGGGCCGCGCGGACCTACGCGATGCGGGACGTCTTCGAGGAGTTCCGGGCCGACCTGGCCGCCGCGACCAGCGCCAAGGAGGTCAAGGAGATCCTGAAGGACGTGCGGGCCTGGGCGGCCACGCGCCAGCCGTCCGAGGTGCGCTCCCGGCTGCCGGCCCTGGTCCCCGAGCTGGAGCGGGTGCTGCCGGACAGCCAGATCAACCCGGTCCTGCGCGACCTGCTGGACCCGGACGCCGCCCCCGCCACCCGGGACCGGTCCGGCCGGCTCGACCACCGCTGGCTCGTCCTCGTCGTGGCGCTGTCGCTCGTCATCGTCCTCCAGGTCGTCACGCTCATCCTCCGATGAGCCCAGGCGGCGTCCGGCGGCGGCGAAGGCGGTGGCGATCCGGTCGAGCTGGGCGTCCGCGTGCAGGGCCAAGGCGTACCGCACGACGCAGATGCGCCAGGTGGTCAGCTGGGCGCGCGATCACCGGCCTGAGCGCATTCGTCTGAATTCGTCACTGTACGTGAGCCGCCAACGATCACCGTCACGATCGGTGTGCTGACAAAGAGTCAACCCGCCATTCCGGGTGTTTCTTCGCATCCGTACCTTGAAGTACATCTGCCCCATCGGCATAGTGGACGGACCACAGGCGTAACCAGTCGTGGCTGGGCATCCTCGGGGGCCGGTAGCAAGTTCACGACTGCCCACAGAAACGCACCACCACGCGCGGAATTGGACTAGATGGATGAGCTCGCCCCCGCCGATCCGTACCAAGCTGCTCAGGATCCTCCTGCTTCCGCTGGTCTCCATGGTTGCCCTCTGGGGGTTCATCGCCTATTCCAGTGTGGAAGAGATCGTCACGGTCTCGCAGGCACAGGACCGGTGGGAGGCCATCGGCGCACCCGTGTTACAGCTGATCGTGGAGTTACAGAAGGAGCGGCAGCTCTCGGCGGAGGCGCCGGGCAGCACCGCGACGTACAAGCCGCTGGCCGATCAGCGGGAGGTCACCGACGCGCAGGCCAAGCGCCTGCGCGAGATCATCGGATCCGTTGACGTCGAGGCGGCGGGCGGCGGGACGCCGGCCCAGGTGCGCACGATGGTGCAGGCGCTGGACGGGCTGCAGGCGCTGCGGGCCTCCGCCGACGGAGGCGTGCTGGCGCCGCCGCTGACGATCATCCAGGCGTACGACAACCTGATCGCCGTGGCCAACCGGCAGTTCGGCGACCGCGACGCGCTGAGCGACGTGTCGTCCTTCCGCGGGGTGCGCGGCATGGCGGCCTTCAGCGCCACGGCGGAATATCTCGGCCGCGAGCACGCCGTGCTCACCGCCACGATCGTGAACCGCCGCATGACCCCGGCCGACCGGGGCGCGTTCGTGGCCGCGATGGCCAGCCGCCGCCTCGTCTTCGCCAACGCCGAGCGCGACGCCGGGCCCGAGCTGCGCGCCGACTACGACCGGCTGGTGGCCAGCGAACCGTACCGGCGGCTGATCTCGGTCGAGGACGAGCTGTTCACCTGGGACACCGACGGGGCGCCGCCGGTGGACCCCGCCGAGTGGCGCCGCGACGCCGAGGCGATCATCGGTGGGATCAACCGGGACACGCAGACGGAGCTGGCCCGCGCCGCCGCGGAGGCCGAGGCGCTGAAGAGCGGGGCGTACTGGCGGATCGGGATGGTCCTGCTCCTGGGGCTGGCCGCGGTGGTCGTGTCGGTGGCGCTGTCGTACCGGTTCGGGCGCTCGCTGGTCGACGAGCTCAAGCGGCTGCAGGGCTCGGCGGTGGAGCTGGCCGAGGAGCGGCTGCCCCGGCTGGTCGAGCGGCTGCGGCGCGGCGACGACGTGGACCCGGCCACCGAGGCCCCCGGGCTCGACCGGGCCGACACGGCCGAGGTCGATCGCGTGGTGGACGCGTTCGCCGCGGTACGCCGCACGGCGGTCGAGGCCGCGGTCGGCCAGGCGGCCCTGCGCAAGGGCGTCGGGCAGGTCTTCCTCAACCTGGCCCGGCGCAACCAGGCGCTGCTGCACCGCCAGCTCGCGCTGCTCGACACCATGGAGCGCCGGGCGGACGAGCCCGAGGTCCTGGAGGACCTGTTCAAGCTCGACCACCTGACCACCCGCATGCGGCGGCACGCCGAGAACCTGATCATCCTGTCCGACTCCTCCCCCGCGCGCCGCTGGCGGGACCCGGTGCCGCTGTTCGACGTCGTACGCGCGGCGGTGCTGGAGGTCGAGGACTACACGCGCGTCACCGTCGCGCCCATGCCGGACGCCCCGCTGCTGGTCGGCGCCGCCGTCACCGACGTGATCCACCTGGTCGCCGAGCTGGTGGAGAACGCCACCGTCTTCTCCCCGCCCGACACGACCGTGAGCGTACGCGGGGTGACGGCGGCCAACGGCCTGGCCCTGGAGGTGGAGGACCGGGGGCTGGGGCTGTCGCAGACCACCCTCGACGAGCTCAACGCCCGGCTGGCCGACCTGCCGGAGTTCGACCTGGCCGACACCGACCGGCTCGGGCTGTTCGTGGTGGCCAGGCTGGCGGCCCGGCACGGGATCAAGATCGTGCTGCGCCGCTCGCCGTACGACGGGACCACCGCGATCGTGCTCCTGCCCGCCACGCTGCTCGCCGGCGCCGAACCCCCGGCCCTCACGGCCGCCGCCCACTCCATGGGCCAGCCAGGCCAGGACGCCGCCACCCGCGTGGCCCGGCCCGTGCGGGCGCTCGGCATGGCGGCCCCGGACGTGCGGCCGCGCGGGGTGGCCATCGCTCCCGAGCCGGAGCGCGCGACCTGGTTCGAGGCCGGCCCGGCACGCAGGCCCGCCGACCCGGTAGGCGCCCAGGACGCGATCCGCACCCAGGACCACGTACGCCCTCCGGGCCCCGCGCCCGAGCCCGTTCGTGAGCCCGATGCGGTGCGGAGGCCCGGCCCGGCGTACGAGGCCGGCCCCACCGTGCCCACCGGCCCGCCCCCCGGCCCGCCGGCCGGCTGGAGCGTCACGGTGCCCGCCCAGGAGGCGGACGACGACCTCGACGGGCTGCCGATGCGGATCCCGCAGGCCAGCCTGGCTCCCCAGCTCCGTACGGACGGGCGCGCGGAGCGTCGCTCGACCCCGGCCCGCTCGCCGGAGGAGCTCGCACAGCTCATGTCGTCCATGCAACGCGGCTGGCAGCAGGGTCGCCAGCAAGCGAGGCAGGAGCGAGACATGTGGAACGGAAAGGACGACCAACCCGATGCCTGACCCCAGAAGTGAACTGAGCTGGCTGCTCGACGACCTCATCCAGCGCGTCCCGGGCATCCGGCACGCCATCGTGCTGTCCGCGGACGGGCTGTCCATGGGCAACTCCCGCGAGCTGACCAGGGAGGACGCGGAGCACCTGTCCGCCATCTCCGCCGGCAGCCACAGCCTCGCCATGGGGGCGGGGCGGCACTTCGCCATGGGCGGTGTACGGCAGACGATCATCGAGATGGACGAGGGCTTCCTGTTCGTCACCGCGGCCGGTCAGGGCGCCCGGCTGGCCGTCATCGCCACGGCCGACGCCGAGCTGGGCATGGTCACGTACGAGATGGCCCTGATGGTCAAGCGGGTCGGCGAGCACCTCGCCGCGCATCCGAGGGGAGCGGCACCGGCACCCGCCTGGAACGGCGCGAGACCGTGACCGGAGAGGATCCCGGGCCGCTGATCCGGCTGTACGGGCTGACCGGGGGCCGGGCGCGGCCGCAGGGCGAGGCGTTCGACCTGGTGGCCATCGTCACGACGGCCGGCGACACCCACGAGCCCGTGGACCTGATCCCCGAGCACCGTGCCGTGCTCGCCCTGTGCCGCCGGCCCACGCCGGTGGCGGACGTCGCGGCGCACCTCAGGCTGCCGCTCAACATCACCCGGGTGATCCTGGGCGACCTGCGGCGCGAGGGCCTGGTCACCATCGAGCGCCCGCGTCCCGTGGCGCAGACGATCGACGAACGCATCTACAGGGAAGTGCTGCATGGACTACGCAGCCTCTGAGCCGGGGGCGACCGCGGTCGCCTCGGCCTTGGCCATCAAGATCCTGGTCGCGGGCGGCTTCGGCGTCGGCAAGACGACCATGGTCGGCACGATCAGCGAGATCCGGCCGCTGCACACGGAGGAGTTGCTGAGCGATCGCGGCATCGGGGTGGACGACACCTCGGGCGTGGAGTCCAAGATCACCACCACTGTGGCGCTGGACTTCGGCCGGATCACCATCCGGGAAGGGCTGTGGCTGTACCTGTTCGGCACGCCGGGGCAGGACCGGTTCTGGTTCATGTGGGACGAGCTGGCCCTGGGCGCGCTCGGCGCCGTCGTGCTCGCCGACACCCGCCGCCTGCAGGACTGCTTCCCGGCGGTGGACTACTTCGAGCAGCGCGGGATCCCGTTCGTGGTCGGGGTGAACTGCTTCGACGGCGCCCGCCGGTACGACCCGGCGAAGGTACGGCGGGCGCTCGGGCTGAACGAGGGCATCCCGATCGTGCTGTGCGACGTGCGTGAGCGGAGGTCGGTCAAGGAGGTGCTGACCACGCTCGTCACGTACGCGGTGGAGGGCCTCCAGCCCTACGGGACGGGCGCGTGACTCCCCCTCGCCACGGCGGTGTGCGGCGCCTGCCGGTCGCTACGGGGTGAGCGCGGCCTCGCGCAGCACCTGCGCGAGGCGGGCGACGGGTTCCGGCAGCGGGCCCGGCAGCCGGGCCAGGAGCAGGCGGCGCCGTTCCTGGGGTCCGCCGCGTACCGGGAGGACGCGCACGCCGGGCGGCACGGCGGGGGCGAGCGAGGCCGGGACGGTCGTCAGGCCGCAGCCGGCGGCCACGAGGCCGAGCTTGGCCAGCCAGTCGCGGGCGGAATGGGCGATCCGGGGGCGCTCGTCCAGGCCGGGCCAGGCGCCCATCCCCGTGCTGTCACCCGCGCCACCCGCCGCCGCGCTGCCGGGGCCGGCGATCCAGCTCTGCCCGTGCAGGTCGGCGACGTCGATGTAGTCGCCGCGGGCGAGGGGGTGGCCGGCCGGGACGGCCACGTGCAGGCTGCGCTCCGTCAAGGTCTGGAGCTCCAGCGCCGGCGTCTCGGTGTCGGGCGGCCGGAAGGGCGGGACGGAGGCCAGGACGGCGAAATCGACCGTACCGGCGCGCAGGGCGCGGACCAGGGCCGGCGTCCGGCCCTCCCTGGAGTCGACGGTGATGGCCGGGTGCGTGACGCGCAGGGCGGCCAGCGCGCGGGGCACCAGGGCGGCGCCCGCGCTGGGGAACCAGCCGAGGCGTACCGTGCTGGGCTCGTCGGGGAGCCCGGCGAGCTCCCGCGCACCCGCGTCGACCTGGTCCACGACGGCGGCGGCGCGGCGCAGCACGATCCGTCCCGCCGAGGTGAGCCGCACGCCGTCGTGGCGCCGCTCCAGGAGCGGGGCGCCCGCCGCGCGTTCGAGCGAGGCGATCTGGCGGGAGACGGCGGACTGCGTGTAGCCGAGTGCGGTGGCCGCCGCGGTGAGCGTCCCGCGCTCGGCCACCTCCCGGAAGACCCGCAGGGCGGTGAGCGAGGCGTCGGTGAAGGCCATGACGATTACGCATACCACGGTTGAGAAACTTTCGCTGGCCGCATCCCCTCCGGCCTGCCTAACCTGGGTGCGACCCCAGCTCTCGAACCCGCGTCCGCGGGCAGAACCGCGTGCCCGGGGCGCGAATCGCACCCCGGACCGGACGCTGCCGCACTCCGCGTGGCACTTCCCATCACAAGGAGCCCGAATGACAACCCCACCCCGAGTCGCCCTGGTGACCGGCGCGACGCAGGGCCTCGGCCTGGCCCTCGTCGAGGGTCTGGCCCGGCGCCTGAACCCGGCCGACACCGTCTACCTCACCGGCCGTGACGCCGGCCGCGTGGCGCGGGCCGCCGACGCGATGCCGCGAACCGGCGCCCGGGTACGGGGCGAGCTCTTCGACGTCGCCGACCCCGACGCCGCCGCCCGGTTCGCCGGCCTGCTCCAGGACCGGCACGGCGGCGTGGACGTCGTCTTCGGCAACGCCGTGATGCGCATCGGCCCCGACGACGACCCGCGCACGCTGATGGACGCCTACACCGAGGTCAACAACTTCGGCACCACCCGGCTGCTGCGGGCCTTCGGGCCGCTGGTGCGCGATGGCGGGCGGCTCGTCGTGGTCGCCAGCACGCTGGGCACGCTGCACCATCTGGCGCCCGTACTGCATGACCGCTTCGACGGCTTGACGTCGCTGGAGGAGGTGGACAAGCAGGTGGCGGCCTGGCGCGACGCCGTCAAGGACGGCAGCGCCCGCGCCGGGGCGTGGCCCGGCTTCGTCAACATCCCGTCCAAGATCGCCCAGGTCGCCGCCGTACGCGCGCTCGCCGGGCAGCGCCGGGCCGCGGACGCCCGCCGCGGCATCCTGCTCGCCGCCGTCTGCCCCGGCATGATCAACACACCGACCTCGGCCCTGTGGTGGAACGTCGCCGACGCCCCCAGCCCCGCCCAGGCCGCCGAACCCCTCCTCGACCTCGTCCAGAACCCCGTCGACCCGGCCCACTACGGCGAGCTGGTCCGGTTCGGCCGGGTCCTCCCCTGGAGCCCCTTCGCCTGACCGCCCGGCGGGCCCTCCAGCGCGTCCCGCGCGTCCGGCCGGGGTGCCCGTCGCCTGGGGAGCCCGTTTCGCAGGAAACGCCCGGGGTAGGGGGTCCCTCTCGGGTCAGCAGCACATTCCCCCTCGAACCCCCGCGCCCAGACGTCAGGGGTCGTGAGGAGGGGTCCGTGAGCCAGGTCCGCGGGATGTGCGAGCCCCGGTTCGGCGCCGTACGCGAGGCGTTCGAGGACAACTTCGCCCAGGGCCGGGAGCTCGGCGCCTGCGTGGCCGTCTACCACCGCGGGCAGGCGGTCGTGAACCTGTGGGGCGGGCTGACCGGCGCCCAGGACGACGCCCCCGAATGGCGGCCGGACACGATCACCCTCCTGGCCTCCGCCACCAAGGGCCTGATCGCCGCCACCGCCATGCTGCTGGTCGACCGGGGCATCCTCGACCTCGACGCGCCCGTGGCCGACTACTGGCCGCAGTTCGCGGCCCGGGGCAAGGCGGGGATCCCGCTGAGGTGGGTGCTCGGGCACCGCTCAGGCGTGGTCACCGTCGACCCGCCCCTGACGCTGACCGACCTCCGGCAGGGCACCGCCGTCACCGACGCCCTGGCCACCGCCCGCCCCGCCTGGCATCCCGGTCGCGCGCACGGGTACCACTGCCTGACCATGGGCTGGCTGGTCGGCGAGATCATCCAGCGCGTCACCGGCCAGTCCACCAGCCGGTTCTTCGCCACCGAGATCGCCGCCCCGCTCGGCCTCGACCTGCACGTCGGCCCGCCGCCCGGCCGGCACCGCCGCCTGGCCGCCCTCCTTCCGCCCACCCCGCAGCAACTCCTCCAGGGCCGCGCCGACCCGCAGCTCCGCGAGCTCAACCAGGCCATCTGCGACCCGGCCTCCCTCTTCCACCGCTCCACCTTCGGCAGCCTCGCCCTGACCGGCAACCTGCTCGCCGGCCTGCCCTCGGCCGAGATCCCCTCCTGCGGCGGGACCGGCAACGCCACCGCGCTCGCCCGCCTGTACGCCGCCCTCATCGGCGAGGTCGACGGCATCCGGCTGCTACGCCCGCAGGCCACCGACCGGGCCCGTACCGTGGAGGCCGCCGGCATGGACCTCGTCCTGCGCTGCCACACCTCCTACGGCCGCGGCTTCATGCTGCCCGGCGGCCCCATGTGGCCCGCCACCACCTCCCCCACCGCCTTCGGCCACCCCGGCGTCACCGGCGTCTTCGCCTACGCCGACCCGGACAACGAGCTCGCCTTCGCCTACGTCCCCAACCGCATGACGGAGCTCATCGAGGGCGGCGACGACCGCGCCCGCCACCTCATCGAGGCCACCCACCGCTGCCTCTCCTGACCGCCACGCGCCGCCCGCTGTTCCCCTCGGCCGGCCGCGCGGTTCGCGGCGCGCCCGCTCCTTCCGAGGCGATCGGCGGCAAGCCGGGCCGGGCCACCGGTAGTTGAACCGGGGGTCGAAGGCCGGGGGCAGGCGGTCAGAGGTAGGGGCCGGTGTCCGTGCCCGGTCCGGGGTGCGGGGCCGGGCGGGCCTGCTGGAGGGTCAGCCCGATCCTGATCCCCTGGAAGACCCCTTCCAGCCAGCCCACGAGCTGGCTCTGCGCGATCCGGATCTCCGCCTGGGTGAGGGTCTCCGAGGGCGGGGGCAGCAGCCGGTTCAGCTCGTCCCGCAGCTCCGGCGCCACCGAGTCGGCGATCTCCGCGACCACCCGCGCGTGAATGTGCCGGAGCTGATCACGGGCGTGCTCGTCCAGGGAGAGCCCGCGGGCCTCGTCGAGCAGCGAGCGCGCCATGGTGCTCACGCGCAACAGCCTCGCGGGCTCCTTGACGCGCCCGATCTCGGTTTCCACCGACGGCTCCCGCGCATCGGCCGGGACGGCGTCACGAGGCCTTTCCGGCTGGTGAGGACCGGGTGAAGAGGTCATGTCGGCGTCCCTCGAGTAGCTGATCGCGGTCACCAAGGACCCTGCCCACGTATTCGGCGCTCACGCCCCAGGGTCCCCATCCCGCGCAGGACCACCACGTACGCGGTCACGGGTGGAGGGGCAGCTCGTCCAGGACGGTGTCGGCCAGCCGGCCCGCGGGCCGCCGGTAGGCGCGGGCCAGCGTGTGGAAGACCTGCTCGGCCCGGATGGCCGGCCAGTCCGGCGGCAGGTGCTCGGCGGGCAGGTGCGGGTCCTGGCGGACGAGCTGCAGCCAGTCGGTGTGCAGCAGGAGCTGCCGGGCCAGGTCGTCGGGCAGCGCGGGTTGCGGGCCGGGGGTGTCCCAGCGGTCGAGGAAGGCGTGGTAGCGGCCGGCGATCTGCTCGGTGTCGAAGGCCCTGCGTACGAGGTCGGCCGACTCGGTCGGCCCGGTCGCGCGGACGGCCAGGACGGTGACGTGGTCGCGCAGGCCCAGCTCGGTGACGATGGCGCTCACGTCCTTGGTGCCCGGCGCGATCCACATGCCGTTGTGCAGCAGGCCGAATCCGGCCCAGACGAGCTGGGAGCGCAGGTCGTGGCGGGTGCTGCGGCGGCTGTCGGGCAGGGAGAAGCCGACCAGCGTCCAGGAGCCGTCCCAGTCGCGGTTGACCGCGCCGGTCTCCCAGACCCGCCGGCGGCCGTCCTCCAGGATGTCCGCGGCATGCGGGGTGAGCCCGAAGTACGTCTTGCGCCCCTGGCGGTGCCGGGCCAGCAGCCCCCGCTTGACCATGCGGGTGAGCGTCGAGCGCACCGCCTCCTCCGTCAGGCCCAGCCGGGCGAACACGTCGATGACGCTGCCGGAGTAGACGGCGACGCGGCGGCCCAGCACGTAGACGCCGAGGAAGCTGAACATCAACGACTGCGGCCGCGGGGACGCGGGCTGCGGCGGGTCGTCTCCCTCGCGGAAGGTCACGGATCGAGGGTAGACGGGCGCCGGTTATTGGGCAAAGCTGTGACGGAGGTTGCAGGAATGCCCCACATTTCCGATGAGGTGACGTTCGTGGATCTGTCAGGGAAGGCCGCGGCGGCGGAGTCCGAGGTCGCGGTACGGATGCGGGAACCGGTCGCGTGAACGTCGACGAGCTGGTCGCGATCGACGTCCACACCCACGCCGAGGTCGCCGCGGACGGGCACGTGTCGCTGAGCCCGGAGCTGTTCGGCGCCTCGGCCGACTACTTCGGCTCGCACGAGCGCCCCACGATCGAGCAGATGGCCGCCTACTACCGGCAGCGCGCGATGGCCGCGGTGGTGTTCACCGTGGACGCCGAGCACGCCACCGGCCATCGCCGGATCGCCAACGAGGAGATCGCCGACAGCTGCGCCGCGCACGCCGACGTGCTGATCCCGTTCGCCAGCATCGACCCGTGGAAGGGCCGCGCCGGCGCGCGCGAGGCCCGCCGCCTGGTCGAACAGCACGGGGTCCGCGGCTTCAAGTTCCATCCCAGCATCCAGGGCTTCGACCCCAACGACCCGATGGCCTACCCGCTGTACGACGTGATCGAGGAGCTCGGCGCGATCGCCCTGTTCCACACCGGCCAGACCGGCATCGGCGCCGGCGTGCCCGGTGGCGCCGGCATCCGGCTCAAGCACTCCAACCCGATGCTCGTCGACGACGTGGCGGTCGACTTCCCGCACCTGAAGATCATCCTCGCCCACCCGTCGTTCCCCTGGCAGGACGAGGCCCTGGCCGTCGCCACCCACAAACCCACCGTGCACATCGACCTGTCCGGCTGGTCGCCGAAATACTTCCCGCCGCAACTGACCCGCTACGCCAACAGCCTGCTGCAGGACAAGGTGCTGTTCGGCTCCGACTATCCCGTGATCAGCCCGGACCGGTGGCTGGCCGACTTCGCCGGCCTCGACATCAAACCCGAGGTCCGCCCCAAGATCCTCAAGCACAACGCCGCCCGCCTGCTCGGCCTCACCGCCAAGGAGACCCAGCGATGACCACCACCGCCACCGGCCTGGCCGAGATCAAGGCACTGACCGGCCGCGACCTCGGCCGCACCGCCTGGCTGCAGATCACCCAGGAGCGGGTCGACACCTTCGCCGAGGCCACCGGCGACCACCAGTGGATCCACACCAACCCCGAACGCGCCCGGAACGGACCCTTCGGCGGCACCATCGCACACGGCTACCTCACCCTCGCCCTGATCATCCCGCTCTTCGGCGAACTGCTCGACATCCAGGGCGTGACCATGAGCATCAACTACGGCCTGGACAAAGTCCGCTTCCCCAGCCCGGTCAGAGTGGGCGCCAAGATCCGGCTGGCCGGCCAGGTCGTCTCCGTCGAGGACGTCCCGGGCAACGGGGTGCAGATGGCCATGGACTTCACCGTCGAGATCGACGGCTCCGCCAAGCCCGCCTGCGCCGCCCGCGCCATCTACCGCCACTACGCCTGACCACCACCTCCAGCGCGCCCGCGCCGCCCGAAGGCCCCGGCACTGGAGCGGCGCCCGACGGCACGCTCGCCCGTTCGAACGGTCCTGCGCGGCTGCATGCGACGGCCGCCAGGCGCGGGGAGGGCGAAACCGGCGTCCGGCGGAGCGGGCCGACGTTCCGGGAGCGGCCGCGAGCTCCCGAAGGAGGTCGGGTCGGGGTTGGCGGGGCCGGGCGCGGCGTCCGGTTCGTGGGCCGTCCTACCATGTGATCGTGACTCCGACTCCTCGACGCGCGCCCCGCACCGCCGCTCGCGGCGGAGCCGCACCCAGCATCCGGGACGTCGCCGCCGCCGCCGGGGTCTCGTACCAGACCGTCTCGCGCGTGCTGAACGAGTCGCCGCGCGTGCGGCCGGAGACGCGTACGGCGGTGCTGGCGGCGATCGAGCGGCTCGGGTTCCGGCCCAGCCGGGCGGCGCGCGCCCTGAGCCTGGGGCGGGCGCGCGGCATCACGGTCGTGACGTCCAACACCATGCTGTACGGGTACGCCGCCACACTGCAGGGCCTGGAGGAGGCCGCCCGGGCCGAGGGCATGGCGATGGGCATCAGGGTCGTGGAGTCGGCCGAGCCCGCCGAGGTCAAGCAGACCGTGGACTACGTCAGCGACGCCAGCGCGGGGGGCGTGGTGGTGATCGCGTTCGATCCCCTGGGGATCGCGGTGCTGGAGGCGCTGCCCGAGCACGTGCCCGCCGTCGCCGCCACCGAGCCGGCCGCACCCGACCGGGGGCGGGTCGCGATCGCCCTGGACGAGCGGCGCGCGGCGGCCGACGCCACGCGACACCTGCTCGCGCTGGGCCACCGCACCGTGCACCACGTGGCCATCCCCTCCGAGGGTGCCCCGGTCGCGACAGGCAGGACGGTGGCAGGCGACGAGTCGCCGAGCGGCCTCCCCGGCGACCCGCTGGGCGGTGGTGGACGGGCGGGCAGCCCTTCTGACGTCCCGCCGGTCTCTGGAGAGCTGCTGGTCGGGGGCGCTTCTGGCGGTCAGCTGGTGGCTGGGGGGCGGCTGGCGGGGTGGCGGGACGCGTTGCGGGAGGCGGGGGCCGAGATCCCCGGGGTGCTGGCGTGCGGGTGGGACGTCCGGTCCGCGTACGCGGCCGGGCAGCGGCTGGCCGCCGCCCCCGACGTCACCGCCATCCTGTGCGGCAACGACGACATCGCGCAGGGGGTGCGCAGGGCACTGTACGACGCGGGCAAGGACGTGCCCGGTGACGTGAGCATCGTCGGGTTCGACGACATCCCGGGCTCGGCGTACTGGACGCCCGCCCTGACCACCGTACGGATGGACTTCGCCGGCCTGGGCAGGGCCTGCTTCCGCGCGGCCGTGGCGGAGCTCACCGGGCGGCCACAGCCTGAGCTCGCCCTCACGCCGCCCACCCTGGTGCTGCGCGAGTCCACCGCTCCCCCGCCCCGCGCCTGAGGAACATCCGGGAGCCCCGCGCCGTAAGGGCGCCGGGCGAAATGCGTTCGTAACGATCCCGCAAAGGGGGCTTTTGCGAGTGGCGTGTGACCGCTCACACTGTGGCCATGGATGTGACCGGTCACATCAACTTCGCCCGAAAGAGAGCCGCTTGATGCCTGCTGACATCGTCGAGACCTTGCGCTGGGGCCATGCCGGCCTGACCGCCATCCTGGAGATCCACCCGGATCGCCCGGTGGCGCTGCGCGAGCTGTCGGCGGGTCCCGACCGGACGCCGGCGCGCCCGTCTCAGCCGCTGGTGGAGGTGCTGGTGCCGGGCGAGGGGCGGGCCAGGGCGTCGCAGCGGTTGTCGGAGACGGCGGTGGGCTGCCGGTTGCGCTACGCCGGAGCCGAGCAGTCGAGCGCCGGCGGATGGCACGAGCTGCGCGTACGGCTGCGGGACGAGGCGGCCGGGCTGGACGCGGAGATGATCCTGCGCTCCCCCGACGGGGTGGCGGCCGTGCAGGCGCGCGTGCGGGTGACGAACACCGGCGACAGGCCGGTGCCGCTGCTGGCCGTCACCTCGTTCGCCGCCGGCTTCCTCGGGCGGCCGGTGAACGACCTGGACGTCCTGTACGCCGACAGCGAGTGGCTGGGCGAGAGCCGCTGGACCAGGCGCCCGCTGCGCGAGCACGTCGCCGACCTCGGCCTGGCCGGGCACGGCCAGCACGGCAAGGGCGTGTTCGCGCTGACCAGCTCCGGCACCTGGTCGAGCGGGCGGCACGTGCCGATGGGCGGGCTGAGCGACCGGCGTACCGGCCGGACCTGGCTGTGGCAGATCGAGCACAACGGGCCGTGGCGGTGGGAGACGGGCGAGCGGCTGGACGGCGCGTACGTCGCCCTGTCCGGCCCCACCGACCTCGACCACCAGTGGAGCGAGCTGCTCGCGCCCGGCGAGTCGTTCACCACCGTGCCCGTCGCGATCGCCGTTTCCGAGGGCGACGAGGGCGACGAGGGCAACGACGGCGACGCCGGCGAGGGACCCGGCTTCGAGCGGGCGGTGGCGGCCCTGACCGCGTACCGGCGGGCGCTGCTGCGCCCCCACCCCGACCGGCCCGCGCTGCCGGTCGTGTTCAACGACTACATGAACACGCTGATGGGCGACCCGACCACGGACAAGCTGCTGCCCCTCATCGACGCCGCCGCCGCGGCCGGGGCGCAGGTGTTCTGCGTGGACGCCGGCTGGTACGACGACGGCGGCGACTGGTGGGACAGCGTGGGCGAGTGGCAGCCCTCCCAGACCCGCTTCCCGCACGGCCTGGAGGAGGTGCTGGCCCGCATCACGGGCCACGGCATGACGCCCGGCCTGTGGCTGGAGCCCGAGGTGATCGGGGTACGCAGCCCGATGGCCGACAAGCTGCCCGCGGAGGCGTTCCTGCAGCGCGGCGGCGTACGGATCGCCGAGCACGGCCGCCACCACCTGGACCTGCGCCACCCCGCTGCCCGCGCGCACCTCGACCAGGTGGTGGACCGCCTGGTGGAGGAGCTGGGCATCGGCTACTTCAAGCTCGACTACAACATCGACCCCGGCCCCGGCACCGACCTGGACGCCGCCAGCGCCGGCGCCGGCCTGCTCGCGCACAACCGGGCCCACCTGGCCTGGCTGGAGGGCGTCCTGGACCGGCACCCGCGCCTGGTGCTGGAGAACTGCGGCTCGGGGGCGATGCGCATGGACTACGCGATGCTGGCCCGCCTGCAGCTGCAGTCCACCAGCGACCAGCAGGACTTCCTGCGCTACCCGCCGATCGCGGTCGCCGCGCCCCTGTCGGTGCTGCCCGAGCAGGCCGCCAACTGGGCCTACCCGCAACCCGAGATGACGGCCGAGGAGATCGCCTTCACGATGTGCACCGGCATCCTGGGCCGCCTCTACCTGTCGGGCAACCTCCACCGCATGGACGACGCCCAGCGCACCCTGGTCAGCGACGGCGTACGGCTCCATCAGAGCCTGCGCCTGGACCTGCCGCGGTCCACGCCGTGCTGGCCGCTCGGCCTGCCCGGCTGGGAGGACCCGTGGCTGGCCCTCGGCCTGCGGACCGAACAGGTCACCCGTCTGGGGATCTGGCGCAGACCGGGGGCCGCGGACACCGCCGTGCTCGAACTCCCCCACCTGGCGGGACGGGACGTGAGCGTGGAGATCGCCTACCCGGCGGCGGCCGGCGGCTGGAGCCACGAGTGGAACCCGCGTACCGGGAAGCTCGCCGTCACCGCCACCGTCCCCGCGCCCACCGCCCGAATCCTGCACCTCCGTCCCCTGTAGCCCCCCAGCCGACCTGGATCGAGGAACCGAACCGTGAAACTCCTCCAGCGTGTCGCCGCCGCGATGGCCCTCGCCCTGGCAGTCGCGGCCTGCAGCGATCCCTCCGCCGGGCCGCCGGCTGGATCCACGGGGTCCACCACCGGCTCCGCCCCCGCCGCCTGGCCCTCCCCCGCCGCCCGCCTGGACGGGGTCACGCTCACCATCTGGGCCGCGCAGAACAGCAACACCATGCCCAAGGCCGTCACCGACGCCTTCGCCCAGGCGACCGGCGCCGCGGTGGAGGTCGTCACCATCCCCGACCCGTACGAGCAGGGCGTGCAAACCAAGGTGGCCACCGGCGACAAGCCCGACCTGGCCTTCTGGCAGCCGACCGCGTCGATGCTGACCGCGCTCAACGCCCGCGCCAACCTCCAGCCGCTCGACGGCGCTCCCTGGGTCGCGTCCCTGTCGCCGGAGCTGCGCGACATCACGGGCCTGCTGGACAGGACCCGCTACGCCGCGCTCATCACCAGCCCGGCGGTCGAGGGCGTCTACTACAACAAGGAGGTCTTCGCGGCCAACGGCGTCAAGGAGCCGCCGAAGACGTTCGACGAGATGGTGGAGGTCGCGCGGACGCTCAAGGGCAAGGGGGTGACCCCGTTCTTCGAGATGGCCGCCGACAAGTGGGCCACCCAGTGGTGGGTGCAGGTCCAGCTCGCCGACGCGGCCCGCGACGGGCTGTGGGAGCGGGTCAACACCGGCAAGGAGACGTTCGAGGACAAGACCATCCTGGACGCGATCAAGAAGTACAAGGCGCTGATCGACGAGGGGCTGTTCAACTCCGACATCAAGACCGCCAGGTTCGAGGACCAGGGGGCGGCGCTGCTGTCCGGCAAGGCCGCCATGGTCGTGCAGGTGAACTCGTTCTTCGGCCAGCTCCAGGCCAAGGCGGACACCGCGGAGCTGGACGAGAGGATCGGCTTCTTCCCCATCTCGCCGTCCGGCAACGTCGGCACCTTCATCCCGGACCAGTCGAACGCGCTGGTCGCGTTCCGCACGGGTGACGCCCGGCGGGAGGCGGCGGCACGGCAGCTCCTGGCGTACTGGATGGGGCCCGGCTACGCCGGGTTCGTCGCCGACCGCAAGACCGTCTCGCTGCGCGCCGACGTGCCCACCCCGCAGGGCGTGCCGAAGGCGCTGCTCGACGTGCACGCCTCGCTCGGGCAGGCGGTCGGGTCCATGCAGGCGCTGGCCGTGGCCAACCCCGACCTGTACCTGAACCTGTCCGACATGATCACCGGCGGCCTGACCCCCGAGCAGGTGGCCGCCGCCACCCAGAAGCAGTTCGCCCAGCTCGCGAAGGCCGCCGGGGCCACCGGCTTCTGATCCACGACCCAGCAAGGAGCCGCTCGTGCCGACCGGTACACCAATCAGGCCCGCGGCGGCCCGCGCGAGCACCCACCCGATGTGGTTCCTGGCGCCGGCGTTCGCGATCCTGTTCGTCTTCTTCTTCCTGCCGACCCTGTTCAACTTCGTCTACGCCTTCACCGACTGGTCCAGCTTCAAGAGCGAGATCCGCCCGGCCGGGTTCGACAACTTCGCCTACCTGCTGTCGGACGGCACCCTGTTCGGCGCGCTGCGCATCACGCTGATCTACGCCGTCCTGGTGGCGCTGTTCCAGAACCTGTTCGGCTTCGGCCTGGCGGTGCTGCTGGAGAAGGACACCTGGCTCAACCGCGCGGCCCGCCTGGCCTTCCTCATCCCGGTGCTGATGTCCGCCCTGGCCGTCGGGTACGTCTTCCAGGCCCTGCTCAAGCCGGACGGCAGCCTCAACGACCTGCTCTCGGCGCTGACCGGGCAACAGGTGCGGATCGCCTGGCTGGGCAGCACCACCTGGACCCTGGTCCTGGCCGCGGTCATCCACGCCTGGAAGTGGATGGGCCTGTCGATGCTCATCTACCTGGCCGGGCTCAAGACCGTCCCGGAGGACGTCACCGAGGCCGCCCGCATCGACGGTGCCTCGGCCCGGCAGGCGTTCTGGTCGGTACGCTTCCCGCTGCTGGCCCCCGCGGTCACGTTCAACGTGGCCACCGCGCTCCTCGGGTCCATGAACGGCTTCGACGTCGTCCAGGCGCTCACCGGCGGCGGGCCCGCCCGCAGCACCGAGATCCTGAACATCTTCATCTACCGCACCTTCGGCCAGGGGCTGTTCGCCCAGGCCACGGCCATGAGCCTGGTGCTGTTCCTCATGGTCGCCCTGCTGGCCTTCCCGGTCATCCGCGTCCTGCGCAAGAGGGAGGAGATCCTGTGAGCGTCCCTGTCTTCGGCGCCGCCCGGAGCGGGCGCGTGCGGCCCGCGGCGGCGCGGGGACTGGCCGCGCGGCTGCGGCCCTTCGCCGTCGTGGCGCTGGTCGTGCCCGTGATGGGCGTGCCACTGTGGCTGATCGTCGTCACGGCCGGCAAGTCGCAGGGCGAGGCCCTGTCGCCGGATCTGTCCCTCCCGTCGCGCTGGCGGCTGTGGGACAACCTCGCGCAGGTCTGGCAGCAGGGCGAGATCCCGGCCGCGTTCCTGGGCAGCGTGCTGATCGTGGCGCCGTCGGTCGTGCTGGTGCTCGCGCTCGGCTCGATGGCGGCGTGGGTCCTCGCCCGGCGGGGCGGGCGGCTCACCGCGGCGCTGTACGCGCTGGCCATCAGCGGCATCGTGCTGCCGCCCGCCGTCGTCACCATCGTGCTCCTGCTGCGCCAGCTCGGCCTGGCCGGCAGCCCGGCCGGGATGATCGGCGTCTATGTCGGCATCTACCTGTCCACCGTCATCTTCTTCGTCACCGGCTTCGTCCGCACCGTGCCGGTGTCGCTGGAGGAGGCGGCCCGCATGGACGGCGCCGGCCCCGTGCGGGTGTTCGTCTCCGTCATCCTGCCGCTGCTGAGGCCGGTGCTGGCCACCGCCACCATCCTCATCTGCCTGTACGTCTGGAACGACGTCTTCTACGCCTTCTTCGTCGTCGGCGGCCGCGTCGACACGCTGCCGCTGAACCTGTTCCAGGTCGCCAACGCCGGCCTCTACCTCAACAACTGGCACCTGATCTTCGCCTACATCATCCTGATGAGCGTCCCCCTGCTGGTCGTGTTCGCCGTCGCGCAACGGAAGATCATCGCCGGGATCACCGGCGGCGCCGTCAAGTGAGGGCGATCAGGTCGGCGTAGTCGTCGTTCCAGAGGTCCTCGACGCCGTCGGGCAGCAGCAGCACCCGGTCGGGCCGCAGGGCCTCGACGGTCTCGCGGTCGTGCGTGACCATCACCACCGCCCCCTCGTACGCCGCCACGGCCGCCAGCACCTCGGCCTTCGACGCCGGGTCGAGGTTGTTGGTCGGCTCGTCGAGCAGCAGCACGTTGGCCCGGGAGCTGACCAGCCCGGCCAGCGCCAGCCGGGTCTTCTCACCGCCCGACAGCACGCCGACGGGCTTGTCCACGTCGTCGCCGCCGAACAGGAACGAGCCGAGCACCGTCCTGGCCTCGCCGTCGGTCAGCTGCGGGGCGGCGGCCAGGTGCCCGCCGACGGTGTGCGCCGGGTCCAGGGTGTCGTGTTCCTGGGCGAAATAGCCGAGCCGCAGCCCGTGGCCGTGCACGACCCGTCCCGAGTCCGGCCGCTCGCGCCCGGCCAGCAGCTTGAGCAGCGTGGTCTTGCCGGCGCCGTTGAGCCCGAGCACCACCAGCCGGCTGCCCCGGTCGACGGCGAGGTCCACCCCGGACAGCACCGGCAGGCTCCCGTAGGACTTGGCCAGGCTGATCGCGCCGAGCGGCGTCCTGCCGCTGGGCGCCGGCTCGGGCAGCCGGATGCGCGCGACCTTCTCGGCGCGGCGGACCGGCCGGGCCCCGGCCAGCATGCGGTCGGCGCGGCGGGCCATGTCCTTGGCCCGGACCGCGGTGGCGGACCTGGAGCGCATGCGGTCGGCCTGGGCGTGCAGGGTGGCGGCCTTGCGCTCGGCGGCGGCCCGCAGCCGTGCCCGGCGCCGGTCGTCGGCCTCGCGGTCGGCGAGGTAGGCGTGCCAGCCGGTGTTGTGCACCTCCAGCGCGCCCTGCTCCACGTGCCAGACCCGGTTGATCACGTCGGCCAGCAGTCCGGTGTCGTGGCTGATGAGCACCAGCCCGCCGGAGTAGCCGACCAGGAACGTGCGCAGCCAGGCCACGGAGTCGCCGTCCAGGTGGTTGGTGGGCTCGTCGAGCAGCATGACGCCCGGCTCGGCGAAGAGCACGCGGGCCAGCTCGACGCGGCGCCGCTGCCCGCCGGACAGGGTGCCCAGCGGCTGGTCGAGGACCCGGTCGGGCAGGCCGAGCCCGGCGGCGACGCGGGCGGCCCCGGCCTCGGCCGGGTAACCGCCGCGGGCCTGGAACTCGGCCTCGGCCCTGGCGTAGCGGGCCATCGAACGTTCGTCGCCCGACTCGGCGAGCGCGGCCTCGGCGTCGCGCAGCGCGCGCATGGCCTGGTCCAGGCCGCGGGCGGACAGGACCCGGTCGAGGACGGCGATGCCGGGATCGGCGGCGGCCGGGTCCTGCGGCAGGTAGCCGACGGGCCCGGTGCGGACGATGTCGCCGGCCGCGGGCTGGAGCCGCCCGGCGAGGATCTTCATGAGGGTGGTCTTGCCCGCGCCGTTGCGGCCGACCAGGCCGATGCGGTCGCCGGGAGCGACGTGCGCGGTGACGCCGGAGATCAGGAGGCCGGCGCCGGCACGCACGTCGACGCCACGGAAGGTAAGCATGGGATTGCGCTCCGGAGAAGCTAGAGGACACACGGGTGGCGTGGAAGCGGGTGTCCTTGCTAGGAAATTCTGCGGGGCGAAGCCATGCGATCAGTCTACGGGCGGGCGCAACCGGTTATCCGGGAGCGGCGGCGCCCGTGCCGGGCCCCGCGGCGCGCGGGGGCCCGGCAGGAGACCGTCCTCGGAGGGAAGCGGCCCGGCCCGGTGGACCCGCCGTCCGGCTGCTCCTTGGACCCGCGGTGCTTCCTGGCCCGAGGCGGGCTGCTCGCGCGCCGCCCCGGCGTCAGGCGGGGAAGTCGCTCGGGTTGACCGAGCTGGTCTTCGCGTTGCCGCCCCTGACCGGGTTGAGGGTGAGGGTCCAGATGGTGGTCGACCTGGAGGTGGTGACGAACTTCAGGCGGTCGTTGAACCGCTGGTAGGCGGCGGCCCTGGTGAACCGGCCCTTCGACGTGCTGAAGCGGTAACCGGTGGTGAAGTAGATCCGGTACGTACCGTCCCTGACGTCCTTGATGCTCGCCGTGGACTTCGCGCGGACGTAGATGCTGATGGCCTTGGTCCTGCCCCTGACCAGAGCCACGACGCCGTCCTTGGAGGTGCCGTTCTTGATCTTCAGGGTGCCCAGGCCGCCGCTGATCCGGTCGTAGAGGATCCGGCCGTTGCCCGGGCGCGCGGCGGCGGACTCCGCCGTGAACGTCACCGAGGTGACGGCCCGCTCGCCCGTCGCGGCCGCGGCCGGGGAGGCGGCCAGCAGCCCGCCGGCCAGCGCGACGGCCGCGACGACACTGGTGCCTGCGAGAGGTCTCTTCACAAAAACATCTCCTTCGGGAGGCATGGTCACGGTAAAGAGAGAAGAGCCGGGCTTGATTGGATACCTGCTATTTGACAAGGGCATCCGGAGCCAGGTCATTGGTCCTGGGGCCTGCGGCTCGTTTCCGTGCGGCGTGGTGGGCCGGGTCTCACGAGCTGGCCGGGTGGGTGCGCGGTGAGGGGCCGCCGCACCGCCCGACCGCCACCTTCGCCAGCTCGGGCAGGTCCGTACGGTCCTCGCCGGCCCAGGCGGCATACCCGTCCGGGCGGACCAGGACGGCGGCCGGCAGGCCGGGCACGGCCGGGCCCGCGTACCGGGCGACCTTGACCGCTTGCCCGACCGCCGCCGCGACGGCCTCCCGCCCCGTCGCGTCCACCAGCAGGTGGCGGCCGTCGCGGAGCAGCTCGTACAGCCGACCGTCCGTGCACGGGAGGTCGGGCACGCGCCGCCCGGTCCACGGGTGGGCGTGCCGGGTCGTGGGCGGGTAGCCGATGCCCAGCCCGGTCAGCCGGCCGGCCAGCAGCCGGCGGGAGCGGCCGAACCGCAGGAGCAGCCGGATCGTCAGGGCCCGCAGCGCGCGGCGGATCGCCGAGCGGCCGAGCACGAGGCGGTTGAAGGCGTCGGTCAGGGCGAGCACCTGCGTGCCCACCCGGTGCCGCTCGCGCTCGTAGGTGTCCAGCAGCCCGTCCGGCGCCTGCCCGCGCACGGCGGCGGCCAGCTTCCAGCCGAGGTTCATGGCGTCCTGGATGCCGGTGTTCATGCCCTGCCCGCCCAGCGGCGAGTGCACATGGGCGGAGTCCCCGGCGAGGAACACCCGGCCGGCGCGGTACCGCCCGGCCTGCCGGCGCTCGCTCAGGAAGCGCGAGCTCCACCGCTGCTCACGCATGCCGAAGTCGGTGCCCGCGATGCGCAGGAAGGCGTCGCGCATCTCCGCCATCGGCAGCGGCACGTCCAGGGGCACCTGCTCGCGCAGCCGGTCCCAGGCGATGGCGCGGAACCACCCGTCGCCGAACGGGATCATGAGGACGACGCCCTCGGGGCCGTTCGCGGCGAACAGGGCGTCCTCGGGCGGCTCGGCGAGGCGCACGTCGGCGAGCAGGATGTGCGTCTCGTACTGCTTGCCGGCGAAGTCGATCCCGAGCAGGCCGCGGACCCTGCTGTGCGCGCCGTCGCAGCCGACGACGTAGCCGGCCGCCTCCGTACGCCCGCCGGCCAGCTCCAGAACCACCTGCCGGGCGTCCTGCCGGAGCCCGACGACCTCCGCGCCCCGGACGATCTCCACGCCCAGCTCGCGGGCGCGATCCTCCAGCAGGTGTTCCGTGCCGCTCTGCGGGACGATCAGGACCATCGGGTACCTGGTCTCCAGCGTGCTCAGGTCGAGGGCGGCGCCGGGGGCGGGCTGGAGCCGGCGCACAGGGACGCCGCGGGGCAGCAGGTCGTCCGCCAGGCCCCGGGCGTCGAGGAGTTCGAGGGTGCGGGCGTGCACGGCGAACGCCCGGGTGATGTTGGGCTGCTCGGCGCGCCGTTCCAGGATCTTGCAGCGCACGCCGGCCAGGGCGAGCTCGCACGCCAGCATGAGACCGGTCGGTCCGGCGCCTACGACGATCACGTCTGTCGGGTTCATCGGGGATCTTCCCTCCGGGTTCGTTGCCACCACCCTCCGCCCGGACGTGCCCCGTCGAATCGGTGAAGTACACAGTCCCGGCGGTCAACGACCTCCGCCCAGGCGGCCGGGATCCTCCACGGAGAGCCGCACCAGCTCGGCTCGCGACGAGATGCCCACTTTCACGAACACCTTGTGCAGGTGGTAGTCGACGGTGCGCGGGCTGAGGAACAGGTGCGCCGCGATCTCCCTGTTCGTCCCGCCCTCCGCGACCAGTCGCGCGATCTGCAGCTCCTGCGGCGTCAGGTCGGCGATCGTGCTGGGGTCGCGCTTGCGCGCGGTCTCGCCGGTCGCCTGGAGCTCCACCCGGGCGGACTCCGCCCAGGGCGCCGCGTTCAGCCGTTGGAACGTCTCGCCCGCCGCACGCAGGTGACGCCGCGCCTCGGCCCGCCGCCGGCGCCTGCGCAGCGCCTCACCGAACAGCAGCGCCGTCCTGGCGGTGTCGAAGGGCCGGCCGGCGGTCGCGTGCAGCGACAGCGCCTCGGTGAAGCGGGCCTCGGCGAGCTCCGGCGCGTCGGCGCCCTCGACCAGGGCCCGGCAGCGGGCCACCAGCGCGTGCGCCCACGGTGCCCGGGACGGCCCGGCCCAGCCCCGGAGCAGGTCCAGGGCCGCCATGGCGCGGTCGGGGCGGTCGGTTCGTACGGCGGCCTCGACGAGATCGGCCGCGGCGAAGATCTTCACGGCCGGATGCCCCTCCCCCGGCCCGGCGTCCGCCATCGCGCTCAGCCGGTCGAACGCCTCCGCCTTCCGCCCCTCCCCCAGGTCGAGCAGGGCCAGCGCCCACGCCGCGATACTGGCGGGCGGTCCGAGCCGCTGCCCGATGGCGTGCGCCAGCGCGGCCCCCGCCTCCGTACGGCACTCCGCGGCCCGGCCCTGCGCGGCGGCGATCCAGGCGAGCACCGCGCGGTGGTGGGCGGCCGTGTTCTCCTGCCCGGTGTCGAGCGAGAGCCGCAGCCCCTCGGTGGCGGTGGCCCGGGCGGCGGCGAACCGGCCGGTCCACATCTGCAGCGCCGCGAACGGCGCGAGCATCAGGGGCAGCACGCTGACCGCGCCGGCCGCGCGGGCGCGGACGGCGGCCCTGGTGAACAGGTCGAGCGCCGTGGCGTCCACCCCGGCGAACATCGCCGCGGCCGCGGCCATGCCCAGGCTCAGCGGGTCGGCCTGGTCCTGCGCGGGCTCGCTGCCCTCGCGCAGCGACGGGTTGGCCCGCGCGGCGTCCCCCTCCAGGAGCGCGGCCAGCCCGCCCACCAGCCTGGTGCCGTCGGTGACGGCACCCTCGCCGCGCGGCAGGCTCGCCAGCCGCCGGTCGGCCTCGGCCAGCTTCGGCAGGTCGGCGACGGTCCAGGCCAGCCGGCCCGCCTCGGTCAGCATGCGCGCGGCCTGGCCCGGGTGCAGCGCGGCGACCGGCTCCGACGCGGCGACGAGCATCGCGTACGCGGTGTCGGGCCGGCCGCAGAGACCCTCGATCGCCCCCCGTACGTGCTCGCCCCGGGCGCGCAGCAGCGGGTCGGCCGCGAGCCCGGCCGCCTCGTCCACCAGCGCGCGGGCCCGGTCCGGCTGCCCGGCCAGCCATCCGGCCTCGGCGGCGAGCGTGAGCAGCCGCGCGCGGGACCCGGCCGTCGGGGTGAGGGCGGCGGCGCGGTGCAGCGCGCTCGCGGCGGCGGCGTGGCCGCCGCGCCGGGTGGCCCGCTCGGCGGACCTCTCCAGCTCGGCGGCCACCGCCTCGTCCGGAGCGGTCGCCGCGGCCGCCAGGTGCCAGGCCCGCCGGTCGGCGTCCTCGTCCGGCAGCGCCGCGGCCAGGGCCCGCTCCACCGCGCTGCGCCGCAGGAACGTCGCGCCCCGGTAGACGGCCGAGCGTACGAGGGGGTGGCGGAAGGACATGACGCCGCCCTCGACGCGGACGAGGCCCGCCGTCTCCGCCTCGTCGAGCACCTCCGGCGGCACCTCCAGCGTCCGCGCCGCCCGGAGCACGAGGCCGACGTCGCCGCTCTCCTCGGCGGCGGCGACCAGCAGCAGGGTCTGCGCCGGGGCCGTCAGCCGCCGCACCCGGTCGAGGAAGACCTGCTCGACCACCTCGCCGACGGGCAGCCGTTCGGGCAGCGGGCGGAGGCCGGCGAGTTGCTCGGCCGACAGCGAGCCGGGCAGTTCGAGCAGGGCGAGCGGGTTGCCGGCGGTGCTGGCCACCAGCGTCCAGGCCACCTCGGGCGCGAGCGCGACCGCCGTACGCTCGGCCAGCAGCGCCCGCGCCGCCTCCGGCTCCAGCCCGCGCAGGCGCAACTCGGGCAGCCCGGCCAGGTGCCGGGAGGCGCCCGGTTCCTCGTCGCGCACGGCGCGGTGCGGGAGACCCGGTTCCTCGTCGCGTACGGCGAACAGCAGCACGATCCCCTCGGCCTCCAGCCGCCGCGCCACGAAAGCCAGCGCGCCCGCGGAGGCCCCGTCGAGCCACTGGGCGTCGTCGACCAGGCACAACAGCGGCCCCTCCTCGGCCACCTCGGACAGCAGGCTGAGCACCGCGATCGAGACCAGGAACCGGTCTCCCTCGACCGGCTCACCCAGCCCGAACGCGCCGCGCAGCGCGGCCGCCTGCCCGGCGGGGATGGCCGCGAGCCGGTCGGCCACGGGCCGCAGCAGCTGGTGCGCCGCCGCGTACGGGAGCTCCGACTCCGACTCGACCCCGCCGCCCCGCAGCACCCGCAGGCCCGCCGCCCGCTCGGCCGCGAAGCCGAGCAGCGAGGACTTGCCGACGCCCGCCTCGCCGCGGACGACCAGGACGCCGCTGCGCCGGTCGCGAGCGCCGTCGAGCAGCCGCGCGAGGATCCCGCATTCCCGTTCCCGGCCATGCAGCATGCCCCGATCGTACGGCCGGCGGGCCTACGGGTCGCCAGCCGTGGCGGGGGTCCGGGATGCGATGGGGCGACCGTAGGCGACGGCGGCGAGGACAGGGGGCGGGACGGTGGTGCGGAGCTCGGCGTCCGGGTGGGCGCCGAGCGCGTCGTTGACGGTCGAGAACGCCACGCGCAACGCCACGAACAGCGTGATCGCGAAGATCTGCCCGTCCGGCAGGCCGGCGTCGCGCAGCTCCTGGACGTCCGCCGGGCCGGTCCCGTTGGGATCGCGCGCCACCTTCCGCGCCCAGCCCGCCATCGCCCGCTCGCCCGGGGTCAGCCCGTCGTCGTCCCCCCGCAGCACCCCGGAGGCCGCCGGCGCGCCGGCCGCCTCGGCCAGCCGGCTCCCCCAGGCCAGCGAGCAGTACGAGTCGCCCATGGCGGAGGCGCAGGCCGCCACCAGGACGCCACGCGTGCGCACGTCGAGGCCGCCCGACTCGGCGGCGTGCCGCAGCAGGGTGAACAGCCCTTCCATGGCGGCGGGGTCATGGGCCCACAGCCTGGTGAGGTTCATGACGTAGCCGGTGCCGGCCAGGTCGTCGTCGAAGAGGCGGCGTACCTGCGGGGTGAGCTCCGCGGGCTCGAGGAATCCGGTCATGACGGCGCTCAGTAGCTGAAGGTGGTGGCGCCGTCGTCGCCGATCCACTGCCACATGGGTACGGTGCCGCCCAGCTCGGCGCCCTCGATCAGCCGGCTCTGGTCGAGACCGCGGGCGTCGAAGCAGATGGGGCAGACCAGGAACGTCCCGCCCGCCTTGGCGTACCGCGCCATCAGGTCGGCCAGCGGCGGGCAGCCGTCGCAGGCGACGCCGGTGGCGACGGCGTCCAGCGCCAGCCGGCTCGCCTCCTTGGTGAGGAACATCAGCGTCGGCCGGCCCAGCTCGGCCGCGCCGACCGCGACCAGGAGGGCCACCGTGACCCGCTCGGGGTCCTCCAATCCGGTGGTCAAGCTGATGACGGCCTTGCCTGCCATGGTCTCTCCTCGTCGTCGTTCGCGTCAGGCCTCATTCCATCCCGGCGCCCCGCGGGCCCGCATCCGTGCTCGGTACGGAAATCGGCTCCGTACCCGCATACTCCGAGATATGGGTTCGGACGCCTTACCCGATCTGCACGCTGCCGGCGTGACCCCGCGCGAGTCGGAGGTCCTGTGGCTCGTGGGCGACCGCCTGCAGAACCAGGAGATCGCCGCCAGGCTGCGGCTGTCGGAACGGACGGTGGAGAGCCACGTGTCGTCGCTGCTGCGCAAGCTCGGCGGCACCAACCGGCTGGCCCTGGTGGCGGCCGCGGCCCGGCTCCGCTCCGGCCACGAGTCCAGGAGGGTCCTGCCCACGCCGCTGTCGTCGTTCGTGGGCCGGGTCCGGGAGCTGGAGGAGGTGCGGGGGTTGCTGGGGGCGTACCGGATGGTGACGCTGACCGGCCCCGCCGGCACCGGGAAGACCCGGCTGGCCCTGCACCTGGCGCACTCGGTGACCGCGCTGCCGCCCGCCACCCTGATCGACCTCGCGCCCGTGAGCGCCGGTGGCGCCGTGGAGCGGGCGTTCGCCGACGCGCTCGGGGTCGTCGGGCAGGAGCACCGGCTTCGCCGCCTGATCCGCGAGGCCCTCGCCGGGGGCGGGCACTGGCTCATCGTGGACAACTGCGAGCACGTGACCGCCACCGCGGCGGCCCTGCTCGCCGAGTTGCTGGCCACCACCGACCACCTGCACGTGCTGGCCACCAGCCACGGCGCGCTGCACCTCACGGGGGAGGTCGTCTACGAGATCCCGCCGCTGCCCCTGCCCGCCGAGATCGACGGGCCGGACGCCGTGCTGGAGTCCGGCTCCGGCCGGCTGTTCGCCGACCGCGCCGCGGCCGCCTCCCCGGGGTTCGCCGTCACCCCGGGCAACGCCCGGCAGGTCGCGACCATCTGCCGCCGCCTGGACGGCCTGCCGCTGGCGATCGAGCTGGCCGCGGCCCGGGTACGGTTCTTCACGCCCGCCGAGCTGCTGGCCCGGCTGCACGACCGGTTCGCCCTCCTCACCGATGGCGCGCACGGCTCCCCGAGCCGCCACCGCACCCTGGAGGAGGCCCTCGCCTGGAGCTACGAGCTGCTGAGCGAGGAGGAGCGGCTGCTGCTCGAACGCTGCTCGGTGTTCCCCGGCGACTTCGACTACGACACGGCCGCCCGGGTCGTCGCGTACCCGCCGCTGGAGTACGCCCACCTGGTCCGGACCTTCTCGCGCCTGCTGGACCGGTCGCTGATCTCCGTCCACCGCCGGGACGAGAGCACCGAATACCGCCTGCTGGAGAGCGTCCGCCAGTTCGCGCACCGGCGGCTGGCCGCGCGTGGCGGCGCCGGGACGGCACACGAGCACCACGCCCGCCACCATCTGCGACACGCCGTCTCCACGGTGCCCGACCTTCGCGGCCGGGACCAGGCCGGCGCGCTGCGGTGGCTCAACCGCCGCTCGGCCGACCTGGCGGCGGCCCTGCGCTGGGCCCTCGACCGGGACGACACCACCGCCGCCTGGGAGTTCATCGCCGGCATCGGCACGGCGTGGGAGGTCGTCGGCTGCAGCGGCGAGCTGTTCGACTGGCTCGACGAGTTGCTCCGGCGACCGCTGCCGGGGGGCGCGCTGGGCTTCCGGGCCGCGATCACCTGCGCCGTCGTGCTCTGCTACCAGGACACGGAACGAGCGCGGGAGTTCGCCGCACTGGCCCACAGGATGGTCGCGAGAGACGCCGAACACGACCGCGCCCCGGCCCACGCGACGGCCGGAAGCGACGCCGAACACGACCGGGCGCTCGCGCTGCTGGCCCTCGGCTGGACCCTGAGGTACGGCGAGCGGAGCGCCGCCGCGCTGGATCACGCGGTCGAGGCCGCCGGGATGTTCGAGCGGCTGGGCGATGACTGGCATCGCGCCCTGGCGCTGTCCGCCCACGTCTACGCCTCGGACGTGCCGGCCACCCTGGCCCGGCTCGCGCAGGCCGCCGACCTGTTCGGCCGGCTCGGCGACCACGTCAAGCAGGCCAACTGCCTCAACCAGATGGCTGTCCGGGCGATCGAGGAGCGCATCCACCTCGACGACGTACCCGGCTGGCTGGCCGAGGCCGCGCGGCTGGCCCGGACCGGCGGCAACGACCACGAGCGGCTGCACGCCGAGATCTACCTCGCCACCTTCGACCAGCATCTCGGGAACCACCCGATCGCCCGCTTCGCGGCCCTCCTGCCGGAGTTCCGGCGGATCGGCGACCTGCGGTGCGCGGCCCGCTGCCTCCTCGGCCTGGGCCGCGCGGCGGCCTCGGGCGGCGAGCACGAGAGCGCCCGCCGGCACCTGACCGAGGGCACCCGCATCGCCGCCGATCTCGGGGACGTCCGCATCACCGCGACCGGCCTGCGCCTGCTCGCGGCATCGGATCACGAGACGGGCCTGCGCCTGCTCGCGGCATCGGATCACGAGACGGGCCTCCGCCGCCTGACGGCGTCCGGTGACGAGGCGGGCGGCCACTTCGGGCGGGCCGCGGCGTTGCTGGGCGCCGCCGACCGGCTCGCCCCCTCGGCCCCGGAGAGCCACGGCCTGGTCGAGGCGCTGCGGGAGCGGCTCGGTGCGGCGGCTTTCGAGGCGGCGTTCGCCGAGGGGCGGCGGACGGCCGACGACCACCGGAAGGCGATGGCGGGCCTGCCGGAGATCCTCCAGACCTCGCCCCTCTGAAGGTTCGGGCCGCCTCAGCGGGTGCCTCATCCCCGCTTTCCCGGAGCGGCCGGCGGTCAGTACGGCATGCCCCGATCGTGTGACCGCGTTCCGGATCAGGGATCAGCGATCCTAGGGCTTTCCCTGGGACCGGCCCTGATACCGGCGTGCCAGGCACGAGCCTAAAGTGAGCGAAGGCCTGACCGTCGGCGATGGTGGCGTCATGAGCGAAACACCGGAGCATCGTCTGCGACGGCAGAAGAAGGACCTTCGGGAATTGGTCGCGAGCCGGCCGGATTTCCAGGAATGGATCTCACAATGGCCGACCGTGCGCATCGACCAGGAAACTCTGTGGGTCGTCGGAGGCGATCAACTCAAGGACCTGGACCAGCTCGTCATGGCCTGGGCACGACGATTCCAGCCCGGCCTGCTCACCGAATCCGACAGGGATTGACGAGGACGACATGAAAACGTTCATCGAACCCGAGGGCGGGCAAGAACTGCACTGTGTCGAAGGCGATCTGGTCCTCGACGCCGACCAACTGGGATTGTACGAACAGGCTCAGAAGGCGCTGCGCGAGCGCCAGGCGGCCGGCGCTTCGGTCCCCGCCGGCTTCGGCGGTGCCCAGCTCAATTCCTCGCTGCTGCGGGGCAGCGCCCTCATCGGAATCCTGCGGAACGAAAGGATCGTCCGTTGGGCGCCGGGCACCGATCTCACCTATTGCGTGCGGAAACCCACATTCCCCAGCGACGACTGGTACGCGGTCGTGGTCGCGAACATGCTCAGCGCTGCCGAGGCCTGGGAAGCGACCTGTGGCGTGCGGTTCACCCACGTCTCCGAAGCCGACGAGAGCAACGAGGCGCACCCTCCGGGAGTCGTTTTCCCGGTCCGGCACATCGAGGCGGATGGCGCTTTCATCGCAGCGGCCTTCTTCCCGAACGAACCCCCGCGTCGCAGAAGGCTGTTCATCGACCCGTCGTATCACGACAGCCCGTACGACCCGGTCGGTGTGCTCCGGCACGAGCTGGGCCACATTCTCGGTTTCCGGCACGAGCAGATCCACTCCGGCGCCCCGGCTGCCTGTCCCGACGAGCCCGGTACGGAGACCATCGAGCTGGCCGTCTACGACCCCAGGTCCGTCATGCACTACTTCTGCGGCGGCGTCGGCTCTCCCGACCTCGAGATCAGCGAGGTGGATCGCACGGGCTCCCAGCTCGTCTACGGCCCGCCGCTGGATCGGTTCTCGTTCGTCGACGTCTGAGACAGGCTCAGGCCGAACACAGGGTGAGGCACGCGAGCGTGCCTCACCCTGAGGATCACGGGCCCTTCTTCCAGCGGCGATACGCGGTGCGAGCGCCCTGGTGCACGATGCGCCACCATCCCTTCCGGTAGCCGATCTGCGTGTTGTAGTTGCCGCCGAGCCCCGCCTGCACCTGGACGACTCCTTGCCCGACGTCGTCCTGGTCCGGGCGGCGGCGTCCTGGGGCGTACCGGACGCTGATCGTCCCGGTGGAGCCGCCCGGACCGCTGACCGTCACTCTGTGCCGCAGAGACCGGCCGTCGGCGCTCCTCGTCATGTGATGAGGGCCGAAGGTGACGCCGATGGCGACCACACCTGGGATGACGCCGATGGCGATGGCCACGCTGGCGCTTCCTGGACCGGGTCCGGTCAGCAGGCCCAGTTCGGCCCAGAGGAACCCGCTTTCGTCCGGGTCGACCTGCACGCCGAACTCGCCCGACGACGTGGTGACGGCGGTGTCGAGCTCGCTGCGCTCGTTCCGGTCGCGCGGCTGGAACATGATGGAGACGACGTTGCCGGCGAGCGGCCGCCACTCATCGTCGATCAACGTCTCCGCGACCCCGCCCACGTCGAGCATCTCTCCGTATACGACCTCCGGCACGCTGGCGCCGAAGGAGATCCGTACGGGCCGTCTGAGCCAGCCCCACCTGACCTCGAACTCCGCCTCGGCTTCGAGTTCGTCCGCCCGGATCTGCAGCACCCACAGGCCGACTGGCGCGTCCGGCGAGAGCGAGTGCTCGGCGTGCCAGTCGTCGCCGTCCGACGGCTTCCCCACCTCTATGGGATCGCCCTCGGGCGGTACGAGCCGGCCCTGGATGGTGCTCGCAGCCGGGGCGCGGACGTGAAACTCCACCTTCTTGTCGGCGGCCTCCAGGACGACGGTTTCCGGGATCTTCTCGAAATGAATCTCGTTCGTCATGCCGTCTTACCCTCCTAACCGTGATCAGCAGACCGTTCTGTAGTCCGCCTGGGGGAAAAGCCGCGTCCATGCGGCCTCGTCCAGGGTGCTGTTCGCGCGCCGGCACACCTCTGCGGCCACGTGCGCGGGGGCGATCGGCAGGCTGCGCAGGACGCCGTCGGTGCCGGCGCTGTAGAGGTGGTCGCCGTCCGCGGTGAATGCGAGCGCGAGCACGTCGCCCGCGTGCTGCGGTATCGGCGCGCCGAGCGGGATGCCGCCGGCGACGTCCCACAACCAGATCCGGCCGCTCACACCGCCCGCGGCGAGGATGCGCCCGTCGGGTGAGAAGGCGGCGGACACGAGCTGTTCGGGATCCTGCTCCGGCATGGGCAGGTTCCGGAGATCGCGGAAGGTGACGGCGTCCCAGAGGGTGATGCCGGAGCTCGGCCCGCCGGCCGCGATGACGCGGCTGCCGGGGTCGATCGCCAGGGGCCGGCCGCCCGTGCCGTCGGAGCCGAAGAGCTGGCGGTGATACGGATCAGCCGCCGGCCGGGGGACGAGCTCGACGACACCGTTGGCGTAGGGACTGTTGACGATCAGCAGCCGGCCGTCCGGGCTGAACGTCATCTGCCAGCTGCCTCGCTGGTCGAGGGTGACCGGCGGAGCGTCCTGACGGTGGCGGTCCCACAGCTCCACCCGTTCCCACGAGTCGTTCTTCGGCGCCACGGCCAGCCGCGCACCGTCCCGGCTGAAGGCCAGGCCGCCGACGCCGCCGGCCCCATGGACGGTGATCGTCCGCTGCGCCCGTCCGGTGGCGACGTCCCAGATCCGTACCTCGGTCCGGTCGAGCGCGCCCAGGGCCAGCGACCGGCCGTCAGGGGCGAACGCGGCCGACACCGCGGACCACGCCGGCGCGTCCAGCCGCCGGGCGCTCATGTGCGGACCGGCCAGCACGGTCGTGCCCCCGCCCTGGAAGACCGCGACCCGGGCCAGCCGATCGATCGCGGCCGTCTCGGTACGGGGAAGCAGCGGCCCGGTAGAGATGAGCGCTTTGACGTCGAGCTGAACGACCTCACCGGTGCGCAGCCGGAAGCCGAGCGTGCCGGCTACCGGATCGAACCGAGGTCTGCCGTCGATGTCGCGCGCGAAGCGGGACAGCACCTTGTGCCCGTCGCGCCGCCACAGCGTCAGCGCCGCCTCGTCATAGGTGGCCAGATAGTCGCCGCCGGCGCTGAAGGCGATGTCATAGGGCTCCACGTACGGCAGGTCGGCGCCCGACCACCGACCGGCCCGGAGGTTCCAGAACCTGACGGACCGGTCCACGCTCACCGCCACCGTCCCGCCGTCGGGGGTGAAGGCGGCGGTACCCCCAGCGTCAGGTTTCGCCCCGTCAAATGCTGGTATCGGACGAGACCGGCGGTCGAGGAGCCGATAGGGCTTCTTGCCGAAGACCAGCACCACGTTCTGACCGTCCGGGGAGACCTCCATCCCCTCCAGCGCGGGGTCGGCGCTCTCCCACACCGGTTCGCCCAGGTCAGCGAGGTCCCAGGCCTGCCCGCCGTTCAGGGACTTCACGAGGGTCAGCACGCCGCCGCCGGCGTTGAAAGCCAGCCGTCCGGCGCCGGCCAGGCCGAACTCGCGGCCGTACGGCTGACCGGTGCGCAGATCCCACAGACGGACGGACCGCGCCGAGGCGACGGCCAGCGTGGATTCGTCCGGGCTGAGCGCGATCGCGGTGACGTCCCGGCCCACGTCCGGCTCGGGGATGGGAAGTCTCCTCCCGCTCGCCACATCCCACCTCGACAGCCGGCCGTCGCGCACCATCGCCAGGACGGCCCCGTTCCGGCCGAGGTCGTACAGGGCGCCGCCGGTGGAGACCGGCGGGTGCAGCATGTGGGCCTCACGCTGCGCCAGCGAGCTGTACAGCGCGGCCACGGAATCCGGCTCCTCGGGCGCCAGCCGCCACGCCGCCACGCTGAGGAGCAGGGCCCGGACCGGGTCGACACCACGGAACGCGGCGGCGTCGGCGGCAGCCTGCCGGCCGATCCGCAGCTCGTTCTGCCGGGCGGCCGACATACCCCGCTCCGTGGCGAACCCTCCCGCGGCCACGGCGGCGGCAAGGAGCAGGGCCAGCAGGCCACGCACCCGGCGGCGGCCCCGCAGGCGGTCGGCCTCGGCGGTGCGGGAGGCGTTCAGGAACTCCCCGGCGAAGCCGGACAGCTCCGGGTAGCGCGCGGGGTAGGCCCGCCAGCGCGACGCGGCCCCCAGAACCGCAGCCAGTTGGGCACCGCGGTAGAGGAATGACTCGTCCAGCCGCCCCTGCCATTCCACGGCGTCGTCGACGAGCTGGCTGTAGAGCCCGCGCTCGCTCTCCTCCTCGCGCAACCAGCCCCGCAGCCGCGGCCACGCGTGCAGGAGGACGTCGTGGGCGATCTCCGCCGTCTCGTGGTGCAGTATGACCAGCCGCTGGGCGGTGAACACGTCGAGCACGGCGTCCACCGCCGCGCCGTGGCTTCCCAACCGCAGGCTCGCACGGCTCACCTCACGGCGAACCGCCAGGCCCTCCCTGGTCACCGCGGTCATCCGAATGAAGACTTCGCGGACGAGCGCCCTCTCCTCGGGCGGGACGTCGTCGTAGGCCGCCTCCGCACTCCGCTGCACGGCCTCCGTGACACCGCCGGAAGCGCCGTACCCCTGGCTGGTCAGGCGGTTGCCGGCGCGCTTGCGCCACGTGATCAGCATGGATTGGGAGAGCAGCGGCAGCGCGCCCGTCCCGTAGGCGCCGCCGCCCCGCGTGGGGCGCAGATCGCTGAGGGCGGCGTCGACGAGGCCCGGCTCGAGTTCGAGACCGGCGGTGTCCGCCGGGCCGGTGACGGCGCGCCGCAGCTCGGACTCCGACATGGGGCCGACGAGGAAATGGCCTTCTTCCAGCGCCGGGGCGAGCTGCGGGTAGGCGGCGCACCGGCCCCAGTAGTCTCCTCGGACCCCGAGCACGACGACCGCGGGCGGCTCCCCGGCCGCCGCGCTGGGGGCGCACATCGCGGTCAGCGCGGTGACGAACGTTTCGGCCTCGCTCTCGCCGCCGTTGTCGACGGCGGTGAAAACCTGCTCGAACTGGTCGACCACCACGACAAGACGCCGCGCCGCGGGTCCCGCCGGATCGTCGAGCAGCGCCTGCCTGGCCAGCAGATGTGCCCGTCCAGGGTGCTCCTCCAGCCCTCGCCTTACGGTGAGGGCGTCCACGCCGCCCAGCAGCGCCAGCCGGACGGCCAGCTCGTTCAGGGGTGTCTCGGTCGGCGTCAGCAGCAGGCTCGGCCAGTGCTCCGAGCCGGGTAGCTGGGCGCCCCGGGCGAGCGCCGGGATGAGGCCGGCACGCAGCAGCGACGACTTGCCGGCACCGGAGGCCCCCGTCACCACGACCATGCCGGTCCCGTCCAGCGCCTCGGTGAGCTTGCCGACGAGCTCGGCGGTCAGGCGCTCCCGGCCGTAGAAGACCTCGGCGTGCTCCGCCTCGAACGGCCAGAGCCCCCGGTACGGACAGCCACCCGCCCACACGGCGGGCATGTGGTCGGCGTCAGGGCCGGCCCGGGTTCGCCGCTCGATCTCGGAGATCTTCTCCCTCATCAGCCGTAGGTCGGTCGACTGGACCCGCAACCGATCGCGATCGGCCCGATACGCGGCCGCCTGCTCGTCCAGGGCCCGCTGGATGACGGCCATGCTGTCGCTCACGGCCCCCAGGACGAAGGCGAACTCGTCGAAGTCCGCGCTCAGCCCGGTAAGCAGCTCCGTCACGCGGTCCTGGAACCCTGCGTCGCCGGTCGCGACGGCCGCCTCCATGGCGGTGCGTACCGCGCCCACCTCGCGCAGCACGACCGCGATCTCGTTCCGCAGCGCCTGCGCCCGCGAGTCCCCGCCGGCCAGGGCCTCCTCCAGTCGCTTGGCCAGCTCCTTCTCCACCACGTCCGCGGGCGCATGCCCGCCGCCCCGCAGCCGGTCTATGGCCTTGAGCACCACCTCGGTGAGGACGTTGGCCCCGACTGACCCGAGGACGTTGATCCCGGCGAGCACGACGGCGCCCGCCGGTCCGGCGGCGGCGACGGGTGCCAGGGCCGCGGCACAGAGCAGCGCCATGAACGCCGCCGGGGTCAGGCGCCTCAGCCCCTGCCCCGCGTGGCGGGCGTCCCGGGCGATCCGCGCGCGGATGCCGGCCCGCATCCGCTGGACGTCGTCGCTGATCGCGCGCTCGTCGCCTGCCTCTGCCAACGCGGCTCACGTCCCCGTCCGCCCGTGGGGTTCTCCCCCACCCTGGCCCGGATGCTAGGCGGACGCGCGGGACCGCGCCTCAGGGAGGGTCCCGGGGAATCCCCTAGTCCGGGCGTTCTTGACGACCTCCAAGGTGAGCGCCAGCTCCGGTTTCGGGACGAAGTGGCCGAAGGTGTCGTTGGCGAAGAAGGAGACTCCGGCCACGGACCCGGCGTGCGCGGCCAGCACCTCCCGCTGGTAGAGGTAGGTGCGCCGGTCGTCGAGGTAGGTCCGGCACCAGTACCAGGGATCGACGAAGTCCAGCCCGAGCAGCGGCCGCGGGCCGTCCAGCGCGGCCTTGCTCAGCAGGTTGGGCACGATCTCCGTCCGCTCGACGAGCACGGCGAACGTGCTGACCAGGATCGCGTCGAGCGCGTGGTAGGCGGCGTCGGTCATGCCCCAGGCCGACCGCTCCACCTCCGCCCGCCAGTAGGTGTCCATCCAGTAGACCAGGCCGTCGCCCATGGCCGCGCGCAGCCGCAGGAAGAACCGCTCGATTCCGGCCGACCGCTCGGGGGTGAGCGGCGGGGCGTTGTCCGGGTGCCAGAAACCGACCAGGCCGAACTGGTTGCCCAGCATGATCCCGTCCAGCCCGAAGTCGGCGGTGAACGCGGCCACCTCCGGGTGCCGGCCGTCTTCCACTCACCGCATTCCCATGACCCCCGCTGGCGCCCTCGGTTAGCCCTGACTGCTCAGATCACATATGTCACACATGGCCTAGACTGCGGCAGATGTTCCTGGCCCCCGCCCGGCTGGCCTGGCTGGACGCCCTGCGGGGACCGGCAGCGCTGGCCGTCACCATGCACCACGCCGGCTGGACGTTCCTCCCGGGCGTCTGGGCGGAGGTGGATCGCCGGATCGACCTGGGCACGTGGGGCGTGTTCGTGTTCTTCCTGGTCAGCGGGTACATCATCCCCGCGTCCCTGGAGCGGCGCGGCGACCTGCGCGCCTTCTGGACCGGCCGGGCCTTCCGCCTCCTGCCGCTGCTGCTGGCCGCCTGCGGCCTGGCGCTCCTCCTCGCGTACGCGGGCGTGCTGCCGTTACCGCCGGGGCTCGCCGAGCGCCCGTGGCCCGTGGTGGCGCTCGGCAACCTGACGATGTCGCAGGAACTGCTCAACCTGCCCGCGGTGATCAGCGTGACGTGGACGCTCTCGTACGAGATGGCGTTCTACCTGATGTGCGTCGCGCTGTTCTCGGTGCGGCAGGCGCACAGGTCGGCGGGGGTCGCCGTCTCCCTGGCGCTGACGGCCGTGCCCCTGGGGCTGCTGCTGCCGAAGGCGGTGATCGGCGGCCGGGCCGACCTCGCCGCCGCGCTGCTCGGCCTCGCGGTCGTCGCGGCCGTCGCGGTGACCGCGCTGGGCCGCGGCCGGACGCGTACGGTGGCCGCGCTCGCGGGCGGCCTGCTGGGGCTGGCGCTGGTGGTCCTGGGCAGCCGGGGCGGGACCTGGCAGGGGGTGATCATCCTGGCGACGATGTTCGCGGGGACGGCGGTGCACCGGGCCGAGCAGGGGGCGATCTCCTGGCGGGCCGCCGGGGTCGCGGTGGCGGCGGTGCTGGGCTGCGGGATCTTCGCCAAGGACGATCCGGCCTGGGCGCCGGCGATCGTGCTGGCGTTCGGCGTCTTCGCGGGGGCGTACGCGCTGCGCCGCCGGGCCTTCCCGCGCTGGCTGTCATATCTCGGGGTGATCAGCTTCTCCCTCTACCTGCTGCACCCGATCCTGCTGCACGTGCTCCCCGACCTGGCGACGTTCCTCCTCGCCCTGGTCCCGCTCAGCATGCTGACCTACCACCTGATCGAGTCGCCGGCCCAGCGGCTCGGCAGGCGCCTGACGCGGCCGTGAGGGGGCGGCTCAGGGGCGGGCGCCCCGGCCGCACAGGTAGGCGACGATCATCTCGCCGACCATCCGCCGCTGCCGGTCCCGGTGCTCGGGGGCGGTCATGTCGCGTCCGAACAGCGCGCCGAACGTGTGCTGGTTGGCCACCCGGAAGAAGCAGAACGAGCTGATCAGCATGTGCACGTCGATGGCGTCGGCCTCGGTGACGAAGTCGCCCGACGCCTGCCCCGCGTCCATGATGCGCTCGATGAGGTCGAGCACGGGCGTGCCGAGCCCGGCCAGGACCTCCGACTTGCGGATGTGCTCGGCCTGGTGGATGTTCTCGATCGCGACGAGCTGGATGAAGTCGCGGTGCGCGTCGTGGTGGTCGAACGTCAGCTCGGCCAGCGTGCGGATCGCCTCGACCGGCGCCAGGTGCTCGACGTCCACCGTGCGCTCGGCGGCCCGCACCTCCGCGTACGCCTTCTCCAGCACGGCGATGTAGAGCCGCTCCTTGCTGCCGAAGTAGTAGTAGATCATGCGCTTGGTGGTGCGCATCCGGGCGGCGATCTCGTCGACGCGGGCCCCGGCGTAGCCGTAGCGGGCGAACTCGCGCTGCGCGACCTCGAGGATCTCCGCCTTCGTGCGGTCGGCGTCCCGCTGGCGTTCGGCGGCGGCAGGGGGCGAGGTCATTGGCCCATCATAGGCTGGCCCGCGTGCTGTGCTACTCCCCGGGAACCTCCGGTTCGGCCAGCACGCGCTGGGCGACGGCGAAGGCGGCGTTGGCCGCCGGGACCCCGCAGTAGACGGCGCTCTGCAGCAGCACCTCGCCGATCTCGTCGGGGGTGAGCCCGTTGCGCAGGGCGGCGCGTACGTGCATGGCCAGCTCGTCGAGGTGCCCCCGGGCGACGAGCGCGGTGAGCGTGACGCAGCTGCGGGTGCGGCGGTCCAGGCCGGGGCGGGTCCAGATCTCGCCCCACGCGTAGCGGGTGATGAGGTCCTGGAAGTCCCTGGTGAAGCCGGTGGTACGGGCCACGGCGCGGTCCACGTGAGCGTCGCCGAGCACCTCCCGGCGTACCTGCATGCCGGGGACGGCGGGCAGGTGCGCGAGCAGCGCCTGCGTGACGCGGGCCGGCTGGTCGGCGGTCGCCAGGTGGGCGGCGCCCGGGATCTCCACCAGCATGGCGCCCGGGATGCCGTCGGCCAGCTCCCTGGCGTGCGGCGGGGGCGTCGCCGGGTCCTCGCGACCGGCCACGACCAGGGTCGGCACGGTGATGTCCGCCAGCTCGCCGCGCAGGTCGTAGCCCGACAGAGCGTCGCAGCAGGCGGCGTAGCCGGCGGGGTCGGCGTCGCGCAGGTCGTCCAGCAGGGCCCGGTCGGGAGGTCCGGCGAACCAGCGGCGCGCGGTGGCCTCCAGCAGCGGCGCGGTGCCTTCGGCCCGTACCAGCTCGGCCCGCTCCCGCCAGGTCCCGGGCTCGCCGAAGCGGGCGCTGGAGCAGATCATGGCCAGGGACCGGAGCCGTCCCGGGTGGCGGGCCCCCAGCGTGGCGCCGATCGCGCCGCCGATGGAGACGCCCGCGTAGTGGAAGCTCTCCATGCCCTCGGCGGCGGCCACGTCCAGGACCAGCTTGGCCAGCTCCTCCATGGTGCCCGCCTGGAGCGCCTTCGAGCCGCCGTGCCCCGGCAGGTCGAACCTGAGCACCCTGAAGGTGCGCGCCAGGGCCGGGAGCTGCGGCTCCCACAGGCGGGTCGTGGTGCCCAATGAGGGGGCCAGGACGAGCGGCTGCCCCTGCTCGGGGCCGTCGAGCCGGTAGTGCAGCATCAGCGTGGTGCCTTGTCTCGGTCGTGGGTGATCTCACCGGCGGGTGTCCGGTCCGCCTGGGTGGCTTCCCCGTCGGGTGTCCGGTCCGCCCGGGTGGCTTTCCCGTCGGGCGCCTGGGCGGTCCGGGTGGCCAGGGCGCGGTCCACGAGGGCGGGGGCCGGGGAGGGGTCTCCTGGGATGGCCAGGTTGGCGCGCATGCGGTCGGGGTGCACCCGTAGGTCGGCGACCAGCTCGGCGGCGTCCCGGGCCGCGCCCGCCACCAGGCGCAGCGCCTCACGCAGCGGCTGCCATTCGGCGTGCCAGGCGCCGGAGGGGCGCTCGTCCTCGGCGGCGAGGGACGCGTACAGGGTCGCGGCGAGCTGGGGCACCTGGCGGGCGGCGGCGGCGATCATCGTGGCCCGGACCGGGTTGTGCTTGTGCGGCATGGACGACGAGCCGCCGCCGACGCCCTCCGACACCTCGCCGATCTCCGTACGCGACAGGACCAGCACGTCGGCCGCGAGCTTGCCCAGCGCCCCGGCGGTGAACGCCAGCGCCCCGGCCAGGTCGGCGACCGGCGTGCGCAGCACGTGCCACGGCAGGCCGGGATCGGCCAGCCCCAGCTCGGCCGCGAACCGCCCCGGCAGCCGCAGCGCCACCTCGGCCCGCGGACCCGATGCGCCGGCGGCGGGCCGGAAGGCGGCCAGGGTGCCGGCGGCGCCGCCGAGCTGGGCCGGGAGGGACCGGCGGGCGGTGGTGAGCCGGTCGCGGGCGTCGGTGGCGAGCTTGCGCCAGCCCGCCGCCTTGAGCCCGAACGTGGTGGGCACGGCCTGCTGCGTGAGCGTCCTGGCGGCCATCGGGGTGTCCCTGTGCTCGGCGGCCAGCCTGGTGAGCCCGTCGACCAGCCGGGCGACGTCGGCCAGGACAGGGCCCAGCGTGCGGTGGGCGACGAGCATGAGTGCGGTGTCGACGATGTCCTGGCTGGTGGCGCCCCGGTGGACGTGCTCCCCGTACGGCGCGGCGGCCTCGCGGAGGTCCTCCACAAGCGGGATGACCGGGTTCCCGCCCGAGCGCGCCCGCTCCACCAGGCCCGGCAGGTCGAACGCCTCGGCGCGGGCGGCCGCCGACACCGCCCCGGCCGCCTCGGCCGGGATCAGGCCGAGGGCCGCCTGCGCGCGGGCCAGCGCGGCCTCGGCGTCCAGCATGGCCTGGAGCACGGCGGCGTCTCCGGTGGCCTCGGCCGCTCCCCGCATGGGGGACAGCAGCCCGAGATCGGCCCCCGCGCCCGCCGGCGGTGGGTGGTGCGAGAGGGCCGGGTCAGCCGAAGTCAAGGAAGACCGTCTCCTTATCGCCCTGCAGGTGGATGTCGAACCGGTAGACCCCTTCCCGTTCCGCCACCGCCACCAGCGTCCGGCGCCGCTCCGGCGGCAGCGAGTCCAGGAAGTCGTCCTGCCCGAGGTAGATCCGCGTGTACAGGTGGTGCAGCAGCCCCCGGGCGAACACGCACACGCTGATGTACCCGTTGCCCGGCACCACGGTACGCAGCGTCCAGTGCCCGTCGAGGTCGGTGCCGATGCGGCCGAAGCCGGTGAAGTCGACGCCGTGCCGCCCGAGGACGGCCCCGTTCGTCGGGTCGCGGCGCAGCGAGCCGGGGGCGCCGCGCAGGTCGCCCTGCTCGTCGGCCTGCCAGAACTCCAGCAGCGCGTCGGGCACCGGATCGCCGGCCCCGTCATAGACGCGGCCGTGCACGACGATCCCGCCGAGCGCGAGGTCGCCTCCTCCGGGGAACGGCAGCGCGTAGCCGTAGAAGGGCCCGACCGTCTGCGAGGGGGTGGGGTTCACCGGCCTTCCTCCATCCAGGTCGCGGCGGGGCCGTCGAGCACGATGTCCCACCGGTAGCCGAGCGACCACTCCGGCACGGACAGGTCGTGCGCGTAGGTCGCGACCAGCCGCTGCCGGGCGCGTTCGTCGGTGACCGACTGCAGGATCGGGTCGAACGGGAACAGCGGGTCCCCGGGGAAGTACATCTGGGTCACCAGGCGCTGGGTGAACGCGGTGCCGAACAGCGAGAAGTGGATGTGCGCCGGCCGCCAGGCGTTGACGTGGTTGCGCCAGGGATAGGGGCCGGGCTTGATCGTGGTGAAGAGGTAGTTGCCGTCGTCGTCGGTCAGGCAGCGGCCCACGCCGGAGAAGTTGGGGTCGAGCGGCGCCGGGTGGTCGTCGCGCTGGTGCAGGTAGCGTCCGGAGGAGTTGGCCTGCCAGACCTCGACGAGCTGGTTGCGCACGGGCCGCCCGTCGCGGTCGAGGACGCGCCCCCGTACGGTGATCCGCTCGCCGAGCGGCTCGCCCAGGTGCTGCTTGGTGAGGTCGTTGTCCAGTTGCGTCACGTCGGTGACGCCGAACACCGGCCCGGACAGCTCGGACGCCTCGGGATCCTTGATCGAGACCAGCGGCTGCCGGGGGTGGCGGAGGAGGGTGCTGCGGTAGGGGGCGTAGTCACGGGCGGGGTGGTCGGCCGGCTCGCCCGCGCGGGCCGCGCTGAGCTCGGCGATCTCGCGGTCGATGTCGGCCTGCGTGAGGGGTTCGGACATTGCGCTACCTTTCGAGTACGACGGCCAGCCCCTGGCCCACGCCGATGCAGAGACTGGCGAGACCGACGCCCGACCCGGCGGCGGCCAGCCGGTGGGCCACGGTGCCGGTGACGCGGGCGCCGGAGGCACCGAGGGGATGACCGATCGCGATGGCGCCGCCGTCGGGGTTGACGATCGCGGGGTCGAGGTCGGGCAGCTCGGCCAGGCAGCCCAGCACCTGCGCCGCGAACGCCTCGTTCAGCTCGGCGGTCGCCAGGTCGCCGAACCGCTTGCCCGCCTTGGCCAGCGCCCGGCCCGCCGCCTCCACCGGGCCGAGCCCGAAGTAGCGCGGCTCCAGGGCGCTGACGCCGCCGGCCACGATCCTGGCGAGGGGCTCGCGGCCGCGCAGCCCCGCCTCGTCGGTCAGGAGCAGCGCCGCGGCGCCGTCGTTGAGCGGGGAGGAGTTGCCCGCGGTGACGGTGCCGCCGTCCTTGCGGAAGACGGGCTTGAGCTTGGCCAGCGCCTCCAGGGAGGTGTCGTGGCGGATGCCCTCGTCGCGGGTGACCCCGGCGATGGGCACGATCTCCCGCTCGAACGACGCCTTGGCCGCCTTCTGGTGGCTGGCCAGCGCGAACGCGTCCTGCTCGGCCCGGCCGATCCGGTGCTTGTCGGCGATCAGCTCGGCGCCCTCGCCGAGCGCGACGGTGTGCTCCGCGGGCATGGCCGGGTTGACCAGCCGCCAGCCGAGCGTCGTGGAGACCAGCTCCTGGCCGCCCGCCGGGAACGCCTTCTCCGGCTTGGGCAGCACCCACGGCGCGCGGGTCATCGACTCGACGCCGCCCGCGATGACCGTGGAGGCGTCGCCGAGCGCGATCGTCCGGTAGGCCTGGATGACGGCCTCCATGCCGGAGCCGCACAGCCGGTTCACGGTCACGCCGGGCGTGGTCACCGGCAGCCCGGCCAGGATCGCGGCCATGCGGGCGACGTTGCGGTTCTCCTCGCCGGCGCCGTTGGCGTTGCCGAGGACGACCTCGTCGGCACGGTCGAGCCCGTTGCGCTCGGCCAGCGCCGAGACGACGTGCGCGGCCAGGTCGTCCGGGCGGATCCCGGACAGCGCGCCGCCGTAGCGGCCGAACGGGGTGCGTACGGCGTCGACGATGTAGACGTCCTTCATGCCGCGTCCCCCAGCTCGTTCTCCATGCCGTCCCCCATGCCGTCCCTCGTGCCGTCCCTCACGCCAGGACCTCCGCGTCTGTACGGTCGCGCAGCTCTTCCACGCTCACCCCCGGCGCGCGTTCCACGAGCGTGAGCCCCTGCTCGGTGACGTCGAGGACCCCGAGGTCGGTGACGATCCGATGCACGCACCCCTGCCCCGTCAGCGGCAGCGAGCACTCCTTGACCACCTTCGGCGAGCCGTCCCTGGCGTTGTGATCCATGATCACGATCACCCTGCGCGCGCCGTGCACCAGGTCCATGGCCCCGCCCATGCCCTTGACCAGCTTGCCGGGAACCATCCAGTTGGCCAGGTCGCCGCGGGCCGAGACCTGCATCGCGCCCAGCACGGCCACGTCGATGTGGCCGCCGCGGATCATGCCGAACGACAGCGAGGAGTCGAAGAACGACGCCCCCGGGAGCACGGTGACGGTCTCCTTGCCGGCGTTGATCAGGTCGGGGTCGACGTCGTCGGGCCGGGGGTAGGGGCCGACGCCGAGGACGCCGTTCTCCGAGTGCAGGACCACGTCCACGCCCGGCGGCAGGAAGCCGGGGATGCGGGTGGGCAGGCCGATGCCCAGGTTGACGTAGTCGCCGTCGCGCAGCTCGGCTGCCGCCCGCGCGACCATCTCGTCACGGGTCCAGCTCATTCGGCGGCCGTCCCTTGCTCCGGAGGCACGGTGACCGTGCGCTTCTCGATGGATTTGTCGGCGGCCTGCTCGGGGGTGAGCACGAGGACGCGCTGCACGAACACGCCGGGCAGGTGCACCTCGTCGGGATCGAGCTCGGTCAGCTCCTCGACCTCGGCGACCGTGATGCGCCCGGCCATGGCGGCCAGCGGGTTGAAGTTCCTGGAGGACCTGCGGAAGACCAGGTTGCCGTAGCGGTCGCCCCTGGCGGCGCGTACCAGCGCGAAGTCCGTACGGATGCCGTGTTCGAGCACGTACGGGCGGCCGTCGAACTCCCGGACCTCCTTCGGCGGCGAGGCCAGCGCGATCGAGCCGTCGGGGTTGTGGCGCAGCGGCAGGCCGCCGTCGGCCACGGGCGTGCCCACCCCGGCCGGGGTGTAGAAGGCGGGGATGCCGCTGCCGCCCGCGCGCAGCCGCTCGGCCAGGCTGCCCTGCGGGGTGAGCTCGACCTCCAGCTCGCCGGCGAGGTACTGCCGGGCGAACTCCTTGTTGTCGCCGATGTAGGAGGCGGTCACGCGGGCGATGCGGCCGGCCGCGAGCAGGATGCCCAGGCCGCCGCCGTCCACTCCGCAGTTGTTGGACACGACGCCGATGCCGCTCACGCCGGTGTCGTAGAGGGCCTGGATCAGCACGTTGGGGATGCCGCTGAGGCCGAAGCCGCCGACGGCGAACGACGCGCCGTCACGCACGCCGGCCAGCGCCTCCGCGGGCGTGGCGACCACCTTGTCTCTCCGCACGACGCTCCGTTCGAGACGTGTTCGCTGTGCGAACTTTTGTTCACTATTATGTTGTTTCAGTATGTGTATGGGTGGCTGACCTGTCAAAGGTCCCCTCGTCCGTTGGAGGAGCCGATGGAAGCGGCCGGAACCCTGGAGCGCGGGCTGGCCGTGCTGCGCGCCCTGGCGGCCGACCCCGCCCGGCCCGCCCGGGCGACGGACCTGGTCCGGGCGACCGGGCTGGCCAGGTCCACGGTGGACCGGGTGCTCGCCACGCTCGTCCACCTCGGCTACCTGCGGGCGGACGGGCGCGACGTGCGGCTCGCGCCGCGCCTGATGGAGCTGGGCGAGGCGTACCTGGCGGGCAGCGGGCTGCGCGACACGCTCGCGCCCCTGGCCGGGCGGCTGGCCGAGGAGCTGGACGAGTCGGTGTCGCTGGCGGTGCGGGACGGGGACGGGGTGCGCTTCGTCGTACGGTTCACCCGGCGGCGCACGATGTCGGTCACCTTCCGGGTCGGCGACCTGCTGCCCGCCGACCGGTGCGCGGCGGGCCTGGCCCTGCTCGACCCGGCCGCGCCGTGGGCGGAGGACGACCAGCTGGTCGAGCCGGGGCTGATCGCGGTGGCGGTGCCCGTACGCGACGGGACCGGGCGGGCCGTCTGCGCGGTCAGCGTCGTCAGCCACACCAGCCGGCACACCGCGGCCGGGCTGCGCGACCACTGCCTGCCGGCGCTGCGCAAGGCGGTCGCGGAGATGGAGGCGGCCCTGACCGGCGAGGACACCCGGCCGCGGACCGCTTCCGGGGTGGATCGCTCCCGGAGCGTCAAGCAGGAGCTGGGGATGGGTTTCCTGCAGTCGCTGGCGCGCGGGCTGGCCGTCATGGTCGCGCTCGGGTCGGCGCGGGGCGGCCTGCCCCTCGCGGACTGCGCCAAGGTGACGGGGCTGCCCCGGGCGACCGTGCGGCGCGCGGTCCAGACCCTGGAGCACCTCGGCTACGCGACCGCCGACGGGTCCCGGTTCGTGCTGCTGCCCCGGGTGCTGGAGCTGGGGTACGCCCACCTGTCGGGGCTGACGTTCCGCGAGATCGTCCAGCCGCACCTGGCCGACCTGGTGGACCGGGTCCGCGAGTCGGCGTCGGTGGCGGTGCTGTCCGGGGACGACGTGGTGTACGTGGCGCGGGTCCAGACCGTGAGCCTGATGAGCATCGACATCACCGTGGGCACCCGGCTCCCCGCGTACGCGACCTCCATGGGCCGGGTGCTCCTGGCCGAGCTGCCGGAGGAGCGGCTGGCCACGATCGTGCCCCGGCGGCTGTCCGCGCGGACCGTCACCTCCCCCGCCGAGCTGCGGGCGCTGCTGCGGCAGGCCGCCGCGGACGGGTACGCCCTGGTCGACCAGGAGCTGGAGGAGGGCGTGCGGTCCATCGCGGTCCCCGTCCGGGACCGGACCGGGCGCGTCGTGGCGGCGGTGAACGTCGCCACGCACGCCGGCCGCGCCACCGACGACACCCTCGTACGCGACGTCCTGCCCGCCCTCCGGGAGACGGCGGCGCGGATGGAGGCCGAGCTCGCCTACACCAGCGCGGCCGCGGACGGCTGAATCCGGTGGCTAGAATCCGGGCATGAAAGCCGCAGTGCGCGCCAGATATGGCCCGCCGGAAGTGGTCAACGTCTTAGAAATCCAGCAGCCGGTCGTCAAGGACGACGAACTGCTCGTCAAGGTCCGGGCGACCACGCTGAACCGCACGGACTGCGCCATGCGGGCGGCCAAGCCATTCCTCTGGCGATTCTTCACCGGCTTCATCAGGCCGAAGGTGCCCGTTCTCGGAACCGAGTTCGCGGGCGAGGTCGAGGCGGTGGGCCGCGACGTCACGCTTTTCCGGGTCGGCGACCGGGTGTTCGGATACAACGACCCCGGATTCGGGGCCCACGCGCAGTACATGTCGATTCCCCAGAGCGGCACGCTGGCGCTCATCCCGGAGGACCTGACGTTCGAGGAGATCGCGCCCAGCACCGAGGGGGCGCACTACGCCCGCTCGCTCATCAGGTCGGCGGGGATCCGGGCCGGGCAGGACGTCCTCGTCCACGGCGCCACCGGGGCCATCGGGTCGGCGGCGGTGCAGCTGCTGAACGATCTCGGCGCCCGCGTGACCGCCGTCTGCGGGACCGCGCAGCTCGACCTGGTCAGGAAGCTGGGCGCCGACAAGGTGGTCGACCACACAGCCACGGATTTCACCAAGGACGAGCAGGATTACGACGTCGTCATCGACGCGGTCGGGAAGAGCACGTTCGGGCGGTGCCGGCGGTTGCTGAAACCTCGCGGCGTCTTCATCGCCGCCGATGTGGGGCCCATGTGGCAGAACCTGTTGCTGGCGCTCATCACGCCACTGTTCGGCGGCAGGAGGGTCAAATTCCCGCTGCCCAAGAATGACGCGGCGATGGCGCGTGAATTCAAGGAACTCATCGAATCCGGGAAGTTCCGGCCGGTGATCGACCGGCGATATTCGCTGGACGAGATCGTCGAGGCCTACCGGTACGTCGAGACGGGCCAGAAGACCGGGAACGTCGTGATCAGCGTCGGGCACCCGGAGGAGTAGACCGGCGAAGCGAGCGGCCGTCACGGGGTCAGGGCCGTGACGGCGGTGGCCAGGTAGAGGCAGCCGCCGACGGCCACGGCGACGCCCGCCAGCGCGGGCATCCAGGACGCCACCGTCCGCAGCGGGCCCAGGCGGCGGGTCCGGCGGCTCAGCACCGCCGCCCCGCTCACCGTCACGATCCCGACGGCGGTCAGCGTGACGGCCATCCCGACGCCGAACGCCAGCACCAGCACGACCGCGTCCAGCGACCGCCCGGTGAGCAGCCCGCTGACCAGCACGATGAACGCCGACGGCGAGGGCACCAGCCCGCCGGAGAGCGCGAGAGCGGTCAGCCCGCGCCGCGACCACGGATCCTCCGGGAGCTCATGCCCGTGCCCATGGCCATGTCCGTGCCCATGCCCGTGCCCATGCCCGTGCCCATGCCCGTGCCCGTGCTGGTGGGCCTTCCGGTGACGGAGGTGGCGGTACGTCAGGTGCGCCCCGACACCGATGACGACCAAGCCCGCGACCACCTGCAGCCACGCGGTGACGGCCTTGGTGCCGACGGCGGCGGCGCTGCTCAGCCCCACCCAGGCCAGCGCCAGCGCCAGCACGGACACGGTGTGCATCAGCGCCACGACCACCCCGAGCCGCAGGGCGTCGCGGTACCGGCCGTGCGTGCCGATCAGGTACGCCGCCGTCACGCTCTTGCCGTGCCCCGGCGCGACCGCGTGCAAGGCCCCCACCCCCAGCGCGACGACCAGCGCCGTCCAGAACGCGCCCGCGCCGTCGAACAGCGCGATCAGGTAGTTCTCGGGACCGGTGGTGCCGTTCATCCGCGCACGTCCGCGTGCCCCCGAGCGGATCCGGGGAGCGGGTCCGGCCCGCGCCGCCGCCGGCGCAGCAGGAACGCCGCCAGCGCCCCGAGCGCGGCCACCAGCGCGATGACCGGCACCGCGAGGGGCACGCCACCTGCCGCCGCCGGGTCGAACCGCAGCCGCCGCGTGTCGGCCGCCGCCGTGAGCAGCGCCTGCGCCGGCTCGGCGGGCGTCTCGGCGGTGAGCATGGTGCGGTACGCCTCGTGCAGATCGGTCAGCGCCCCGATCCGGACGTCGACCGCCACCACCGGCTCCGGGCACTCGAAGCCGAACCTGGCACCCTGGGCGAGCAACCGCTCCAGCGGGGCCAGCTCCCCCGCGCAGGGCCGGCCGTCCTGGGTCACCCCGACGCGGGCGAGCAGGTAGTCGCGTACGGCGGCGGAGCGGGCCAGCTTCTGCTCGCCGGTCAGGGTGGTGTCGGCGCCCGCCGCCGGGTCCTCGAACGCGCCGACCGAGCGGCCGAGCGCCACCCAGTCGTCCTCGGCCGGCAACCAGGTGAGCGTCACCCGGGAGCCGTCGGCGGCGATCCTGGCCGTGGACGGCGGCCCGAACGGGTGCGCCACCGCCGCAGCGTGCGCGGGCGCCACCATCGCGGGGACCATCACGGGGACCATCGCGGGGACCATCGCGGGGACGAGGGCGAGCGCCGTGGCGAGGGCGGTGAGGGGCGCGCGCAGGCGGGTGATCAGGGGAAGGGTCAAGGGGAAGCTCCTGTACGGAACCCGGATGGAGCCGTACCGGCGAGCACGGCAACCGCAGGTGCGCGGCGTGACCCCGCCGTACGGACGGCACGGCCCCACCCGGGGTGGATCACTTGGTCACGGTGATGGCGGGGCTGGTGATCTTCTGGTGCTGGCTGTCCAGGTAGACCACGTACGTGGCGTCCCGCTTCGCGGTGACGGGCACCCGGACGGTCTGCTCGATCCGGCCCAGCTCATCGGCCTTCTCGTAGCCGATCAGCGTGCCGTTGCGGCCGTTCCAGGCACCGCCGCGGCGCGCCTCGTCGTCCTGCTCGCGCCACCAGATGGCCACCTTCTCGCCCGGGTCGTAGCCGAAGGCCGAGACCTTGAGCGTCTCCAGGCGCCGCACCGAGGTCTTGTCGACGATGACCTGCTCGCCGACGGTGTTCTCGGGGGTGCGGATGTCGTTGACGGTGCGCTCGCCCTTGTCGTTCTTGCGGATCACGAACCCGTCGTGGTGCTCGCCGTTGGCGTAGCGGGCCTCGAAGGTGATGGTGTCCTTGGCGACGTCGATGAGCTGGTACAGCTGCGTGTTCTGGCTGGTGCTGCGCACCTCGGCGCCGTTGCCGGTCCAGTTCTCGCCGCCGTTGAGCGCGTACATCTTGCCGCCGGAGACCGACACCACGTACGGGACGCCGTTGTGCACGGTGGCCGACTTGCGCGCCACGACCTGGTTGCCGCGCCCGTACGAGTGGTCGTGGCCCTGAAGCACCAGGTCCACGCCGTACTTCTCCAGCAGCGGCGCCCACTGCGCGCGGACGTTCGGGTTGTTGCGGGTGCCCGTGGTGGAGTAGACGGGGTGGTGGAAGGTCACCACGGTCCACTTGTTCGGGTTGTCCTTGAGCAGGCTCTCCAGCCAGGCGGTCTGGGCCGCCATCAGCGTGGCGTTGCTCTGGTAGTTGGTGTCCAGGCCGATGAACCGTACGCCCTGGTAGTCAAGGGTGTAGACGGTCTGCTTGAGCTCGGCGTTGCCCGGCCCGTTGTCCGGGTACGGGAACTGCGGCCGCCAGAACGTCGACAGGCCGCCGCTGTACTCGTGGTTGCCCGGGATCGAAATGTTGTTGACCTGGCCGTCGATGAAGCCGCCGGCCTTGAACCACTGGCCCCACTGCTCCTCGCTGTTGGCGGAGTCGATGAGGTCGCCGGCGTTGACGATCGCCTTGGCCTGCGGCCGGTCGGCGAACGCCTGGCGGAACACGCGCGGCACGGCGGAGTCGATGTAGTTCTGCGCGTCACCGTAGTAGATGAACGAGAACGGCTCGAAGCCGGCGGCGGCGGTGGTGAAGTCGGTCCAGGCGCTCCAGTTGGTGCCGTCACCGACGCGGTAGGTGTAGCGGGTGTTCGGCTGCAGGCCGGTGAACTCGACGGTGTGGTACGTGGAGGCGTACCCGAGCGTGGTGTTGACCGGGGTGCTGGCGCTGGCCCTGACGTCGGTCACCGCGCCCGCGGCCGGCTGGACCTGGCCGAGCGCGCGCGGCGCCTGGAGGATCTGGGCCATGGCGGTGTCGGCGGTGGCCTCGGCGCGCCACGTCACGCGCTGGGTGGTGGCCGGCGTGGTGGTGGGGATGAGGATGATGCGGTCCGGGATCGGGGTGGGCTTGTGCACCTCGGCCGCGGGATAGACGGGCGGTGCCGCCGCGCCGATCGCCGCCGGGCCGAAGGCTAACGCGCTGACCAGCAGCACGCCGGTGCCGACGGCCGCGAGCTTCGCCTGCCGGGACCCGAACGGCCGCGACTTCGTGGGCTGATTCACTTCTGGTTCACTCCATCGAGAAGCGGACTCGCCCATCCGCGAGTTGCGGGATGGACGCCAGCGCATTCACCCAGGCATCTCTGACGATCATCTGTCCCGCGCTTGTCCGGCAGATGAATTCATGATCGGAAATATGGCGGTAATCGGTTGTTTGTCCGTTGTTTCCCAGGCGCGTCCTACGATCGGCGATCGGATCGATCATGCGCGCGGGCCGGGAGGTGGACGGATGGCGGTGACCCGCCGGTGGGGCCTGCTGCCCGCCGTGGCGGCGCTCGGGACGCTGTTCGTGGTGCCGCCCGCGCAGCCGGTCGTCAAGACGGAGACCTTCATGACGGCGGAGACGACCGGGCTCCTGCTGATCGAGGGCGGCGAGTGCTTCAGCGATCCGACGTACTCGCCGGGGGCGGGCGAGCGGATCGTGCTCTACACGCCCTGCGCCGGCGGCGCGGACAACCAGTCGTACGGCTTCACCCACGCCCCCGACGGCCCGTACGACCGGGCGGCGCTGACCTCGTTCGCCTGGAAGAGCTGCGGCGAGCTCTACACCGAGCTGTGGGGCGCCACCCGCGTCGACGGCCTCGACCACTACCCGATCATGCCGACCGCCGAGACCTGGGCCGACGGCGACCGCGACGTGATGTGCGCCGTCTACCGCCGCACCGGCCGCCTCACCGGATCGGCGCTGCCCGCCCAGCGCTGAGCTCCGCGAACCGCCGGGAATCTTGACTCGCATTTGTCATGCCATATGGGGATCGGTGTGACGTGGCGGATTAGCGTGGCGCCTATGACCTCGGAGGTGACGACCGGGTTCACGGTGAACGGCCGGGCCGTCCGCCTGGACCTCGACCCGAGAGAGTCGCTGCTCGACGTCCTTCGGGAGCGGCTTGGACTGACCGGGTCGAAGAAGGGCTGCGATCACGGGCAGTGCGGCGCCTGCACGGTGCACGTGGACGGGCGCCGCGTCGTGCCCTGCCTGCTGCCGGCCGTACAGGTGAACGGCGGATCGGTGACCACGATCGAGGGCGTGACCGGCCCCGGCGGCGAGCTGCACCCGCTGCAGCAGGCGTTCGTGGACCACGACGCCCTGCAGTGCGGCTACTGCACGCCTGGCCAGGTGATGTCCGGGCTGGCCTGCATCGCCGAAGGGCACGCCGGCGACGACGACGAGATCCGCGAGTACATGAGCGGCAACCTGTGCCGGTGCGGTGCGTACACCGGCATCCTGGCGGCGGTGCGCGCGGCCGCCGGCCGGCGGGAGGGCTGAGGCCGTGCGCTCGTTCTCCTACGCCGCCCCGGCCACCCTCGACGAGGCCGTGCGCGCCCTCACGGAGGCGGGGCCGGGCGCGAAGGTGCTGGCCGGCGGGACCACGCTGTACGACCTGATGAAGCTGGACATCGAGACCCCGCCCGCCGTCGTGGACGTCCGCGCCCTACGCGAGCTGGCCGGCATCGACACCGCCGGGCAGGAGCTGTCGTTCGGCGCCGGGGCGCTGATGGCCGACGTGGCGGCGGACCCGGTGCTGCGGCGCGACTATCCGGCGCTGGCGGAGTCCCTGTCCAAGGCCGCCTCGCAGCAGCTGCGCAACATGGCGACGATCGGCGGGAACCTGCTCCAGCGCACCCGGTGCGCGTACTTCCGGGGCGGCCCGGCCTTCCCGTGCAACAAGCGGCAACCGGGCAGCGGCTGCGCGGCGATCGGCGGCCTGGACCGGGGGCACGCCCTGCTCGGTGGCAGCGACGCCTGCATCGCCACCTATCCCGGGGACTGGGCGGTCGCGCTGATCGCGTTCGACGCGGTCCTGGACGTGGCGGGGCCGCGCGGCAAGCGCACGCTCGCGCTGGCCGACCTGCACGTGGAGCCGGGGGACACGCCGGCCAGGGAGCACACGCTGGACTGGGACGAGATCGTCACGCGCATCCGCGTGCCGGTGACGGCCGCCGGGCGCGGCTCGACCTACCACAAGGTCCGGGACCGGGAGTCGTACGCGTTCGCGCTGGCCTCGGCGGCCGTGGCGGTGACGCTGGACGGCGGCGGCGCCGTCGAGGAGTGCCGCATCGCGGTGGGCGGCGTCGCCACCCGCCCCTGGCGCTGCCACGACGCGGAGCGCGAGCTGGCCGGCGCGGTGCTGGACCGGCGGAGCGCGCGCCGGGCCGGCGAGGCCGCGTTCGCGGGCGCCCGTCCGGGCACGCACAACGCCTTCCGGGTCGAGCTGGGGGCCCGCACCGTGGCCGAGGCGCTGCGGATCGCCGGGGAGAGGGCCGTACCATGATCGGAGACGGCATCCGGCGCGTCGGCGCCAGGGAGAAGGTCACCGGGGCGGCGCGCTACGGCACCGACCGCACCCCGCCCGGCCTCGCGTACGCCATGCCCGTCGTCGCCACCGTCGGCAAGGGCCGCATCACGCGCCTCGACACGGCGCGGGCCGCGGCCGTCCCCGGCGTGCTGCTGATCCTGTCGCACCTCGACGACCTGGGCATCACCCCGGCGGGCTACATCATGCACGACGGCTACGCCTTCCAGAGCCTGCAGCCGCTGCTGGACGACCGCATCGCCTACCGGGGACAGCCGATCGCGCTGGTCGTGGCCGACACGCTGGTCGCCGCCACGGAGGCGGCCGGGCTGGTGCGGGCGGAGTACGACACGGAGCCGTTCGCGGTGGAGCTGGCCGCCGAAGGCACCGAGACCGTGCTCCAGCAGGAGGCGCTCCCGCTGCCGTTCCTCGCCGACGTCGTGGTGGGCGACGCCGACGGCGAGTACGACCGCAGCCCCGTCCGGGTGGACGAGGTCTACGAGGCCGGCCCGCAGCACCAGGTGCCGATGGAGCTGATCGGCGGCGTGGTCGACTGGCGCGGGGACACCGTGGTCGTGCACGAGGGCACGCAGAGCGTGGGGGCGCTGCGCGGCGGCCTGGCCAGGCAGCTCGGCATCGACCCCGACGACGTCCGGGTCATGGCGCCGTACGTGGGGGGCGCGTTCGGGCAGAAGAACTCGCTGCAGCCGCACATCGCGCCGCTGGCGGTCGCCGCCCGCCGGCTCGGCCGCCCGGTCAAGCTCGTGCTGCCCCGGGCCCACACCTTCCACGCGGCCAGCTTCCGCCCCGCCAGCCGCCACCGCGTACGCCTCGGCGCCGACCGCTCGGGCCGGCTGCTCGCCGCGATCCACGAGGTGGACCAGCAGGCCTCCCGGTACGACCTGCTCCCCGCGACCTACACCGAGATCACCTCGCGCCTGTACGACATCCGCAACTTCCGGGGCCGGCAGCGGCACGTCCGGACCGACGCGCAGACCCCGGGTTACATGCGCGCGCCGTTCGAGCATCCGGCCGTGTTCGCGCTGGAGTCGGCCGTCGACGAGATCGCCCACGCCACCGGCCGCGATCCGGTCGAGCTGCGCCTGTCCAACGACGCCCGCGCGGACCCGGTGACGGGCAAGCCGTTCTCCTCCCGGCATCTGACCGCGTGCCTGCGCCGGGGCGCGGAGCTGTTCGGCTGGGCGGAGCGCGCGCCGGACCCCTGCTCCATGCGCGAGGACGACGGGACGCTGGTCGGGTGGGGGGTGGCGGCGGGCGCGTACCCGTCGCTCACGGTGCCGACCCTGGCCCGGCTGCGCGCCGACGCGGCCGGCCACGTCCTGGTCCAGGTGGGCGGGCACGAGTTCGGCCAGGGCATCACGACCACCCTCGTCGCCGCCGTCGCGGGCGATCTCGGCCTGGCCCCCGACGCCGTGCGCGTCGACGTCGGCGACACCCGGTCCGTGCCGCATCACCTGACCGCGGGCGCGTGGGGGACGAACAGCACCCTGCTGGCGGTGCACGCCGCGCTGCGCGACCTGCGGCGGAAGGTGGGCGCCGGGCCCGAGGGGCCGGTGGACCTGGCGGCGGCCGTCAGGGCGACCGGCGGGGAGGAAGTCGTGGTCGAGGCCGTCACCCAGGCGCCCGGCCAGCCGCCGGAGATGATCGACCGGATGCGGGCGGGCCTGGTCGCGCCGGCCGGCCCCGAGTACCCCGCCCACGTCTCCTTCAGCTTCATCGCCCACTTCGCCGAGGTGCGGGTGGAGCCCGCCACGCGGCGCGTACGCGTGCCCCGGGTGGTCAGCGTGGCCGACTGCGGCCGGGTGGCCAGCCCGGTGACCGCCGACGCGCAGGTGCGCGGCGGGGTGGTGTGGGGCATCGGCGCGGCACTGCGCGAGCGCAGCGAGGTCGATCCGCGCTACGGCGGCTTCGTCAACAACGACCTGGCGGACTACGTGATCCCGGTCAACGCCGACATCGGCCGGATCGAGGTCGGCTTCATCGACGAGCCGGACTTCGTGCTCAACCCGATGGGGGTCAAGAACCTCGGCGAGGTGGCCGTGGTCGGGGTCGCGCCCGCCATCGCCAACGCCGTCTTCCACGCCACCGGCCGCCGCCTGCGCCGCCTGCCGATCCTCATCGAGGACCTGCTCTGACCCCCGGCTCGGCCGCGACCCGCGGCCGGTGGAGGATCGCGCGGGCGGCCATGACGAGACAGCCGGCGCCGAGCAGCAGCCCCCAGACGACGTCGGTGACGAAGTGCAGGCCCCGGTAGAGCCGGGAGAAGCTCACCACGAGCACCGCGGCGACCGCGAGCACCCAGATCGCCACCCGGGCCGGCCGGCCGCGGGCGCGCGTGGCCACGATGAGCGCGAGCCCGCAGTAGAACGCGACGGCGGCGCTGACGTGGCCGGACGGGAAGCTGGAGGTGGGCGGGGCCTCGTCGAGGTGCCGGACGGGCGGGCGGTGGCGGCCGACGAGCTCGGTGGTGGCCAGGAAGATCAGCGACTGGCTCCATACTGCCGCGATCAGGAAGATCGGCTCGCGCCAGGCGGCGTGCCGGAGCCTGAGGGCGATCACCGCCGCCACGGTGAGCGCCACGATGTACGGGGTGTCCGACAGGCTGCTGCCGAGGTCGGTGAGGGTGTTCCCCAGCGAGGTGCGGCCGGCGGCCAGGGCCCGGTTGACGGCCGCCTCGCCGGTGGGCCGGCCCATGACCACCATGCCCGCGCCGTACGTGGCCGCCGCCAGCAGCAGCATCGGCGTCAAGATCGATAACGCGTAGTACCTGACGTCCTCGGACCTGATCACCGATCACTCCCTCGCTCACCGGCGAGGCGGGCCCGCGGTCCCCGTCCCGCCGCCACGGACGCCACGGACGCCACGGACGCCACGGACGCCACGACCGTGATCGGCCGCCCTTCCTCGATGCGCATCCGCCCTCGGCTACCCCGCCGGGGAGCGTTGATTCCCACCACGAGGGCGGGAGGGGCGTGATCGGCGGGTCGCCAGTATGCCAATCCTGTCCTGGGAGCGGGTTACGCCTTTTATTGCACTATGCAAATATAAGGACGGCGAACCGTTGGAGCGGAGGGGTGGAATGGCAAACGCGCAGTGTACCGGCTTCACCTGGATCGTCACTCAGCGTGACGGTGCGGCTGTCCTGAGTCCCGAAGGGGATCTGGACCTGGCCACGATGGAGGAGTTCCGCAACGGGCTGGCCCAGGCGATGAAATGCCACAGGCCGCCGCTCGTCGTCGTCGACCTCCAGGGGGTCGGCTTCTGCGACTCCTCGGGGCTGAACACGCTGATCTGGGCCGCCAACACCGTGGAGGCCGCGGGTGGGCGGCTCCAGCTGAGCGGCGCGGGTCCCCGGGTGACGCGGCTGCTGCGCCTGACCGGGCTGGACCGGCGGTTCTCTCCCTGCGACACGCCGGCCGCGTCGTAGCGGGGCTCCGGGAGCCCCGCGCGGACCCGGCCGGCGCGCCGCCGCCGGTCAGCGGGGTCCGACGACCAGGCGCGGGTGCTTGTACACGCGCCAGCCGCCCGCGCCGTACCCGAAGTTGCCGATCTTCAGGTCCAGGCTCCCGAACGCGCCCTTGCCGTTGTTGAACGAGACCCACGCGCCCGCGTGGCCGAAGCCGAGGATGTCGGCCTGGCGGTCGCCGGTGAGGTCGGCGACGAAGCGCGGATGGCGCTCCACCCGCCAGCCGCCCGCCACGTACCCGAAGTTCCCGAGCGCGAGCTGCGGCGCCTGGAACGTCCCGTTGCCGTTGTTGAGGGAAACCCACACCCCCGCGTCGCCGAACCCCACGATGTCCGCCCGGCCGTCACCCGTCAGATCCGCCAGGAAGCGCGGATGCCGCTCCACCCGCCAGCCGCCCGCCACGTGACCGAAGCTGCCGAGCGCGAGCTGCGGCGCCTGGAACGTCCCGTTGCCGTTGTTGAGCGAGACCCACACCCCCGCGTCGCCGAACCCCACGATGTCCGCCCGGCCGTCACCCGTCAGATCCGCCAGGAAGCGCGGATGGCGCTCCACCCGCCAGCCGCCCGCGTCGTACCCGAAGTTCCCGAGCGCGAGCTGCGGCGTGTCGAAATGGCCCGCGCCCATGTTGCGGGACACCCAGACACCGGCGTTGCCGAACCCGACGATGTCGGCCCGGTGGTCGCCGGTCACGTCCGCCAGGAAGCGCGGGTGGCGCTCCACCCGCCAGCCGCCCGCGTCGTACCCGAAGTTCCCGAGCGCGAGCTGCGGCCCCTGGAACGTGCCGTTGCCGCTGTTGAGCGCGACGTAGACGCCCGCGTTGCCGAACCCGACGATGTCGGCGCGGCGGTCGCCGGTGAGGTCCACCGCGAAGCGCGGGTGGCGCTCCACCCGCCAGCCCCCGGCCGCGTGGCCGAAGTTGGGGACCGCGAGCTGCAACGCCTGGAAGGTGGCGTTGCCGCTGTTGAGCGCGACGTAGACGCCCGCGTCGCCGAACCCGACGACGTCCGCCCGGCCGTCACCGGTCAGATCCGCCAGGTAGCGCGGATGCCGCTCCACCCGCCAGCCGCCCGCCTCGTAGCCGAAGTTGCCGACGGCGAGCTGGGGCGCGGTGAAGTTGCCGTTCCCCTGGTTCCTGGAGACGTACATGCCGGCGTCGCCGAACCCGACGACGTCGGCCTTCCTGTCCCCGGTCAGGTCGGCGGTGAAGGCCACGTCCGCCGGGAAGATCAGCGGCGAGGTGACCGCGTTCATCGCGTTGACGCGGCCGCCGCCCAGCATGCCGGCGAGACCGGCGTTCGTCGCGTCGATGTTGTCGCACGTGCTCTCGACGATCAGCCGTACCTGGTGGTTGGTGAGGTTGCGGTTGCGCGACCAGACCAGCGCGGCGACCCCGGCCACGTGCGGCGAGGCCATCGACGTGCCGTCGCTGAAGGCGTAGCCGCCGTCCCGGAAGGTGGACCAGGTGTTGACGCCGGGCGCGGACACGTCGACGTTCGTGCCGAAGTTCGAGAACGACGCCTTGCGGTCGGACTGGTCGAGCGCGGCGACGGCGATCACCTCGGGGTAGACGCCGGGGTACTGCGGGGTGACGTCGGTGTTGGTGCCGTTGTTGCCGGCGGCGAAGACCACGACCACGTTCGCGGCGACCGCGTCCTGGATGGCGGTACGCACGCCCGCGTGGTCGCCGTTCATGCGCCAGCTGCAGTTGACGACGTAGCGGCGGTCGGGGTGGGCGTTCGCGTGGCCGGCCACGTACCTGATGGCGTCCGCCCGGTTCTGGTTCATGCCGGTCGTGAGGTCCACGCGCAGCGGCATCAGACGGCAGAGCGGCGCCACCCCGATGACCCCGTTCGTGTCGTTGACCGCGGCGCAGGTGCCGCAGACGTGCGAGCCGTGCCCGTTCCCGTCCTCCGGTACGGGGTCGTTCCCGTCGGCGAAGTCCCAGTCCTCCGTGCCGCGCGGCAGGAAGTTGGCCTTCAGGTCGGGGTGGTTCATGGACGCCCCGGTGTCGATCACCGCGATGATCACCTCGGGGTCGCCGCGGGTGAGCTCCCAGGCCTCGGAGGCGTGGATGTCCGCGCCCGTGACGCCGGTCGCGCCGTTGACCGCCTGGCCGGTGTTGCGCATGCCCCAGAGCAGGCCGAAGTCGCCGTCGTCCGGGACGAACAGCAGGGCGCTGTTGAAGCCCACCTCGCTGGGCTCGGCGAAGACCACCTCCGCCGGCTGCGACAGCTCGCGGATCGCCGCGAACAGGCCCCGCCCCTCGGGCACGGCCACGGTGTAGTAGCCGGGCGTGCGCTGCCGGACCAGGATGCGGCTGCCGTGCTCCCGGATGATCTCCTCGGCGCGGGCCGCGTCGACGTCCCCCCGGAACTGGACGGTGAGCTCGTCCGGCAGGAAGTACCGGGACGCGCCGTGCTCGTCGATCATCACCGGGAGCGAGTCCGTCACCTCGTCCTGCGCGGTCACCTCGCCCATGCTCGTGGGGCTGACGTACACGGCCGCGAAGCCCCGCTCCAAGTTGTAGCCCTGGCTGACCGACAGGAGCGCGGGGGCGGAGACGATCCGGTTGAGCGTGTCGATCTCCCCCTGGCGCCCGAACGTCACCATGGCCTCGTCGGGCTTGGGGGCGAACGCGGTGAGATGGCCGTTGGTCTTGTCGACGTAGCTGTATTCGCTCTCTTCCGAACGGGGAGTGGCCATGTTCGGCACCTTCTTCAGAAAAGGGGATGAGAGCTGCCGACACTATGCCGATGGCCACGCTCCGTCCTCAGGGGAGGACCTAGGGAAGTCCCTAAGACAGGCGGCCGACCGCGCCCAGGAGCCCGGGGACGGTCAGGTCGGCCTCCGCCAGCCGGTCGAGCTCGGACTCCGGCCGCCAGGACTTGACCGGTACGAGCCCGGGCTCCAGCAGCTTCATGCCGTCGAAGAAGTCGGTGATCTGCCGCAGCGAGCGGGCGGCCAGCGCCCCCGGCTTCGTCGCCCTGTACACCTGCTGCCCCGCCTTGACCTTGGGGTCGTCCGCGTCGGGCGTGTAGAAGTGGGAGATCAGCAGGTGGCTGCCCGGCACGAGCGGCGCGCGCAGGGTCGCGACGATGTCGCTCGCCTGCCGGTCGCCCGGCACGAAGTGCAGCACCGCCGACATCAGCACCGCCGTGGGCAGGCCGAGATCGAGATGCCCGGTGATCTGGGGGTCGCTCAGGATGGCCGCCGGGTCGGTGACGTCGCCCCAGACCGCGACGGTGTCGGGGGTGTCGGCGAGCAGGGCCCGGGCGTGCGCCAGGACGATCGGGTCGTTGTCGACGTAGACCACCCGCGTGTCGGGGGCGACCCGCTGCGCGACCTGGTGGACGTTCTCCTGGGTGGGCAGGCCGGCGCCGATGTCGAGGAACTGGCGCACGCCCTGCTCGGCCATGAGCCGCACGGCCTTGCCGATGAAGGCCCGGTTGTCGCGGGCCGTCTCACGCACCTCCGGGACGATCGCGATGATCTTCTCGGCGGCCTCGCGGTCGGAGGGGAAGTTGTCCTTCCCGCCCAGGTAGTAGTCGTACATGCGGGCCACGCTGGGAACCGTCGGGTCAACACCGGGCACGTCCGGCTCAGCAGCACTCACGTGTCGTCTCCCTGCGCTGGGGCTAGCGCCAGCGTAGCGATCACCCCGTACGGGGTGAACCCCCTGCGCGGTCAGTGCAGCAGGCCGCTTCCGTGCAGGGCCTCCAGGACCAGGGAGTCGACGTACGACACCCGGTGCCGGTCGGCGTACCCGAACCAGGCCTTCTCCGCGATCTCCATGGACGGGGTGAGCGGCCCCTGGTGGTCGGCGGTGTAGCAGATCATCCGGAACGGCCCGCGCTCCGGGTGGCCGGCCGGGATCTCGAAGGTGCCGAAATGCACCATGGTGTCCCCGTCGATGGCCGTCAGCAGCTCCTCGTCGATCTCCCTGACGAGGGTCTGGCGGTCGGACTCGCCGGGCTCGCGCATCCCGCCCGGGAAGTAGAACACGTCGCGGCCGTGGCTGCGCGTCATCAGCACCTGGTGGTCGCGTACGAGGACCCAGGCCACCTTCTCCGGCACGCCGTCATCGTTCACGCCGTCATCATCCGCCATGGCTCGGCACCCTGGCGGGGAAGTACGGGAGACTTGGCGGGTGAGTGCCGAGAACGACCGCCCCGCCGCCCCGGTGACCAGCACCTCCATCGTGGTGCTGACGCTCGCGCGCCGGATCGAGACCGAGCTCAACGCCGCCCTCGCGCCGCTCGACCTCACCGTGAGCCGGCTCGGGCTGCTCGGTCACGTCGCGGCCGTGCCCGGGATCTCGTTCAGCGAGCTCGCGCGGATGTCCGGCATCACGGTGCAGAGCGTGCACGCGGCGGTGAAGGCGCTCGCCGGGGCCGGGCTGGTGCGCGATCACACCGCCCGCGCCGGGTCCGCCTCCACGATCGAGCTCACGCCCGACGGCGAGCGCCTGCTCCAGGAGGCCCGGGCGGCGGTGGCCGGGGTGGACGAGCGGATGTTCGGGCCGGGCGCCGACCCGATCCAGCGGCAGGTGGGCGACGCCGTGCGGTCCGCGTTCGCCCCCTGAGCCCCGGCGCCGGCGCCGGCGGTCAGGCGTCCGGGACGGGCTCGTCCGCGAGGTACGGCGGTGCGGGGTCGTACTGCAGCGCCCGCCGCACGGCCCGGGCGTGGTCGCGGCCGTGCAGGCGGCCGACGAGCCACAACGCGCTGTCGATCCCGGCCGAGACGCCCTGGCTGGTCAGCAGGCCGCCGTCCGCGACGTAACGGGCGTCCCGCACGACGGTGACGTCCCCCAGCGCTTCGAGCTCGTCCTCGTGGTCCCGGTGCGTGGCCACCCGCCGCCCGCGCGCCGGGCCGGCGGCGTGCAGCAGGAACGTGCCGGTGCAGACGGAGCACACCCAGGTGGCCTGGGCGGCCGTCTTGGCGATCCAGCCGGTGACGACGGGGTTGTGCGGCTCGACCACCCGGGCGCCCCGGCCGCCCGGGACGAGCAGCACGTCCAGGGGCGGGTGGTCGTCGAGGGTGTGGTCGGGCAGCACGCGCATGCCCTTGGCGCAGCGCACGGGGCCGGGGCCCTCGGCGATGAGCACGGCGGCGTCCTGGCCGTCGCGCCGGGCCGCGGACACGGTGAAGACCTCCCAGGGGCCCACGAAATCGAGCTCCTCGGCCTGGTCGAAGATGAGCAGTCCGTACGTGGTCACAGGTCGCCTCCCTTGGCGATGGAGTGGAATCGGTCGCGGTAGTCGGAGGGCGCGACGCCCACGCGGCGGTGGAACGTGCGGCGCAGGGTCTCGGCGGTGCCGAAGCCGCAGCGGCGGGCGATGACCTCGACCGGGTCGTCGCTCTCCGCCAGGGCGCGGCGGGCCGCCTCGACGCGTACCCGCTCGACGTACGAGCCGGGTGGGACGCCGAGCTCGGCGGTGAAGCGCCGTTGCAGGTGGCGCGGGCTGAGCCCGGCGTGCGCGGCGAGCTCCTGGATGTCGTGCCGGGCGCCGGGGTCGGCGTGGATGGCCGACACGGCGGCGCGGACGGGGTCGGTGGACGGCTGCGCCGACCACAGCGCCACGCTGAACTGCGACTGGCTGCCCGGCCTGCGCAGGTACATGACCAGCCGGCGGGCCACCTCGAGCGCGACGTCGCCGCCGAGGTCGTCCTCGACCAGCGCGAGGGCGAGGTCCATGCCGGCGGTCACCCCGGCCGACGTCCACACGCGCCCGTCCCTGACGAAGATCGGATCGCCGTCGACCGTCACGCCGGGGTGCTCCCGGGCGAGCTGGTCGACGCGCGCCCAGTGCGTGGTGACCCGGCGGCCGTCGAGCAGCCCGGCCGCGGCCAGCAGGAAGGCCCCGCTGCAGACGGAGGTGACCCGGCGGGCCCCGGCGCCGGCGGCGGCGACCCAGGCGGTCAGCCTGGGGTCGTTCCTGGCCTCGTAGACGCCGGTGCCGCCGGCGACGACCAGCGTGTCCACGCCCTCCGGGGACAGCGTGGCGATGCCGTGACCGGCGTGCACGGGCAGGCCGCTGCCCGTGTGGACGAGGCCCGGGGACGGGGCCACGATCTCGCAGGCGTAGCCGCCCGCCAGCCTGCCGGCCTGCTGGAACACCTCGTACGGGCCGGTCAGGTCGAGGGACTGGAAGCCCTCGAAGACGACGAAGACGACGCGGCGCTGGTTCACCCCTTCACCCTGCTGGCCGCCGGGCGATGGCGTCAACGACCGCTACCCCACAGATCGCGCCATGCCTTCAGCATGCCTGAAGGTGCGTGCTACGCTTCAGGCCACCTGAAGGTTGGAGGAGGAACACATGGAGCACTTGCTGCTGTCGATCCACGTGGTCGCCGGCATCGTGTTCGTGGGCGGCTCGGCCGTCGCCACGAGCCTGTTCCCGCGATACGTGCCGATCGCCGCGGGCGCGGACGGGGACGCGGCCGCCCAGGAAGGGCGTAGCCGGGCCGTGGCCGTGGCGTTGCACCGCATCACGCGTGGCTACAGCCTGGCCGGGCTCGTCGTGCCCGCCGCCGGGATCGTGCTGGCCTTCGCGCAGGGCCGTACCGGTGAGATCTGGGTCGTCCTCGCCATGGTCCTCACCGCGGCGGCGGGCCTGCTGCTGGCGGTGCAGATCCACCCGCGCCAGCGCGACGCCCTCGCCACGCCCGGCGACCGCGCGCCGCTGCGCACCCTGTCCATGCTCGCGGGCGGCTACAACGTGGTGTGGACGGTGGTCGTCGTGCTGATGATCGTCCGCCCCGGCGCGGCGGAAGGGGCGTGACGGCGTTGTACGGCAGCCTCCCGTTCCCCTGGAACGACCTGACCCGGAACGCGACGCGCTTCGCCCGCGACCTGGAAGAGCCCGCGATCTTCAACCACAGCATGCGCACCTATCTCTACGGGCGCCTGATCGGCGAGCGGCAGGACCTGCGGCCCGGCCGTGACTACGACGACGAGCTGCTGTTCCTGGCCTGCGTGTTGCACGACACCGGGCTCAGCGAGCCGGGCGACGGCGACCAGCGCTTCGACCTCGACGGCGCCGACCTGGCCGCCGACTTCCTCACCGCCGAGGGCGTGCCGCCCGAGAAGGTGGAGGTCGTCTGGGACGCGATCGCCCTGCACCTGTCCCCCGAGATCGCCCTGCGCAAGCGGCCCGAGATCGCGCTCGTGACGGCCGGCGCCGGCTTCGACCTGGGGGCCGCCGAACCCGCCCTCCCGCCCGGGTACGCCGACGAGATCCACGCGGTGCTGCCCCGCCTGCACGCCGCCGCCGTGCTCCATGACGCGATCGTCGGCCAGGCGCTCGTCAAGCCGCGGAAGGCGCCGCCGTTCAGCGTGCCCGGCGAGCTCGTCCGCCAGGCGACCCGCCGTACCTGGCCCACCTGGCGGGAGCTGACCGGGAACTCCGCGTGGGACGACTACGACGGCTACCGGCCGGTCATCGAGCCGCCGCCCTGCCCGTCGTCGATGGAGTCCGGCGAGTAGTAGCGGCGCAGCCAGTCGGCCAGCCCGTCGAGCCCGGGGAGCAGGACGCGCTCCGTGACGTTCGCCTGGTCCAGCTTCTGCCTGATCTCGGCCTTGACCCCGGCCGGGATCACCCATCGGTGGCCGAGCTCCTGATGCTCCTCCAGCCACTCCTCGAGCTGGAACGTCGGGTCCGAGAACACCGACAGCACCGACGACTGGTTGATCACCCGCTCGTCCAGCGACGGCGGCTCGAAGAACGCCAGGAACGGGCGGCCGCCACCGCCCAGCCGGTCGAAGCAGGGCAGGTCGGCGGCGACCTCCGCGAGCATCTCCGTGGTGAAGAGCAGGGCGCCCTCGGCGTCGAGCGACGCGCGCAGCGGCTCCGGCAGTAGCCGGTGGGCGCCCGAGCAGTCCACCGCGAGCAGCGCGCCGTCCTCGTCCGGCCACGACGCGGTCGTGAAGTGCAGGGCCACGAGCGGCGAGAAGG